>JBKHHU010000117.1:0-10915 GCA_046539045.1 Phycisphaerae bacterium
ACCGCGAGAATCGGGGCGTAGTTCTGCCATTTCTCCTGGCCGAACTTCTTGGAGAAGTAGTACCGGCCCAGCACGGCGCCCAACACCAGCAGGAACCATTTGTGCGGATACTGCGTCACCGCACCAATGCCACCGTAGATGTACTGCACCGAAATGCCGAAGATACTGAATACACCAAACAGGCCCAGTGCACTGACCATCGATCCGATGATCACCAGCGGCTTGAGCGACGTCAGAAGCATCGAGTCACCCTCGACCATCGACGAGGCCCACAGCGCCTTCATCGTCGCGAACTGCGGCCACATCTTCTGTACGTAAGGATAGCTGTCCGACGGGACCGGGCCCAGCGAGTTCACGTAACTCCAGAAGATGAAGGAAGCCAGCATCATCAGCGGGAAGATCAACAGCTCCGCCCGGAGAATCGACGTGAACTTCGTTCGCGTCAGCTCGCAGACTCGCAATTGGTCGGCCATGTTGCCGAAGTTCTTCAGCGGCATGGGCGCGAACCAGATGTTCACCTTGCTGTACCCGGACATGAAAATCGCACTTTCCATCATGAACGGGACCCCGGCGTACTGCCCGGCAATACCGGACATACGGGCGTTGATGTACGTGTTGATCGGCGTAAACACAAAGGCGAACAGGATCAGCCAGAACACGCTGAACGGTTTCTCGCCCGGCTGGAGGTTCCCGTTGACCAGGAAGTCGGCCAGGACCACGAACAGAATCGAGGCCAGCACCCACACGCCGACGGCGGCCAGCACGGGCGGGTCGCCTCGCTCCTTGTTCCGCTTCCAGAGTTGGGAGATATCCGCACCGTCGGCATCGACCACACCGGCTTTCTTCTTGCGGGAGTACCTCACCAGGGACTTGACCATGCCCAAAATACCCACGGCGAACACGGCGAAGGACATCCCGATACCGACCGACATGTAGAAGTCGATGTTGTTGGCCAGGTACGTCTTGATCGCGTCGCTGCCCGGTTCCCACTTGTTCAGTACGTTGAACTGCAGCAGGATCGGCGGGAGGATGACCTGGCTGAGCAGCGAGGTGACGAACCCGCCGACGACCACGCGCCACGGAAGCACGAACCCCAGGAACAGCAGACCGAGGTTCAGACTGATTCCGATGGCCGCGGCAGGGAGAATTTCTTCGGTTGTTTTCGTCAGGTCCCAGAACGGGATCGGCAGCAGCTGGATGGGCTTCTCGAAGAACGCCTGCGAGAGCATCGGCACGGACGTGTAGAACAGGCTGAACACCGCACCGACCATCACGCCGATGGAGAAGCAGTACTGGCGGTAGCCCTTCTTGTTCTCATCGCGGGACCGCTCTGCCAGGGCGATGGCACCTTCGGCGTTGATCGGTGCCAGCGGGAACGGCAGCTTTTCCACGTCGACGGTGACCTTGTACGCCAGCCAGCCCAGCGACAGCTGGGTGAGCTTGCTCAGCAGCATGGAACCGACGATCACTCCGATAACCGGCCACCAGACCGTATCGTAGAAGCTGGATTCGAATGCGATATCGCCGTAGGGAGCGAACCAGTCGGGCACGTCCTCGGCGATGCCGAAGTTCCGGAAGAACTCGCTGTTCCGCAGGTACCGGTTCCAGATGAGGGTGGCGAAGATTCCGCCGCCCAGCGCCAGTCCGCCCTGAATGTGAGAAAGGTGGCTGACGGTATATTTCAGCATGAACAGTTCCTGCTTTCGCAGGACGACGAAGGATCGCCGGGCCAGTTCCACGAACAGGATGATGGTGACCCAGTCGGCGGCGGTTCCCAGGTCCTGACCGATCATCAGGCCCATGAAGATCACGCCCGGGAGCATCACGAACGCGACGAAGAACGCACCCAGCACGGCCCGCCACGTGAAACCGTTCTCGAACGGCTCGTGCTGGATCGCCTCAATACTGAATTTTGAGTCGTAAAATTGTTCTTGTTTAGCCATGTTACGAGCTAGCTCCCTGGAACAGCTCCGCACCTTCGTTGATGTATCTCTTGCGGGCGGCGTCGTCTAGGTTTCTCCAGATCAGGAACTGGTGCCGCACCAGGTCCATGAACCCGTAGTTCGTACGCAGCCACGCCTCCTCGGTACCGGAGGTGCGGTGCAGTACGATATTGACACCGAAGACGCCCTCGTTTTCGGTCGGGGTAACCTTCATTTCCAGATCCTGGGCGACGTCCAGGTCGTACGGCGCCAACCACATGTCCGTGCGGATCATCAGCGCATCCTCGCCGTTGGAGATCAACGCGTGCCGGATGTTCCGGCAGTTGAAGTCCTGGCTGGCCGCGTCGGTGTGATTGACCAGGAACTGCCGGAAGAACGCCATCATGCCCACGGCGTTTCCGCGGGTCAGCGTGAACGGCAGGTCGAACCCGATACGGCGGTCCGGACTCGGTTCGGGCAGTTCCCAGTTGGCCATTCCGCTCGGGGCGGCCAGGGCCGCAGCCTTGCGGGCCGGAATGATCGTCGCCAGCAGCACCACCAGCCCGGTACCCATCGCCAGGGCCAGGCTGCTCAGTGACGTGAAGTTCACCGAGAGCGTGCTGAGGAATTCAGGATTGTGATTGACCTGGATGTAATCGACGGTGTTGGCGAACAGCAGTCCGGAGAACGTCCCGAAGACGATGCCCAGCACACTGAATACCGCCGATTCGCTCAGAAGCAGGAAGGAAATCTGCGACGGGCTCAGGCCGATCGCGCCCAGCATGCCGACCTCGCCCTTGCGTTCTTCCACGTTGGCCATCATCGTGTTCAGCACGATCAGCACGCAGAGAATCACCGGCACGACGATCTTCGCCAGACCGCCGACACTGCTGTCCTCCTGCGTGGTCACGATCGCCAGCTGGTCGTCCGGCGTGTTCGGGAAGTTCGCGAACATGCTGCGATTCAGCCGCAATGCCACGTCCTTCTGGAAGCGGGCGACCTGCTCTTCCGACATGTCGTCGGGGAACTTGACCGCCACCGTGCGAGGCTTGGACTTGACGTCCGCACCCGATGTCCGCGGGATGATCACCAGGGTGTCCCAGCTGATGTGGTACGAAGCGGACTCGTTGACCAGGTCGCCGACGGCGATGTTGGGCGTAAACGCACTGCGGAGGTAGTCCACCATCGCCAGGCTCTTGCCGCTGATGTCCCGGATGCGGTCGGCCTTCTCCGAGTCCAGAATGCCCATGACCCGCCACCAGCGGCTCTTGAGCTGCACCCGCGGGAGCTGGTCCTTTTCAAGGAGCTTGCGTCGGGGCAGCAGCAGTTCCACGTCGCGGGCCAGGTGGTAATTCTCAAGCTTCACTTCCTCGCCTTCGAGGAGCTCCGGCTTGGTGAAGGCGTCTCCGCCAAGCCCCTCGATATCGCGGACCTCATCGACGGGGATACCGAGGTACATCGCCACCTCGGCCAGGGTCATGTCCGCCTGGAAGCTCCAGCGGATCGGCACCTGCAGTTCGGTGCCTGCTTCGACGGTGTCGCCGGTCAGATTGTTCAGAAGTTTCAGGTCGTCGGCGGACACGGCCAGATTCCGCAGCCGGCCGATCTCCCGGGCCACCTGCTCGACGGGGGCAGTCTCCTCAACGGTGTAGACGTCCGGGCCCTGGTAGAGCATGTGGGACTTGATCTTCAGCCGGTTGGCCAGCTCGAACGGGATGATCAGCATGTCCTTGTCGGCGGCCCGGCCGATCGACCGGTTCTCACCGCGGAACCACTGTTTGTTGCTGACCGCCCTGTGCAGCTTGCTGAAGTGCGTCTCGTTCGGCTCGAAGCTCATCAGGGCCGTGGCGATGGTGGTGTTCTCGCCATACCGGATCTCTTCCTGGTTGGCGCCTTCGCGGTCCTGGTTGTTGCCGCCCTCCTGCTGGACGTAGTATCCGCGGACGGTCATCTCGAAGTGCGGGCCGAACTCGCTCTGGATGGCGGAGACGAAGTTGACCTCCAGGCCTTTCCACTGGTAGTTGCGGAACAGCACACCGCTGTAGGCAGGCGGCATCGGGTCGATGCTCTCGCTTCCGACGTGGGTGTCCAGCTGCACGTCGCGTTCCAGCAACGTGTCGCTGCCCTTGACCGACACGAACGTGATGATCGAGAACGTCAGCACCGTCACGGTGAAGACCGTAAGGGCCGTGCGGGCGGGCCTCTTCTTGAGGTTCGAGACGCCCAGGGCCAGTGCGGTCGACAGCGACGACATCAGGCTGATTTCCTCGCTCTCAACTTCCCCGCCGGCAGCACGTGCACGCCGGACCAGCACGTCGAACCGCTGGTACATCAGCGTCAGCACCACCACCGACATCAGGATCATCGTAAAGGCGATCATGACGATGAAAGGCGAGACGGAAATCTGGAACGCCGGGTGGAAGTAGTTCAGGAAGACCGTGCCCAGCACAAAGATGATCGTGATGCCGATCAGGCGGGCGACGATTCCCCTGCCGCCGATGATCAGCTTCTCGAGGAAGACCGCCGCGGGGACCAGCAGCGCCATCAGCACCACCGCGGAGAAGACCGCCTCCCGACCGAGCTCCATAATACGCGGGTAGCTCTTGACCAGGATGCCCCACGCTTCCCGGCTGGCTCCGACGCCGGCCCGCCAGTCACGCTTGTCAAAAGCTTCCCGGGCCAGGTCGAGCTTGTCGTCGGCTCGCTTGACGCTGACCGCCACGGAGCGATCGGAGATGCCGCGATCCTCGTAAAGCTTCCGACGTTCCTCGGCCAGCTCGCGCATCTGCCGGGCGATCTCGTACTCGGCAAACGGGAGGATCAGGTTGCGATCGATGACCTCTCCGGTTTCCTCATTGTACTTCGGGCCGATCTGGTAGCCGTAACCCCTGGGATATTCCTCATTTACCGCGCCGATCAGCAGCATCTTGTAGGCGATGTTCCGCTTGGCGATCACCTGGGTACGCCGTCCCGGTTCGGCATAGAGGATGTTGGCGTCCATGTCGGTTTCGCTGTATTTCAGCGGCGGGTTGTCCAACGCATAGTGGCGGGGCTCTCCGTTGAAGGCCACGTCGCGGACCGCAACGGTCTGCTCCTCGGAACCCAGGGCCTTGTAGTCCATCGGATCCACGCCCGGGCAGAACACGAACGGATAAACCTCCGTCATGATCAGCTTCTTGTCGACGTCCTCGCCTCCGGCGAAGGAGACGTTCGGCTTCTGCTTGCCGGTGCCGATCTGGCCTTGGTCCACGACCATGTCAAACAAGGCAGTGTCCCGATCCAGACGGTAGGCATAAACCATCGGCTTGCCCTGGAAGGTCAAGCTTTCCAGCGGCATGGCGTAGCTGCCGTTCAGGAGGGACTTGCGGAGGAGGCTCTTGCGGGTCCCGAGGAACTTGGCCGTGTTGCGGGAGTTGGCGCCTTCCTGCTTCTGCAGCCCGGGGAAGTACACGCTCACGTCGGCGATCGGGTCTTCGGCATTCAGGCCGGAACGTACATTGTACTTGGCTACGGTGCCGATCAGGCGCGAGTAACGGGCCTTGGTCAGCTTATCGGGGGCCAGCGTGTCGATCGGGTTTTCCAGCCCCATCCGCAGGAGCACCAGCATGTTGCGGGCCTGCGTGCTGAGGTTGTCGAAGTTCATCTCCGAAGGAACATCGCGCGGGGTGTCCAGCAGCAGTTCGTTGTCGTTATGGGTGCCTACGCTGAGCACCGCGATGCGCGGGGCGAGCCAGAAGTCCACGTACGTGCCGACTTTCCCGGTGTTGGCGACCGGCACCTCGCCGGCGTCCTTGTCGGTCAGCACCAGCCAGTCCTCGGTCCACCCGGCCTGCACGCTGGCGTAGGACAGGACCTCCTTGAAGCGGTCGAGATAGCCTCGCTTCGGGTCCAGCTTGATGATGCCCGCGCGGAACGACTCCCGCAGGTTCAGCGAGTGGGACCCGTCGCTGAGATTCAGAATCCATCCCAGCAGCGGTTCGCTCGGCTCCAGGGTGTCGTGCAGCTTCATCATCACGGTCTGCACTACATTCTTATTGTTCTCGCTGAGCTTCTGGTAGAACGCCAGCTCTTCCCTCTCCGCGCGCAGGCGACGCTCCATCCGCTCCAGGGAGAAGCCCAGCTCCTCGGCGTGGCCTTGCTCTTTCAGGCGGATCAGCTCCCTGCGGAGAAGATCGATACGCTCTGCCCAGCCGGTGGTTTTGTCCAGCGAGTTCCGCTTGACCTCCACCACGCGGTCGAGCTTCTCGGACTCGGTTTTGATCCGGGCGGTAAAGACTTCCATCCCGCGCTGCAGTTCTTCGATGCGCTGCTGGATTTCCTGCCGGAGCTGCCGGTCGCCTTCTTCGAGTTCCTGCAGGTCCTCACGCAGGCGGATGATCTGGTTGCTGTTTTCCAGGCGGCGGCGCTTGGCGGCGGCACGCTGCTCGGCGAAATGCACACGCCGCTCTTCCACGCGTCCGCGAAGCCACTGCTCGCCGAACCACAGCAGGTCGTCCTCGCCCATTTCCACCGATTCGGGGTCCTTGAACCACTTAACCCCGAGACGATACCGGCGAAGCTTCTCTTCCGGGTCTTCGTAGCGGGTGGTCGCCAGTTCGTCGTTCAGCAGCAGGAGCGATTCGGCGAACGTCCTGCTGGACATCCCGCCCATCGCCTCGGCGTCCAGGAACCCGAAGAGAATGCCCTTCCGGCGGACGATGTCCTTGGAGGTGGCCAGGTGTTCCATCGCTTCCAGCGCGATGGCCATGTTGAACGCCGCCTTGCCGCCCAGTCGGGCATCGGGGACGACGGACACCGCATCGATGGGCACCAGCAGCGTCACCGGCTTGTCGACGTTCGGGATCGTCACTTCCATCCCTGCCGTCAAACGCTGACCTGCCTCCAGACCGTTGACCTTGCGGATCGCTTCGGCATCGACGCCGTATTCGACGGCCAGCCGGTCCAGCAGATCGTTCTGCCGGATTTCATACGTCCTGGTGCTCTCGGGGATCTTCAGCGTCTTGCCCACGAGCTCCCCGGCTTCCTTGTCGCCGAGTACGTCGGCGTTGAGCTGTCTGAGCTGTCCGGGGCTGACCCCGAACTGCACGGCGATCCGGATCAGCAGATCCTGCCGCTGCACCTTGTATACCACCGGGTCGGTGGGCGGCAGATACGCCATCGGCGACTCGAACCGCCGCATCTCGTACACGTGCCCGCCGTGCAGCGACGCCTCTTTGCCGTCGATCGTCCGAACGCTGCCGTCTTCCAGGTACTCCTTGCGGGTCGCCCGGGCCAGCAGCTCGCTACCGATCTTCTCGTCCACGTAGTATCGCGGGAACGGGACCGGCGTGTTGCTGAACCAGCCCTCGGCGTTTTCCCGGTTGATGTTGCCGTCCCGGCGGACCACCACCGCCTGGGCGCCCATGTTCACCAGGCGGTTCCAGTTACGCGATGCCTCGAAATCCGCCAGCGCGATGGCGCCCTTCAGGTCCAGCCCCTCCAGGTCCTTCCACTCAGCCGCTCCGACATAAATCAGCCTGCCCTGCAGACCGCCCTTGGGCGCCAGGGAAGGCATGGCCCCGTTGGGCCACATCGGGAGCACCTCGAACTCCTGCTGTCCGATCCTCAGGTGGGCGGGCTTGTCTTCCCGCAGCTGATCATCATTGAGGGCATCGGTCATCACCGGCACGCCGACGACGCCCTGCAGCGAGCCGAGATCGACCAGGCCGTGCGACTCCAGTTCATCGATCTCCTTCTGGAGATAGCGATGAATGGGGGCGCGGGCGTAGCGCTCGCCTTCGGCGCGGGTGTACTTGCGGGCACCGACGAACAGCTTCCCCGCAGCGAGGATCTCGTCCATCCGCTCCCGGAGCGCCTGCTTGTCGGTCCGCTGATCAATGTTCTTCAGGGCGTCGGCATTGAATGTCGCCAGACGCTCGAAGTACCGTATTTCTGAGGGGCTGATCTTCTTGACCCGCTTCTCGTGCCGACTGGCCTCGGTGGGCTGGTCGGTTTCGGTTGCGGGGGCTGTGGTCGCACCGGCCTGCGTGGTGGTCGCTCCCGAGGGGGCGGCCATCGCGGCGTTGTGCGGTCCGGAGCCCTGTCCCATCAAGCACAGGACAGTAAAGCATGTCAGCAGCATTGCTAGCCTGCTTGCCACGTTGATTCGCTCCTATTCTCGATCAATAGAACCGCGGACTGTACGGAGGTCTATCCGTAAAGTGCTTAATAAAGGGACCGACGTCGGTGTTGCCTTCGGCAATCATCGAACAGACCAGATCGGTCATGTTCCATGCGAAGATACAGAAAACCGCTCCGACGACCAAACCGATGAACAGTGGTTTGGATTTCTTGTACATGTTCATCCCGCCGTACTTGATGACCAGCTTCTTGATCACCCAGGCGACGAACACGCTACCCCACAGCAGCGAAAGCTCCTGGCTGTGGAATTCCCCGCCCTTGACGTACGGAGAGATCCAGGAGTAGTAGATGCTCATCAGCAACAGCAGATAGCCCAGCGGGTGAAGCGGGAACCGCAGGAAGCGGCCGCGAAGGAACGACAACGCGCCGAACACCACAAACCCGATGCCCATGAACGTGATGGGGATCCAGTGGGGACGGTTGAACTGCCCCAGGCCCAGCTCGCCCTTGAAGTGGCTGACCCACAGGGCATACCGCGCCAGGCCGAAGCTGTCGGTCGCGCCCCTGCCGGTGCTGAAGACCTCGGCACCGATAAACGGGCTGCCCCAGTAGTAACTCAGGACCAGCCAGCTGACCATGCCCACGCCAACCGCAACGAGCACGGCCGTGACGCTGGCAATGGCGATCGTGCCGTAGTTGACCTTGTGACGCCGGGCCAGCTCCAGGTTTTCCAACTGCTGCGGAAGGCTGCGGAACAACAGGGACATCGGAAGGAACGCCAGCGAGATCCAGCGGACATACGCCGGAGCTCCGCTCAAACCGGTAATCCCGAGAACGATGGGCAGCTTGGTGTATTCGTACGACACGTGCTGGGTCGGCAGGCCCGTTTCCGCTCGCACGCGGGCAGCGGCGATCGTCTGGGCGAAGATGAAGATGGCCCCGATGCCGATGAGCCAGAACTTCGAGATCCCGAACCCGAAATCCAGCAGCAGTCCGGCGATCAACAACGGAATGACGATGAACCCGGCGATCATCAGCTTGTTGGGAACATACGATCCCAGCGGCGAGGTCTTGCTCCGGGCGCTCTGGCTGCGGAAGCTCTTCCACAGCAGAATCAGCGAGAAACACAGCACCGCCCCGAGAAGCTGCTCCATCGGGAACGGGTAGTTTCTTCCACCGCCCCACCCGGTATAGTACGGGTTCTGGATCTTCTCGGTGCCCAGCTTGCCGAACAGCACGACCCCGTTGTACAGCAGGAAGATAACCCAGACCGAGAAGCTCACTTCCAGACTGACCAGGAACGCGATGCCCAGCACAATCGGGGAGATGACAAAGAAGATCTGGTCCATCTCCTTGAAGGCGCCTTCGGTAAACAACTCCTTGGAGATGAAGTAGCTGGTCGTGTGAACCTCGGCCATGAACTCGTAGTGCCCGAGCCCCTCGAAGAACAACCAGACGAACCCGACGACGAAGCCGACGATGAACATCGAGTTGAATGCGCTTTTCCGCTTGGGCGGGTTCTGCGCGTCGAAGGCCGTCTCGATGGACGCGTCATGGCGGATCATTCCGTCGGCCACTTCCACCAGCGGGAATGCGAGGTTCTCGCGCTCGATCCACTTGCGCCTCAACCACTCCGCCAGACACATCAGCAGAAGGAACAGGCCGATGAACAGCAGACCCCAGCGAAGGATGGGTCCCACCCAGATACTCCAGGGAAGCCGCTCAAACACCGTTCCGAGGTTCTCGGTGAACGTATTATCCTGCTTGGCCTTCTTGTCCTTCTGTTCCGGCCAGAGGCTCTCCGTCATCGCGGCGGTATTTTCGTTCGGGCTCAGGGCGTCCCTGAGACCGTCGCTGCGGATCAACTGTCCCCGCTCGTCCCGACTCAGGCGGTAGACGAAACTGCCCTTCATCTCCTGGTAGGTATCATCATCCATCGCCTGGAACTGCTCGAGGTAGCGTTGCGTAAGCTTCCGCCGCAGCGAGTTGAAGTCCGTTCTGGACAGCGAGGTCGTCAGCTCGACCAGCGTCGGCCGGACTTCGTCGAAATCCTCGACCCGCTCCATGAGGTTCTGACGCTCTTCCGGCGTCAGACGCGCCATGTCACGTTCAAAACGTTCCTGTCCGCTGCGGTTGAGGTTCTCAAAGGTGGCCGGGTGCCGCGTGGCGATCTTCTCGTTGTAGGGGGCGAGCATTTCCGGAAGACGCTGCAGCGCCTCGCGGCTGCGTTTGGAGGTAACTTCGTAGCGTCGGTTGACGGCCTCTGCGAGTCCGAGGCTCTTGAGGGCGGCGTTGTCCTGCTGCATGCTGAGCAGGTTGCTTGCCTGGTCCGGGCCGAGGTCGGGAACGAGACTGCGGATCTTCTCGAGCGTTTGTTCGCTGGGGCGGCTGATGCTCGCGGGACGACCTGCCTCGATGTCGGCCAGTCGCTGGCGTTCCAGTTCGACGACTTCCTTGACTTCACGCAGCGCGTCGTCGCGTTTCTTGGTCGTCTGGTAGTCGATCAGCGTGTTGAGATACCGCTTGGCCCGGGCACTGGCGAATCCCGCCTTCCGCGGCACGAGAGGGAACCACTCGTCGTCAAGTCGATTGTAGGCTGTGCGGTAGGTGCTGGTGCCGTAGTAGAGATACTCGTTGAGAACGGCGTTGCTGGAGAGGTAGAAAGGCCGGATGAGGCCCAGGTTCATCAACGGGACGGCGAGGGTAAGCATCGTAAAGAGGATGACCAGTTGAGGTCGGCTGATGCTTTTGACCTTCGAGAGCCCGCGGAAGATCGCCAGAACCAGAACCAACGCAAAGATCAGCCCGACCGCCCATGCCACGGGCGTGGCGGTCTCGATATCGGCGTTCACGGTCTGCATGGTAAGGAACTG
>JBKHHU010000328.1:0-2625 GCA_046539045.1 Phycisphaerae bacterium
GTCGTCGGTGTCATAGGGGGTGGTCGTCGGGGCTGAGTCGTTATGGGCAGGCCGGTATCCGCAGGAGTTGATCCCGTAGACCTCTTCCGGCAGGCCCAGCATCCAGATCAGCAGGTTGACCGCAGGATAGCCCAACTCCAGAAGGGCACCCCCGCCGGCGCTGGTTTTGTCGCTCCGCCAGCCCAGTTCCGGGCCCCAGTTGAACAGGTAATGGCTCCTGCCGAGGAATGTCTGCCCCAGCTTGCGACGCAGCTGCCATGCCCGGCGATAGGGGGACGCGAACCGCCGCTGCGTGCCCACCGCGAACTTGAGCTTCGCTTTGTCCATCAGGCGCACCAGCGAGACCGCCTCGTCGAGGTTCCGACCCAGCGGAAGCTCCCGCCACACGTGGATGCCGCGTTTGGCACACTCAGCCACCAGGTCCGGTGCGACCATAGGCGGAACCGCAAGGAAGACGGCCTCCGGACCGGTCTCCGCCAGAACCGAACGGTTGTCCGTGTACGACCGGACGCCGAAGTCCTGTCCGATCTGAGCAGCCGCCTTGCCGTTGCGATCAGCGACGCCGACCAGTTCGACGCAGTCCACGCCCGCCAGGGCCTCGACGGTCGCCCGACCGAACCCGCCGACACCAATCACCGCCACTCGCAAAACTGACTCGCTCATCGCTTCGCCGTCTCCTGTGTATAGAAGTGCTGTGAAGCCTAGGGCTTGGTGGCTGCTTTTGTCAAGCAGGCAATAAGATGCTTCGCGCTCGTCACAGCGGGCCAGCGGGCCCCGCGCAGAATGACTGATCGGCGCGCGACCGGCCTGGCCGTTTCCTGCCGGGCTTTGGCAAGTAACCGTGCCGCTGCCGATGCTCTGTGGAGAAGAACCCCGACTTTTTGAAGAAACCCGCATAAACCCCCCGCCGGGCCTTGACAAGCTTCCGCACCTTCGATACTATTCCAAGCCGCTTAAGAAAACCAAGATCGCGGGGTAGAGCAGTCTGGTAGCTCGTCGGGCTCATAACCCGGAGGTCGGAGGTTCGAATCCTCCCCCCGCTAGTCCAGCAAAGATAAGGGCTTACGAGAAATCGTAAGCCCTTTGTTTTTGCCGAAATGTAGGAGAATGTAGGAGATCCTGCATCCGGTTGCCCCACCCCCCTCCTATTGCAGGTTCATTCATTCTGCCCGCCAAGGGCCTCCCGGCGACCATTGTGCTTCGAAATTGCCGCCCTCTATCGCCATCAAGACAGGCCCGAAGAATGCCGCCAACGCTTTTGTGATCTCGGCAAAGTCCGGGCATTCACGACGCAGCCGACCTCGGTTTAGAAACGCTCGCCACTGAGCCTGTTTCGATACGTCTTCCGCAAACTCTGGTCCGAGGGCCATCGGGCAACTTTTGGGAACTGGCGTGCCCCGCCGCTCGAAGGTCGCTTGGATCGCCGCTGCTATGAGTTCACCCTCAAAAGAGAAGTCCTGAGTCATGACCCACAGGTCGAAGAAGTCTTTCATGCGACTGTTGCCGATACCCAAAGATGTCATGATCTGGAGCTTCTCGGCAAGAACGGTCTCCTTGGGATAGGTCCTTAGCTCCGGGCGTGGCATTTTCAATAGGGTTGGATACTCGGACCACTGGGCATCCGGTGTGATGGCGTCGCCGAAGCCGATGTCGATCTGCACCGGGATGACAGCCGTCCCGAGCCGTGCAGCCAGTTTCAGCCTGATACCGTTGTACTCCTGTTCATCCCGTATTGTCTCAGCGGTCATCTCCAAGGCAACGTCCTGTTGGTTGCGGTTCTTGTGCCACTCACGCAGGGCTTCGGCTTGAGGGTCCCAAATGTTCTCGATCGATCCCCGAAGCGTCAACTTGCTGAAGATTTCGAGCGGATCGACAGGTCGCTTGCTGGCTGGAACTGACAGTTTGATCTTCTTCATGGCATCTCTCGTGGACTCGGGCGTGGTGTTTAGTATCCAACCCACACAGGGCCATCAGTGGCAGTTGCGACACGATGGTAGGTGTGCGAGCTACAGGCTCATCCCCATGATCTCTTGCAGCCGATTGGAAGCAATGCGATTCGCAGTCAGAAGCTCTTCGGCAATCTTCTTGACGACAACGCCCGTTCCATCGTGCTGGTGACCAACCATCTGGGCTTCGCGGCCAGCACGATCGGGCGGATTTACAAGCAGCGTTGGCAGATCGAGCTGTTCTTCAAGGCGCTCAAGCAGAACCTGAAGGTCAAGACCTTCGTGGGCACCAGCGCCAACGCGGTGAAGGTGCAGATTTGGACAGCATTGATCGCGATGCTGCTGCTGAAGCTGATGCAGTTGCGGTCGAGCTTCGGCTGGAGCCTGTCGAACCTGGCGGCGATGCTGCGGATGAACCTGCTGACCTACCGGGATCTGTGGAAATGGCTGGATGAACCGTATTTATATCCGGCGTCGGAGCCGCCGGAATATGCACTGCCGCTTTTTGCGAATATCCTGGACAGCAAAACGAGGGGAACCTGAAATGGCGGCGGCCAATGACGGCCCGACAAGAACGCGAAATAGAGTCCGAGGCCGTCCAAAACCCCCGGAATCCGGACAGAATCACCCCCGGAAAGCCGGACCGACCACTATGCCGGGATCATCTTGGACAGCAGTG
>JBKHHU010000329.1:0-2613 GCA_046539045.1 Phycisphaerae bacterium
CTGGACCATCTGGAGGTGGCTGCTCACAGCCGCTCGCCGATCGTCCGGGCGGTGGGCAACTATGAACTGGCGCTGTTGGCGCTGGGGGAGCGTCAGTACCTGCGGGCACGGCGGAGAGGGTATGCTGCCCTGGCTGCATTGAGTTCATCCGACAAGCGCCGGCCTTTGGAGTTGGCGTGCGATTTTCTTGTCTCCCGTGCCCTGACGGGCAAATCGTTGAGCTACAGCAGCGAGCCGGTCCGGATGGACTGGCCGAACCAGTCGGGCGTGGACCCACTGATCGCGCTGGAGCCGGACAAGTTGCTGGCGGTGCTGCGGGAGAATGCCTCAGCCAAAGATGAAGTGCTGCTGGGTCCCACGGTGGGTCCGTCGCCCGAGCCGGGCGATCGCTGGGCGGTCGTCTGCGTTCGCAGCCCGCTGGAAGAGGTGCTGCAGCGGTTCGCCGAGGCGTCCAACGGCAGCGTGCGATGGAAGGGCATTTCGCCCCGTGTCCGCAAACGGAGCCTGTCCTTGAACTGCACGGCGGTCTCCGAACAGCGGTTTTACGAAATGGCTGTGGGGGCGGCGGGTCTTGTCGCCGATTTCGGGCGGGACGGCGTGGTGATCCGGAATCCGGACACGATCGACGATCTGAAGAAGCAGCGGGAACTGCTGTCGGCTGAGGCGATCGCCTCTTGGCGACGCATGATGCTCCGACATCCCAGGGATCCGGCGATGGTCTTTGGCTGGTTCGCCATGGGCCTGCTGGCTGAGACGTCCGGCGATTTGCCCGAAGCCTTGAAGAACTATACGCTGCTGGCTGAGCGGTACCGTCGACACCCGATGGCCCCGCCGGCACTGCTGCGGATCGCCCGGATTCACACCCACACCGGTCAGTTCGACGACGCCCGGGAGAGTTTGCTGGCACTGATTGACCGCCATCCGGACTACCGCGGGGTCGACAAGGCGTTCCAGCGACTGGCCGCGGTGGAGCAGAAGCTCAAAGAGCACGTCAAGGCGATGAACCACTTCGCCCGGCTCTACCACCGAAACCTGTCGGCGACATCACGCCGGGAGGCGGCCTTCGGCGCCGGTGAGAATGCGTACCTCGCAGGCGAGTACGATGATGCCGGCAGGTGGATGACCCGCTATCTGCATCTTGCCGACAAGGTCGACGAGCCCAAATGGGTCGGAAGAGCCTACTACCTGCTGGCGATGAGCGACCTCCGCCAGGGCGACCGGCGCAACGCGCTGCTGGGCATGCAGCGGTCGATAAAGACGGCAGGCGACGAGGATCAACGATTGCAGTCGCGCCTGGCGCTGGCCGAAATCCAGATCGACGGCGGGTATCCGGTCGCCGCTGTCGGCACGCTGCAGGACATCGCCAAAGACGAGCTGGGTCCCGATCAGCTGCTGGACTTCCTCAAGATCAACACGCGTTTGCTGCTGAGTATGGGCCTGCCGGACAAGGCTGCGGCCCATCTGCGGGAGGGGATGAAGCAGCACTCATGGAACAAAGAGCAGCAGGCCCGGATGGGGCTCTGGCTGGCCCGCTGTTACATTGATTCCGATGAGAGCAAACGGGCGCGGAAGCTGCTGGATGAGTCTCGCACGGAATTGCAGGGGGCCGAGGCCCACGAGGCGACGTGTCTGCTGGCGGAACTGACGCTTGAAAACGATCAGCCGGAGATGGCGTCGACGATCGTCGAAGGGCTGCTCAAGAGCGAGTTGCAGCCGAAGTGGAAGAACAAGGCACTGAACCTGCTGGCGACATCGTATGTTCGTCAGGAGAAGTACCAGTTGGCTGCTTTGACGTACGCGAAGATCAAGGAATCCGCGCAGAACAGCGCGGAGGGCAAATGATGCGAAACACCCTGATTATACGGACCGGAATTGCGGCGATCGCGCTGCTGGTGTTGACCGGCCTGGCCGCGGCAGAGACGGCTGCGACCCAGCCGGTGCGGAATGCCGGCACCGATGAAACGGCAGAGGCCGAGGCAGACCGGAAACAGGCCGACAGCGGGCTGAAAAACGCCCTGGAGCGGCTGAGACGTCTCCGCGAGGCTGCACGCCGTCGCAGGCAGACTCTCAGCAAGCCGGAACCGGCGGCAGAGCCGGTTGCCACTCAGCCGGCAGCGCCCCCGAAGGAACACAAGCCGGACAAGCCCAAAGGTGACACGGGTATCGGGATTGACGAGAAGACCTTGGAACTGCTCGAAAAGGCTCCGAGGAAAGGTCTCAGCGACCCGGTTTCACTGGCAGATGCCTTGTTCCGGGACAAGCGATATCGTGCGGCGTTCATCTATTATGAGATGGCTGCCGGTGACGAGCAGGCCGAGTACGACTTCGCTTGGCTGACGTTCCAGATGGCCAACTGCAAGCGGAAGACGGCCCCCGAAGAGGCCCGAGAGTACTACGAGCTTCTGTTCCGTAACCACGGAGATTCCTACTGGGCAAAGATCGCCAAGTCTCAGGACAGCGTGCTGCAGTGGGAAGAGAAGAACGATCCGAGCAAGCTTCTGGCGGAGTTGGAGAAGCAGTTGCAAAGCAAAATAAAATCGGAGGACATGACCGCCAGCAGCGGCGCCGCCGATCAGAAGATCGAGTAAAGGCTCCGCCGCTTGTTCAATCGGT
>JBKHHU010000118.1:0-10787 GCA_046539045.1 Phycisphaerae bacterium
GGGCGGCATGGGCGGCATGCCCGGCATGATGTAACGGCCAGTGCTTAGGCAATAGGCGAAACGACCGGCTCGGATACCGAAGCCTGTTGTGAGCCTCCGCAGTCCATGTGAAACAAACCCATCGAACCCGACAAACGTTCGATAGCGAACACGAAAACCGAATCAACGAATACACGAAACACGAAACGAGGAGCATACAACCATGGCAGTGAAGCCTTTGGATGATCGCGTTCTGGTCAAGCAGAGCGAAGCGGAAGAGAAGACCGCCGGCGGGATCGTACTTCCGGACACCGCGAAGGAAAAACCGCAGCGCGGCGAAGTCGTCGCCACCGGCCCGGGCAAGCAGCTCGACAGCGGCCAGCGCGGCGGGATGAGCGTCAGCAAGGGCGACGTGGTCTTCTACGGCAAGTACGCCGGCACCGAGATCAAGATCGACGGTGAAGAGTACGTCATCCTCCGCGAAAGCGACATCCTCGCGATCGTTGAATAACTGTCGATCAATGCAACCACGCAGTGCACAGAGACACAGAACGACTTTCGGGTAGAACCAATGAAGATTTCTGTGAACTCTGTGACCTCTGTGGTTCCAGAGCGATCGTTGGATAACCAAGTGATGAATTCAACCACAGAGTGCATGGAGGACACAGAGCGAGTGTTGGCGTAGAGCCAACGAGAAACTCTGTGAACTCCATGCCCTCCGTGGTACCCAGAAGATAAAGGGAGCAAACTACAATGGCTGCAAAGCAGATGCTGTATGACGTAGATGCCCGGACGGCGATGCTCGAGGGCGTCTCGAAGCTTGCGGCGGCTGTCAAAAGCACGCTCGGCCCGACCGGCCGGAATGTGCTGCTGGAGAAGTCGTTCGGTGGCCCGAAGGTCACCAAGGACGGCGTGACGGTCAGCAAGGAAATCGACCTGCCCAATCCGTTCGAGAACATGGGCGCCAAGATGGCCAACCAGGTCGCCAACAAGACCAACGACGTCGCCGGTGACGGGACGACCACCGCAGTCGTGCTGGCAGAGGCGATCGTCAAGGAAGGCCTCAAGAATGTCACTGCCGGTGCGAACCCGATGGCCGTCAAGCGCGGGATCGACATCGCCGTGGAAGCTGCCGTCGCCTCCGTGGCCGAGCAGAGCAAGAAGGTCAAGGGCGACGATCTGAAGAAGGTCGCCACCGTCAGCGCCAACTGGAGCGAGGACATCGGCGAGCTGATCGCCGAGGCGTTCAAGAAGGTCGGCACCGACGGCGTGATCACCGTCGACGAAGGCAAGAGCATCCACAACGAACTGGAACTCGTTGAGGGTATGCAGTTCGACAAGGGCTACCTCAGCGCCTACTTCGTCACCAACCCCGCCGATTTCGAAGCGGTCCTGGAAGACTGCCTCATTCTCATCCACGAGAAGAAGATTTCCAGCCTCCGCGACCTGCTGCCGGTCCTCGAGAAGGTCGCCCAGCAGGGCAAGCCGCTGCTGATCATCGCCGAAGACGTCGAGGGCGACGCCTTGGCCGGCCTGGTGGTCAACAAGCTGCGCGGCGTGCTGAACGTCTGTGCCGTCAAGGCCCCCGCTTTCGGCGAGCGTCGCAAGGCGATCCTCGGCGATATCGCCACCCTCACCGGGGGTCAGCTCATCAGCGAAGATCTCGGCATCAAGCTCGAGAACATCGAGATGGACATGCTCGGCCAGGCCAAGCGCGTGGTCGTCGGCAAGGACAATACGACGATCATCGAGGGTGCAGGCAAGAAGAAAGATATCAACGCCCGCATCGACACCATCCGCACGCAGATCGAGAAGACCACCAGCGATTACGATCGCGAGAAGCTCAACGAGCGTCTGGCGAAACTCACCGGTGGTGTCGCGGTCATCCGTGCAGGTGCCGCCACCGAGACCGAGATGAAGGAACGCAAGGACCTCATCGACGATGCCGTCCACGCGACCCGCGCCGCCGCTGAAGAAGGCGTGGTTCCCGGCGGTGGTGTGGTTTTCCTCCACGCGGTCGACGCGGTCAACAAGGCCCGCAGCAAGGCTCGCGGCGACGAGAAGATCGGTGTCGAGATCGTCGCTCGCGCCCTGACCAGCCCGACCCGCCAGATCTGTGTCAATACAGGCATGGACGGCGACGTTGTCGTGGCCGAGATCCTCGAGCAGGGCAACAACGTTGGCTACGATGCCAAGGAAGACAAGTACGTGGACATGGTCAAGGCAGGGATTATCGACCCGGCCAAGGTCAGTCGCTCCGCTCTGCAGAACGCCGCTTCGGTGGCCGGCCTGCTGCTGACGACCGACCTGATGCTGACCGATCTGGACGAAGATGCCGAAGGCGACGCGAAGGTAACCAACTCGATTACCTGACCGCGGACAGGCGAGTTGCCGCATGAGGGGCCGGTAGCCGCAGTGCTACCGGCCCCGCGGCAACTCTCCGGAGGGGAAGCATGTATTTGATGTATGTTGATGAGAGCGGAGACTGCGGCTTGGCGACGCAAGGGTCGCCTACCTCCTATTTCGCATTGTCGGGTATGGTAGTTCACGAACTTCGGTGGTTGCAGACGTTGGAGCGACTTATCGCGTTCCGCCGGGCGATAAAGCGGGACTTCAGCGTCGGCATGAAGGATGAGCTTCATGCGGCGGAGATGCTCGGGCGGAGCAGCCATCTGCCCCAGTCTCTAAAGGCTCTGCGTAAGCATCAGCGTCTGTCGATCCTCCGGAACTTTGTCAACCAGATAGCACAGTTGACTGACGTAAGCGTGATCAGCGTAATCGTTGACAAGAGCAACAAGAAGAACAAAGAGCAGGTTTTCGAGGTCGCTTGGAAGACCCTGATTCAGCGCTTCGAGAACACGCTGAAATACCAGAATTTTCCGGGGCCGCGGAATGCCGATGACAGAGGGATTATTTTTCCCGATAACACAGATGGAAAGAAGCTGACTCAGTTCATCCGTCAGATGCGAAGGTACAATCCGATCCCCAATCGCACAGGAATCGGCTTCAGGAACTACCCGCTTGTCAGTATCGTTGAGGACCCTTGCTTGAGAGATTCCAAGCGGTCGTATTTCATCCAAGCAGTAGATACAGTCGTTTACTGCCTGAAGCAGTTCGTTCAGCCGAGTAACTATTTCCGAAAAACGGGTGCGAAATCTTATTACAAAAGACTAGAACCGGTGCTCTGCACGGTGGCCAGCAGGTCGGACCCGATGGGAATCGTAAGAAGATGACAAAAGAAAAGGGACCTTTCGGTCCCTGGTGAATCCTACTACACAGTCTAGCCGTGGTTCAGATTCACTAATATTGTAGCACCCACTGCCGATAATGCAAGTGTTGCCGGTCCTGTTTTGATTAAGGTTGTTTATGCCCGAGAAGCGCGACTACTACGAGGTGCTCCAGGTCGAGCGCACCGCCTCCGCCGATGAAATCAAGCGTGCCTACCGACGCGGAGCGCTGAAGTACCACCCGGACAACTTCCGGGGCGACAAAGCCGAAGGAGAGATGAAGTTCAAGGAACTCTCCGAGGCCTACGAGGTGCTCAGCGACCCTGACAAACGGCAGCGCTACGATCAGTTCGGCCACGCCGGGCTGCGCGGAGCCGGGATGCACGACTTCTCGAACATGGGCTTCGGCGACATCTTTTCCATGTTCAGCGACATCTTCGGCGGAATGGGCGGAGTCGGCGGGATGCGAGGCGGCGCCGATCGGGGCCTGGACCTGGAGACCGAAGTGGAGCTGACGCTCGAGCAGGTGGCCACCGGTACGGAGACCACGCTGGAATTCGAGCGGATGGATCTCTGCGAAACCTGCGGCGGGAGCGGTGCCAAGCCCGGCACGAACCCGGAAAAGTGCAGCACCTGCGGCGGGTACGGACAGGTCCAGCAGCAGATGCAGGGCTTCTTCGGGTTGAGCATCCGCGTCATCAACTGCCCGGACTGCAACGGCAAGGGCACCCTCGTCAAGAATCCGTGTCCGGACTGCAACGGGTCGGGCAGGGGCAGAATCCGGCGGACGCTGACGGTTCATGTACCTGCCGGCGTGCAGGAAGGGCAGGTCATCCGCATTCGCGGGGAGGGTGAACCCAACCGCAGCGGAACCGACCGCGGCGATCTGCACGTGTACGTCCGCATCCAGCCGCACCCGTTGCTGACGCGTCGCGGACAGGACCTGATCTGCCAGTTGCCCATCAGCTACAGCCAGGCCGCCCTGGGCGGGAAGGTCGAGGTGCCCATCCTCAACGGAACAGAGGAAGTGGATATCCCGGCAGGGACGCAGAACGGGGACGTGTTCACCATCAAGGGCAAGGGCCTGCCGAGTATGCGGACCGGCAAGCCGGGCGAGGAGTTCGTGCAGGTGCATATCGAGGTGCCCACGAAACTCACCGACGAGCAACGCGAACTGCTGGAAAAGTACGCCGAAACCGAGGACGTCAGAGTGACGCCCAAGCGGAAAAGCTTCATCGACAAGTTCAAGGAATACTTCGCTGCACTGAATCTGTAGCGAGACGACATACAGCGGAAACAGATCGGCCGGTAGAGTCGGCCGGGGTGGAAACATGAGCGACAAGAAACGCAAAGACAACGATCGGCAGCAGGATCAGCCCGAGCAGGAACCGAACGTCCGGAAGGCCCCCGAGAATATCGAGGCCCTGGACCCCATGGATGTTCTCCAGCAGGAGCGGGACGACCTGTTCAGTCGCCTGCAACGGGTCTCTGCCGATTACATGAACTACCAGAAACGCGTCCAGAGGGATGTCCAGCAGGCGCGCGACTTCGCAAACGAGCAGTTGATCAAGGAACTGCTGGCGGTGGTCGACAACATGGAACGCGCCCTGGACGCTGCGGCAAAGGACCACGACTCCGACGATCCGCTGCTGCAGGGAATGCAACTGGTGCACGACAGCTTCATGGATGTGCTGAGCCGCTACGGCGTGCAGCGAATCGAGGCGGAGGGCAAACCGTTCGACCCGGCGATGCACTCAGCCATGATGGAACAGCCCTCGAGCGAAGTGGAACCGATGACCGTGCTGCAGGAGGTCCAGAAAGGCTATCAGCTGAAGGGCAGGACCATCCGGCCGGCGAGCGTGATCGTGGCCAAGGCTCCAGAGGAAAACACCGACGAGGCCGGCGAGTAGCTCCCTTGACAGGGACCGTGCTCGGCGTGCGGAGGAAAGACCATGCCAACCTACGACTACGAATGTGAAGCCTGCGGGCACAGTTTCGAGAAGTTCCAGTCCATGACCGCGCCGGAAATCCGCAAGTGTCCGGAGTGCGGCAAGCGGAAGGTCCGCCGCCTGATCGGCACCGGGGCGGGCATTATCTTCAAGGGCAGCGGGTTCTACCAGACCGACTACCGCAGCAGCTCCTACAGAAAGGGCGCCGAGGCTGAGGAAAGCAGCACCTCCGAGACCAGGAGCGAAAGCAAGCCCACGTCGTCCAAGAAGACAGCCGACAGCAAGCCCACCGACAAATCGGCGTGACCGGCAAGGACGTTCTGAACCGGCGGGAGCACGGAAATGTTCGGGCGCCGGCCGGCGTTAACTTCTTACCAAAAGCCCGTTTGCAGCGGGCTTTTTGCTTGCGCCGGGGCGGTCGGGACCGTTGCTCTCGGGCAGGAAATGGTTTGCAGACCCTGGTTGGCGACGTATAATCACGAAAAGGAGGGCGGTCCGCGCGAGCGGTTACGCTCCAGGTACCAGCAGGCCGGCACGGAAGCCCGCGCCGGGGATGCCATTCACTTGCACACAAGGTCGCTGCTCACGGGTTGACCCGTATTCACGGCTTCTGAAAGGATAACGCGATGGCGGACGATCGTTTCGAGCTCAAACGCGTGGATTGGAAAGAGCTTTTCGCCTTCACCCACATCTTCAAGTCATTCCGGCTGGCGATTCACCCGAGCAAGGTGGTGCTGGCGCTGGCAACCATTCTGCTGGTCTACATCTGGGGTTCGTGGATCCTGGACGGCATCTGGGCGCTTGGTAACGAATACGCCAAGACCGATGAGATAGCCTTGTATGCCCAGAATGACCCGGCTGCCTTCGCTGAGTCCATGGACCAGTGGGAGGAGGACAAAGAGGAAAAGGCGCTGGAGCTGTTTGAGAGGAATTACAGGTACAGGCGCACCTACAAGAACCTCACTGGCGACCCCGCCATCAGGGGCCAACGCAGACTGGTCCGGAACCGGGCTCTTTGGGAACAACTGGCCACTACGTTGGAAGCCAAAGACAGTGTGCCCGACGAAGATGTCAAGAAGGCCGCTGCCGACAAGTCTGCCGCCGAGTTGCTTCGAATGGCACGGACGGAACTGAACGAAGAACTGGACGACTTTACCGAGGCCCTCCCGGAGGCGTTTAAAGAAACAGTCTCCGCCATTGAGAAGAACGAGAATCTCGATGATGAGACCAAAGCCGAGCGGTTGAAGGCGATCCGGACCGAGTATCAGCAACTTCGGGAGGATCTGCCGATCCTGTTCACAAGGATGCGGCGGGACGCGCGCATTGAAATCCGCACGATCCGCGGTGTGCCGATTTTCGACCACTTGCTCGCCTACGAGGACGCCTGTGCAGCCGGTGCCATCCGGTCGCTGCGGCAACTGAACTTCCTTGGCGGAATTGAGGCGTATGCACAAGCCATGAGAAACCGGCAGGTGCCGGCCGTTGATAGCCCGGTGGT
The DNA here is from genome assembly GCA_046539045.1 of Phycisphaerae bacterium. Lineage (GTDB taxonomy): Bacteria > Planctomycetota > Phycisphaerae > SM23-33 > SM23-33 > JBKHHU01. The sequence goes on from JBKHHU010000118.1 coordinate 6,654, forward strand.
CGTGGCAGCAAATCAGGATCGGGCGGGGGCGTTAGCTGCCCGCAACGGCGACCAGCCGGGCTTCCTGTACTGGGTTCTGATGGGTTGCCTGGGGTTGTGCTGGTTGATCTCGGCCCATCCGCTGTACGCACTGCTTCTGCTGGTGTTCTCGCTGGCGGTATGGGCGTTGTTCGGCGGGGCGATCCATCGCATTGCCGCCCTGCACAGTGCCCGCGATGAGAAAATCTCGATGGGCATGGCCCTGAAGTTCTCCCTGAGCAAGTTCGTGAGCTTCTTCACCGCTCCGCTGATCCCGCTGGTGTTGATCGTCGCCATCGGCCTGCTGGTGAGCCTGGGCGGGCTGCTCGGGAATATCCCGTATATCGGTGAGCTTCTCATCGCGATCCTGTTTATCCTTCCGGTCCTCGCCGGATTGATCATGGCGTTCCTGACGATCGGCCTGGTCGGCGGGTTCGGCCTGATGTACCCGACCATTGCCGTGGAAGGCTCCGACAGCTTCGATGCGATCAGCCGCAGCTTCAGCTACATCTTCGCCCGCCCGTGGCGAACATTGCTGTACGCGGTTATCGCTCTGGTCTACGGCGTGCTGACCTACCTGTTCGTGCGGCTGTTCGTGTACATCGCCCTGGCGATGGCGCATTGGTTCCTCTCGCTGGGCGTCTGGACGGGCGGGTCCGCTCTGAACCCCGAGGCAGACAAGATCGACGTCATGTGGACCGCGCCGACCTTCGACAACCTCTACGCCGGCTCCAGCATGGGCGCGGCCGAGGACTGGCAGGGTTTTGCGGCGCTGATCATCGGCGCGATCGTCTTCATTGTGGCGGCAAGCGTCTGGGCCTATGCCCTGAGCTTCTTCGCCAGCGCGTCGACAACGATCTACTACCTGCTTCGCAAGAAGGTGGACGCTACCGACGTCGACGATGTCTACATCGAGGAGGAGGAAGAGGAATTCCCCGCTCCCGCGCCGGCAGAGCCGTCCGATCTGGAAGAGATGCGCGAAGAAGAGGAGACCGAATCGGAAGCTGAGTCCACCCCCGAAGCCGCTGCTCCGGCCGCCGAACCCGAGGACAAGCCGGCAGAGGAACCGACCCCGGCAGAGCCCGAGGCCGAGAAACCGGACAAACCGGAAGACGAAGAGAAGAAAGAATAGTTCGCCGTTCGACGCATCCGGGGCCCGGAAGCCAAGCGTTTCCGGGCCCCAACTGCGCGCCGCCTCAGGGGCGTATGGTCTATTGCTGCACCTGAGCGGGCGGTTTCCGCGACCGAAGTGCCGGTAGAGGAAGGAAGTCCCATGTCGCTACCCAGCAATACGTTCCGCAGGATCCAACATGAGGTCGATGTATGCATCGTGGGCGGTGGCATGGCCGGTTTGACGGCAGCGATCGGCGCGGCCCGGCACGGAGCCGGCGTGATCCTGATGCACGACCGTCCGATGCTCGGAGGCAATGCATCCAGTGAAGTCCGCGTCCACGTCTGCGGAGCGGATCGCCACAACCGCATCCCCAACATGCGGGAGACCGGCATCCTCGAAGAGATCCGGATGGAGAATCTCCACCGCAACCCGCGGAGCAGCTGGGGTCTCTGGGATACGCTGCTGTACGAAAAGACCCATTACCAGGACAACCTGCAGTTGCTGCTGAACTGCAGTTGCCTGGACGCGGAAACCGACGACGGCCTGCTGACGAGCATCACCGGATGGCAGCTGACGACGTACACCGTGCACCAGGTGCGGGCCAAGATCTTCATCGACGCTTCCGGGGACGGCATCCTCGCCCCGCTGACCGGCGCGGAGCATCGTATCGGGAGGGAAGGTCGCGACGAGTACAACGAACCCAGCGCCCCGCCCGAAGCCGACCGGAAAACAATGGGCATGAGCATCTGCTACCAGCTGCGCAAGTGCGATTCGCCCCAGCCGTTCGATCCGCCCGAGTGGGCCTGCCGCTTCGAGAGCTGCGACGATCTGCCCTGCGGACACCCGCTGCAGGATTGCGGGTACTGGTGGATCGAAACCGGCGGCGAGCAGGATTCCATCCATGACACCGAACAACTGCGGGACGAACTGCTGAAGATCGCCTTCGGGGTCTGGGACCACATCAAGAACTATTGTCCGAAGACAAAAGCCGACGCGGCTGAATATATTCTCGAGTGGGTGGAGTTTGTGCCCGGCAAGCGGGAGAGCGTGCGGTACGTCGGTCAGCACGTGCTGACGCAGAACGGTATTCTGGGCGAAGGCCGGTTTGAGGATACCGTCGCCTACGGCGGTTGGACCATGGACGAACACCCGCCGCACGGGTTCTGGGGCAAGAAGCAGGGCAGCGACATGCCCAGTGCAGTCCACCACAAGACACCCAGCCCGTACGGCATCCCGTACCGATCGCTGTACTCGCGGACGATCGATAATCTCATGTGCGTCGGACGATGTCATTCCGCCACGCACCTCGGGATGAGCAGCACGCGCGTGATGGGCACCGGTTGCAGCATGGGGCAGGCGGCTGGGACTGCCGCGGCCGTCGCGACCGAGCAGGGCCTCCAGCCCCACGAGGTTCTCGAGCAGGTGGACCGGCTGCAGCAGATGCTTCTGTATGATGACGCCTACCTTCCGTGGGTGCCGCAGGAGTTCAACCACGCCACCCTTTCCGCCGATCTGGACGCCTCAACCGGAAATCCGGAGCCGGTGCGGGACGGGACGAACCGGCCGGTGGATGACGATGCCCACGCCTGGCAGCACGCCCCCGGCGACAGCCTCACGATGAGTTGGTCGACTCCGCAGCAGATCAATCAAGTCACGCTCATCGCGGATACCGCGCTGCACAAGGATCCGCAGATGAGTTGGCATCACATGCTCAACGGCAAGCCGAAGGCAGCGCTGGACCATATGCCCGAGGAAATGCCGCGATCTTTCCGCGTTCAAGTCCGCACCGACGGAGAGTGGCAGACCGTCTTTGAAACCCAGGAGAACTGCCGCCGATTGATCCGCACGCGGGTCGAGCGAGAAGTCTCGGCCGTGAGATATACGCTCCGCGGCACCTGGGGCGAGTGCGACAAGACCAACCTGTACGCGATGTACGTGGATTAGCGGTCCGACGCGGCCGGGGCGCAACAGAAAACCGGCGCCCCTCACGAGGAGAAGCGCCGGCGTTGATCCGTCACGTTGCTCTGTGAATCAGATGTCCAGGTTCTTCACTTCCAGAGCGTGGCGTTCGATGAAGCTGCGGCGGTTTTCGACGTTGTCGCCCATCAGGAGGCTGAACATGCGTTCGGCTTCCTCGGCTTCCTCGGCCTTCACCCGCAGCAGCGTGCGTCGTTCGACGTCCATCGTGGTTTCCCACAGCTCATCGGCATTCATCTCACCGAGGCCCTTGAACCGTTTGATCTCGATGCCTTTGGAGCCGATCTGGCGCAGCCCGGGTACGATGCCCGCGACGTTATCTACCTCGATGATCTCATCCTCGTTCTTGTAGATGAACTTCGCCGGGGGCCTGTCGCCGGTAATCGTTTCCGGGCGAGTGAGGAAGTAGTCGTCCAGCGAGATTTCGAATTCGTCCTCGATCTCTGCAGCCAGTCGCTGGATGTCCCGCACCTCGTGCAGTTCGGCCCGTTTCTGAATGCGGGGAGCGTCCTCGGGCTGGTCGGCTCCGTCTTCCATCTCGTCTTCTTCCAGCACGGCCGCCTGGTTGATCTCCGCCATGGCAGTGTCAAATTCGTCCTGTGAGTGGAACAGGTTCTCCACCCCGTCCACCACGAGCCAGTGCGTCGGAAGTTTGCCGTCTTTCCGCTGCTGCATCAGGTCCTTGAACCGTAGGCCGCGACGCTCCAGAATCCGGATCTTCTCGCCCATATTCTCAAGCTTGACCAGCAGCTTTCGCAGCCGCTCGTTGTCGAACTCGTTGATCACCTTGGGCTCCGCTCCGGACAGATCGCGTATCTCCAGCGTAGTCCCGTCCAAGCCCAGGTCGATCAGCGTGCGTGACATTTCGCGATCGTCCAGGACGTATTTCTTCGTGCGTCGGCGGCTGATGAGATACAGCGGCGGCTGGGCGATGAACACGTGCCCGTTGTCGATCAGCGGCCTCATGTACCGGAAGAAGAACGTCAGCAGCAGCGTGCGAATGTGGCTGCCGTCGACGTCGGCGT
>JBKHHU010000015.1:0-31816 GCA_046539045.1 Phycisphaerae bacterium
GTCAACGTCGCCGGTGGCCATCACGGGCACCCACACAACGGCTACTTCAGCCCGTGGCACCTGGATAGCATCGAGGACGGACCGGAAGGCGAGTATTTGACCGACCGCCTGACCGACGAGGTGATCAACCTCATCCGCACCAAGGACCACAAACCGTTCTTCCTGAATCTCTGCTACTACTCGGTCCATACGCCGATCCAGGCCAAGGAAGACGACATCGCCTACTTTGAGGAAAAGGCGCTGCGAATGGGCCTGGACAAGAAGGAAGCGCTGATCGAGGGCGAACCCTACCCGTGCGACCACAAAAAGCATCTGCGGGTCGTCCGACGGGTGATCCAGTCCGACCCGGTATACGCCGCCATGGTCAAAGCCGTCGACGACAACGTCGGGCGGATTCTGCAAACGCTTGAGGAAACCGGCGAGTTGGACAACACGCTGATCGTCTTCACCAGCGACAACGGCGGGCTGTCCACGGCAGAGGGCTCTCCCACGAGCAACCTTCCGCTGGCTGAGGGCAAGGGCTGGATGTACGAAGGCGGCACCCGCGAGCCGTTGCTGATCCGCTGGCCCGGCCGTGTGGCAGCAGGCAGCACCTGCGACGTGCCGGTCACCAGCACCGACTTCTATCCGACATTCCTTCAGGCAGCGGACCTGGACCTGATCCCCGAGCAGCACTGCGACGGCGTGAGCCTCATGCCGCTGTTGGAGGGCTCCGGTTCACTGGACCGGGAGGCGATCTTCTGGCATTACCCGCACTACGGCAATCAGGGCGGTACGCCCGGCTGCAGCGTCCGCTACGGCGACTGGAAACTCATCGAATTCTTTGAGGACGGCCGGCTTGAGCTCTACAATCTCCATGAGGACGAGTCGGAAGACCGGGACGTTTCGGGAGAGCATCCGGAGATGACCGCCAAACTGGCCCAACTGCTGGCCGACTGGCGGGAGGAAGTTTCCGCTAATATGCCTACTCCGAACCCGGATTATGTGCCCCCCAGCCTGGACTGACCACGGGCCTGGAGAGGGAAACTTGGCCCGATCGGGGCTTTTCGCTTGACCACAATACGCTAGATAAGCTGTTATACACCCATGGCATCGGTAGTATTCTATTTTCAGGTTCACCAGCCGTTCCGGCTGCGTCGGTACAGCATTTTCGACAGCGATCCGAATTACTTCTCCGACCAGAGCAACGAGGAGATACTCCGGAAAGTCGCGTCGAAGTGCTACCTCCCCACCAACAAGGTCATGCTGGACCTGATCCGCATGCACGAGGGGCGGTTCCGCATCACCTACTCGTTGACCGGCACGGTGATCGACCAGTTCAAGCGCTGGATGCCGGAAGTGCTCGACAGCTTTGTCAAGCTCGCGGAGACCGGATGTGTCGAGTTCGTCTCCGAGACCTATTACCACTCACTCGCGTTCCTGTACGACAGGCAGGAATTCGTCGACCAGACGATGAAGCATCGCGAATTGATGCAGGACCTGTTCGGGCAGACACCGACGATCTTCCGCAATACCGAACTTACGTACAACAATGATGTCGCTGCCGTGATTGATGACATGGGCTTCGACGCCATCCTCACCGAGGGTGCCGACTTCGTGCTGGGTTACCGCAGCCCGAACTTCATCTACAATCCACCCAACAGTCCCGACCTGAAGATGATGCTCAAGAATTATCGTCTCAGCGACGATATCGCCTTCCGGTTCGGCAACCGCGGGTGGAAGGAATGGCCGCTCAAGGCTGAACGGTTCGCCGAATGGGTCGACCAGATCAACGGCAACGGGTACGTCTGTAACCTGTTCATGGATTACGAAACTTTTGGCGAGCACCAGTGGGCCGACACCGGGATTTTCGACTTCCTCTACGCCCTGCCCGGTGCGGTAATGGCCAACGGGAAGAACGACTTCCTGAAGGTATCCGAGGCCGTGGCGAAGTACCCTACCGTCGGGGAAGTCGATGTGCCGCACATGATCTCCTGGGCCGATACCGAGCGGGATCTGTCCGCGTGGCTCGGCAATTCGATGCAGTCCAACGCATTGCATGACGTCTACGCCCTGGCAGAGGATGTCCGATCCACCGGCGATGAGGTTCTGCTGGAGGACTGGCGGAAGCTGCAGACCTCCGACCACTTCTACTACATGTGCACCAAGTACTTCGCCGACGGAGACGTGCACAAGTATTTCAACCCCTACGAATCCCCCTACGACGGATACATCAACTACATGAACATCCTGGACAACGTCCGGGCGCGGATTGTCGCCGCCAAAGGAGCGCAGGCCAAGTAACGCCGCCGGATCACCGTCGGCCCCGCCTGGCGGACCACTCAAGCCCGGGGATTAATCCCCGGGCTTATGTACAGCACATCTATTCCGCTACGTATACTCGGCAACAGTATCCGACCAGCCCGATCAGATAGTCAACCAAGTAACCAATCCCACTACTTCCATCCCATCTCGACGAGATTGCCGTAGCTGGTGGCCATCTCTTCGAACGGGTCTTTTCCGTAGCAGTTGTCCTGCTCGACCAGGGCATATTCGACAGCGGCGCTTTCCGCGGCCTGCATGATCGCCGACCAGTTCAGGTTTCCTTCACCGATCGGGGCGAACCGCTGCTCGCGTTCGGGGGTCATAACCATGTCCTTCAGGTGCAGCAGCGGCTGCCTGCCGGCCAGGTCGGTGATCCACTGGGCGGGGTCGCCACCACCATGGGCGATCCAGAAGGTATCGATCTCCGCGTTGAGCAGGTCTGCCGGGGCGGTCTCGTAGAGACCAGCGAGCCAGGTCTTCCCGTCGTACTTCACCAGTTCGTGCGAGTGGTTGTGATAGGAGAAGTCCATCCCGGCGGCTTTGAGCTTCTCGACGATCGGACCCAGTTCGTCGACGAACTTCTTCACGCCGTCCTGCCCGGCTTCGAAATACTCTTTCGGCAGCCCACCGATGGCGGGATGGTTGCATCCGTAGGTCTTGTGCTCCTGGATAACCTGGTCCAGTTCGTTCTGGAACCGCGGCCAGCCGATGTGCGTGCAGGACACGGTGACGTTGTTGTCCTTGCAGATGCGGTCGATATCGGCAGCGTCGATCGGCCCGATTCCCGAGACCTGCACGGTGGTGTAACCGATGTCCGCAACTTTCTTGATGGTTTCGGCGAAGCCTTCAGTGGTTTTCGTGAATTCGCGAAGGCTGTATAGCTGTGCACCGACAACAGGCTTGGACATGGAAAGCTCCTTTGTTTCCTAAATCAGGTTCAGTTCTTCTGAGTTTGCGCAACTTCTTTGTTCTGTTTCTCAATGATCCACCGCTCGTGCATCCGCAGGCCCATCCAGTAGCCCCAGAAGGCCCCGCCGACGCCGAAGGTCATCCAGTCGATCGGCAACGCGCGGGCCTGGAGCGGGACGACGGCCCACCCTGCGGCGGCATCGGGCACGGGAGTAACTGCTCCCCACAGGCAGCAGACGATCCCCGCCAGCAGCGGCAGCAGCCACGCCAGCACGCCCAGCGGCGTTGGGAACAGCAGTTCCGCAGCCAGCGTGCCGAGGGTGAAGCTCGCCAGCACGGCGAAGACCACCTGCCCGCGGTCCGGGCTCCGCAGAAGCAGCCCCAGCAGCAATACCGCCACGACTGCCCCGACGGCAAGGAACTGGACCGACTGATGCAGCAAATTGATTTTCTGCGTGGCGGCAGATTTCCTGGGCTGTCGGTCTTCCTCGGTCGGTCTTGCTTCGAGCGGTACGAGGTTCAGGAACACCAGCCAGCGGATCACCGACGCCCCACCCGGGCTCAGCGCTACGGGCATCCGCTGGGCTTCGGGCAGGTGCTCGAGTTTGGGTTTCCGCACCCATCGGGGTTTCACGCTTTCGACGCGGCTGCGGATGAACGTGATGATGGCCGAGGCGACGATCAGGATGATCGCCAGGATGAGCAGTTCGAAGATCATCCCAAGGAAAACCCCGCCAAGGCTGTCCTGGTTGAACATGTAGAGAAATCTGACGCGGCTGGATCGCAATGCGATGCCCCCGGCACCGATGAGAGTGGCGACCATGGCCGACTCGGGACGGGCGTGGATGGTGAGCACAGCCACGAGGGCCGAGAGCACCCACACGGCCAATGCGTATACAATGATCTCTGCGTAGAGGCCCTGCGGCAGGAACGTCACCGCGGCCTGCGGGTCCGCCGGGGCAATCAGCGGCCAGATGAGAAAGTACATCGCAGCAAGCACCAGCACCGCTGCCAGTTGCGTCTGAAACTTTTCCAGCCAATGAAGTTTCGAATGATCCATGGTCGACCTCGACAAGCGGGCGTCAAGCGTTTAGGATACCAGCGACCGCCGATGGTAAGCGGCAATCCTAACGGGTCTTAAAGACAAAGGCAAACGTATGAGCAACGCAGTAATTGAGAAAATCACGGAAAAGGCTGTCCAGGCCGACATGTCCGTGGTGCTTCCGGAAACACAGGACCCCCGCGTGCTTACCGCGGCAGCGGAAATTGTGGAAAAGAAATACGCAAGAGTCATCCTGCTCGGCGAGGAAGACCAGATTCGCGCCGACGCGAAGGAGGAAGGTGTCGACCTGCCGGATGCGATCCGCTTCGTGGACCCCCTCACCGACGATCATCGCGACAAATACATCAACGCGCTCCACGAACGCCGGCGGAAAAAGGGCATGAGTCGCGACGATGCAGACAAACTGCTCAAACGCCCCGTCTATTACGGCGGGATGATGGTCGGTTCCAGCCGCGTGGACGGGATGGTCTCCGGGAGCATCTGCCCGACGCGGGACACCGTGCGCAGCGCCATTTTCGGCGTCGGGCTCAGCGAAGGAAACAAAACCGTCAGCTCCTGCAGCATCATGAATACCATCGTCGAAGATATCGGCGTCGACGGATCGGTGGTCTTTGCCGATACAGGCGTGGTGCCCGAACCGACCGTCGAGCAGTTGGCCGATATCGCCATCGCCGCTGCCGATGCCTGCAAGGCCCTGCTCCAGGTGGAACCCGCCGTGGCAATGCTCAGCTTCTCCACGAAGGGCTCGGCCTTCAGCCCCGCCGTAGAGAAGGTGATCGAGGCGACCAAGATCGCCCAGAAACGCCGGCCCGACCTGAACATCGACGGCGAACTGCAGCTCGACGCCGCCGTCGTCCCTTCTGTCGGAGAGCGGAAAGCCCAGAACTCACCCGTGGCGGGCAAGGCCAACACCCTGGTCTTCCCGGACCTCAGCTGCGGCAACATCGCCTACAAGCTGGTCGAGCGTTTCGGAAAGGCCTCAGCACTGGGCCCGCTGCTTCTCGGGCTCGCCAAACCGGTCAACGACCTGTCCCGCGGATGCAGCGTGGAGGACATCGTCCTGATCTCCGCCATCACCAGCGTCCAGGCGCTGGCTGCCCGGAAGTGAGAGCAGGAGTCGGGTAGTCGCCGGTCGGAATCGATCCGGTTGCTGCTGCCGATTCAACGCCCAGAAGAACAAACGCTATGCGACGGGAACAATACCGCCGCGTAGCGTTTTTCATGCGCGGAGCGGCGAATTTCTCCGGCATTGTGATTCGACAGCGCGACTACCAGCGCGCGAAAACGCCCACCGGCATTCGCGTGGGCGTCTGTCTTCTGCTTCTCAGGTGCCTCAGGTGCGTCGCTTGACCATCACGACCTCGTTGCCGAGTTCGTTGTACTCCACCTCGTCCATGAACGCCTTCATCAGCATGATCCCGCGCCCGCAGGGGCGCTCAAGGTTTTCGTCGGCCGTCGGATCGGGAACGGCTTCCGGAGTGAAGCCTTTGCCCTCATCGACAATGACAATCCGCACGCAGTCCGGCTTCACATCGTACGTGACGTTGACCTTCTTCCGCGGATCGTAGGCGTTTCCGTGCTTGATGGCATTGCACAAGCCCTCCTCCACCGCCAGCTTGATGGCGAAGGTCGAAGCCTCGGAATAGCCTTCCTCGCTGACCGCCTGGAGCAGGTCCTCCTCGACCTTTCTGGCCGAGTCAAGATCAGACTGAATGGTAACCTGTTTTCTGGCCAATACTTGCACCTGGCTAAAAGAAAAGCCGCGGCGGATCACCTCAGTGACTCCAACGCGACCTGTCTTGAATCGTGAATTTCGAAAACCTCATCCAACCGGGTGATGCTGAAGACCTCCTTGATTTCCGGCTGGATGTTGCACAGTCTCAACTGCCCGTCGCGCTCACGGACTCGTTTGTGGATCGTGATCAGCATACCCAGCGCGCTGGAGGACATGTGAGAAACAGGCTGGAAATCCATGACCAGCCTGGGCGTTTCCTGCTCGGAGATGAGCTGTTCGATCTGCTCGCCGATCTGGGTGATGCTCAGTTCATCCAGAATCTTCCGATCAGTCAGCTCCACGATCAGTATCGGTCCATCGGTGGTAACGTTCAGACGCTGACTCTGTTCAGCCATCGAGCAAATCTCCTTCTGTGACCCACGTGCAGGTCGATGGTATGTCCCGCCCCGAGGCGTGTCAACGGCGAATGTAACCCAACGCCGGGGCCCGGTTAACTATACACAGTCCAGGGGCGAAAACGGCCTCTTCTTCCATGAGAAATCTATGCAACCGCTCTGGGCACGGGAACAGTCATCCGTGCCCGCCAGATTCGGGAAACAGCGGTTGCCTGAATATCTATCGGGTGACCAGCAGCACGACGTTAAGAACCGCGCTGATAACCAGCCCCGCTGCAAGCAGGATAACGAAGATCATCAAACGGTTGGGATCGGGTTGCTCGGCTGCCGTAAAGGAGGGATCAATCTGGGGTTGCGGGTCCTGGCCTTCAGCCAGACCGGACAGCACATCCTCGTCGATATTTTTTCTGACCTGCAGCGGCGGTTCGCCCTGGCAGACGGCTTCCAGGTCCATCAGCAGGTCGCTGGTGGACGCGTAGCGTTTCGTTCGCTGCTTGGCCATCATCCCCTCGACCACTTCCCCGAGGCCCGCGGTCAGGTCGGTGTTGATGTGGTCCGGTGGGATGAGCGGCTCTTTCAGGTGCTTGTGCATGACCGCTGCCGGTGTGGCGCCTTCGTAAGGCACCTTTCCGGTGACCATGTGGTACAAGGTCGCGCCGAGGGAGTAGATATCGGCGCGGAAATCGATGTTCATCTCACCGCGAATCTGCTCCGGGCTGATGTAATACGGTGTTCCGAAGGCCCGCCCTGCCTCGGCCTGGGCGGTTTCCATGTCGGTGCTCGCCCGCGCCAAACCCATGTCGGCCAGCTTCGCAGTCCCGTCCGGGGTGAGCATGATGTTCTTGGGCTTCACGTCGCGGTGGATCAGGTCCTGGGCATGGGCATGCTCCAGGGCACGGGCCACCTGGATGACGATGTCGAGAGCCTCTGCCTCGCTGAATATCTTCCCACCGTCGAGTTCGTCAAAGACGCTGTGCCCTTCGACATACTCCATCACGAAGTAATGGTACCCGCCCGCTTCGCCGACATCGATGGCTTGGACGATATTGGCGTGGTTGAGTTTCGCCGCAGCCTTGCCTTCCTTGTAGAAGCGCTCGACGTAGTCGCGATTCTCGCTGAGCTTTTTCGGCAATACCTTGATGGCGACGATCCGGTCCAGGCTCACCTGTCGAGCCTTGAACACGGTCGCCATGGCCCCTGCCCCGAGTTTCTCCAGCAGGACATATCCGGGGATCTGCTGCTTGCGGGAATCCTCGATGGAGATCTTTACCCGGTCGATCTGGGATTCGGTGACGTAGCCTCGAGAGACCAGCACATCGGCGAGGCTGCGCTGATTCGGGTCGCTGTGTTGTTGCTCTTCAATGCACTGCTCGACTTCGTCGGGCGTGGCGAGTTTCCGTTCAACCACGATTCTCCCGAGTTCCGTATCCATCGAGCCGGCAACCGGTTGGCTGGATTTTTCCGCTGTCATGCCACTTTTCTCGGATATGTGTCCATACTTCCGTGGGCCTGCTGAGAGGGGTACAAGCGCCCAAAAACTACACTTGCCCCGCCCCTGCGTCAAGCCTCTTCATTGCGCTTCTTCCGCCTGGTACATCCAGACGGGTCCCAATTCATCGAGATACTCGCCTCGCTGCAGGAAGAATTTCCGCACTTCCCAACAGAGCCGACACTTGCGATCGTACCGCTCTGCCGGCTGAAAGCCTTTCCCGACCGCTTCATCCAATAAACCGACCGGACCCGCCTCGGCCAGTCTGCCGACGATAGGTCGATCGGCCCATCCGCAGTACAAGTCCCGCCACACCCGCGCAATACCGTCGGATAATCTACCCAGGATGATGCCCGCGCAAACCCCCGGGACGACCATTCCGTCCGGATCCACGTGCACGTGCTTGCTGCGCAGCAGCGATTCTCTGCAATTGCCATCGGCCAGATCCGACAAGCACTTGCCTCCATTTTCGTCCGGAAACCGTTCTGCGGCCCTTCCGTTCAGCCGGTCGCGCCCTTCCCGCCCGAAGCGGATGAACACCCCCCGACGCTCCGCCGGAGAGAGAGCATGGGTGTCGAATCCCTCCGTCAGCCAGTCTTCCCATCGCACCTGAACGCGTTGGGGGCCAAGCATCTCGCGGGCGACGGCGGCAGCGGTTCTCACCCGCCGGATCGGAACGAACTGCTGGTGATACGGATCTGCCGAGAGAGAAAGCTTCTGCATACCTGCCTGGGCAAGCTCGCCGATCCGCCGACGGCATATTCCCTCGTCGGTTGCCCAGAAAGCATTGGTCTCGATCTTCTGCAACGGACCTAGCCCGTCTGCCTGCGCGCGTCGGCACAGGTCCAGCAGCATCGGGTAATCCCCGAACGGCTCGCCCCCGGTCAGGTGAATCCGACAACCGTGCGGACTGGTCTTCTGCAACTGCCGCCAGCAGTCCAGCGCCGTACCCATGTCCATCCGCTCGCGGCGATCCGGACCGCACCGGAGATAGCAGGACGCACACCGCGCGTTGCACCAGTATGTCAACATGAGCCCTGCCGCCGACCAGTATTTCACCGGCATGGGCTCGGAACGTCTGCGAGATATCATGTAACAATTGTACTCTTTCGATCGTCTGTCAAAAAGAATACAATTTCCCGTCAACGGCGGTGCGGACAAGGCCGACCCGCCGCTCGCTCGGGGTATAGCACACAGGGAGTATGACAATGACCCGCTTTGGCAAAATCACGCTCGCGCTGGCACTTCTTTCGGTTCTTTCGGCGACCCCGGTTGCTGTCCTGGGCCAAGCGGAGGCGCCCGCCGAAACAGCGCCCGCAACCGAGAATGCACCCGCCGGTTCGGAGACCGCCGACCGACAGGAGGAATCGCTGCCGGATATCGCCCATGTACGCATGAGCGGACAGGTGCTCGAAGGCCCGCCGCAGTTCAAGGTCTTCGGTTCGCGCGGCGAAGATCAACCGCTGGCCCAGTGGCTGCAGCGACTGGCCAGAATCCGCAACGATGAAAAGATTGACGCGGTGGCCATCGAAGTCGATGGTATCCGCGCCGGCTGGGCACAGGCCCAGGAAATCGCCGATGCCCTGCGACGCCTCGACGAGGAAAAACCGGTGTACACCTACATCCAGTCCGGAGGCCCGGTGCAGTATCTCATCGCCTCTGCCGGACGGGAAGTCGCCATGGAACCGGCAGGAAACCTGCACATCGTAGGGGTGTCCGCGGAGATGACCTTCTTCCGCGGCATGCTGAACAAGCTCGGCATCAGGCCGCAGTTCGTCCAGATCGGCAAGTATAAGGGCGCGTCCGAACCGCTGACCAATACCGAACCCTCGCCGGAACTGAAGAAGGTCTACGACTGGCTGATGGATGGGCTCTACGACCAGTTGTGCTCGCAGATTGCCAGACAGCGCGACCTGAGCATTCCGCACGTCAAACACGCCATCGACCAAGGGCCGCTGGACTCTGCCGCTGCCAAGGAAGTGGACTTTGTCGACCGCCTCGTCCCCCGCATCGACTGGAGAGACAAGTTGATGGAACGCATCGCCGACGAGGCGGACGCCGATGGCGCCCGCTGGTCCTGGAATCACGAGAAACGCAAGCAGAAGGACATCGACACCAGCAACCCGTTCGCCCTGCTGAGTGCCCTGCTGGGCGGGAGAAGCGAACCGCGCATCCCTGAAAACACAATCGCCGTGATCTATGCCGAAGGAATGATCGTCTCCGGTACGAGCGGAGAAAGCATCTTCGGCCAGAAAGTGATGGGCGACCGGTCCGTCATCGACCTGCTGGATAAGGTCCGCAAGAACGACAACGTCAAAGCGGTCGTGCTGCGTGTGGATTCGCCGGGCGGCTCGGCCCTGGCCAGCGAGATGATCTACCAGGCCGTCAAGAAATGCGCCGAAGAAAAGCCGGTGATCGTCACCATGTCCGGGATGGCCGCCAGCGGCGGGTACTACATCGCCTGCGGTGGCGACTACATGATCGCCGATCCCGCCACGATCGTCGGGAGCATCGGCGTGGTCAGCGGCAAGCTGGCTGTGGACGGGCTCTTCAAGAAGATCGGCGTGAGCACGTATTCGGTAACTCGAGGCAAACATGCCGGCATGTACCTCTCGCGCCCGTGGACAGAGGAAGAGAAGAAGGTCGTCCGAGACGGAGCCGAACGGATCTACAAGGTATTCGCCAGCCGCGTGAAGGAAGCCCGCCGAGACAAGATCGAAGACATCAGCGATATCGCTCAGGGACGCGTGTTCACCGGGAAGCAGGCAAAGGAAAACGGACTGGTCGATGATGTCGGCGGGCTGCGGAAGGCGATCACCGTCGCCCAGCAACGCGCAAAGCTGAAGCAGGCGAACTTCATCTTCCTCCCCCGGCCGAAGACGCTGGCGGACATTCTCACCGGAGGGGGAAACACCCAGTCTTCGCTGGACCTGACCGCGGGGCAGTTGCGGATGCTCAAGTCGCTGTCGAACAAGGTGGACGCGGCGTCTTACCTGATGACGGCACTGGAACAGCTCGACCGCGAAAATGTGCTGACGGTCCTGCCGCAACATCTGGAAATCCGCTGAACGGGTATCTCGTTTCCCTATTGATTGCCCGACAAATGGCGCAGGGTTCGTGGCTCCAGGACCCGTGGGCTCTGCGCCTCCTCCGTTTCAGGCAGTTCGCCGGTGCTGCGAAGGCTTCCATAGAGCCTTTCGCATCTCGCCGCAAATCAGTACTGTAGTGTCATGGCCAGAAAACGCGTCAAGGGTCCGTTCCACCTGTTCGTTTACGGGACGCTGATCAACTCCAACGTATTCCGGGCGGTAACCGGGTTGCGGCTGGTATATGACCGTCACTCTGCCGACGGTCCGGATGCGGTGCGGGCCCGGCCGGCGGTGCTCACCGGCTATACCAAGCAGAGCCCGGATAACACCTACCTGTACGCGGTGCCCGACCGTCAGGGACGCATCAACGGATATGTCATCGGGCCGCTTCCGCCGGAATCGATGCCTGCGCTGATGGACTATGAAGGCAGGAACTACTCCCGCCGGCGCGTCCGGGTGGATACCAAAAGAGGAAAGACCGACGCATTTGCTTTCGTAGCCAACCTCAAGCAACTGCGACATCACTTCGGCTACGAATTCCGCGACCATTACAAGCAGGAAGTGCTCCTGCAGGACAAGATCGAGCGGGCGCTGAAAGAAACCGAGAAGGAACAGGTCGACACCGACGAACACCTGGCCCTGCGGGCGGTCGGCGAATTGCACGGCGACATCATCCGCGACCTCCACCGCCAGCACTTCGATGCCGGCGGGATCAGCGATTACGCTATCAAGCAGTCACTCCGCGACAAGCCGTTGCCGGACTTCACCCGTGTCACCGGCGATCCGGAGGCGATGGCCCTGGCGGAGAACTACCTCTCGCTGGTGGTTCGGCAGGTGATTTTCAACCAGTTCGAGGAGCGGATCCGAAGGGACTTCCGCTACGAACTGGACCACATGGACCACGCTGCCGACAGCTACGACCGCACGCCCAGTTCGCTCCTGGCATTGCGGATGCTCAACAACAAAAGCGAACTGCTCCGCATGCTGGTTGGCGACTGCCTGACGGACCTGTCCTTCCAGGAAGACCGCCTGATCGATTTCGTGCGGTGGGCGATCCTCGCTGCCGACGCGATCTACGACCCCGCCCTGGCGAGGATGGAACTGGAGTACATTCAGCGCCACGGAGGCGGCGGAGCCATCCCGCTGGGGGCGGAACTGGAGTTCAGCAACATCGGCCACGAAGTCATCCGCGACCCGGAAGGACAGAAGCTGCGCGACCCGGACTATGACGGGTTCTACTACTTCAACGATTTCGGCCTGGACGTACTGACGTGGAAACTCGGTGGGCATGTGGATGATCACCACACCAAAGTGTCCAACGGGCCCCGGCGGGGGTTTCTGGAGCTGGCATTGGGGAATCTTTCGGTCTCAGCAAACATCTCCAAACCGGTCACCAAGGACCCGTGGATTCTCAACCAGTTCATCCAGCAGGTCCGGCAGTTCTACGATCTTGGCCCGCACAGCGTGCACATGTCGATGCAACTGCGGAGCCAGCACCGGCCGGACCGGGACCGCCTGCTGCCGTTCGGCACGTTGCAGTGCCTGTTCGCGCTGGCCGGCGACCCGCAACAACGCGAGGACGGGTCAACGTTCATCAGCCGCTTGAGCGACAACGAGATCGTCTCCACCGGTGAGAACCCGGGGATCCTCTTCTCGGAAATCTCGTTGCGTCGCAGCAGCGAGCACGATGAGATCTATCCGTCGGTCCGTAGCGGCAGGCACGGACTCTATGTGCAGCAGTTCCGGTTTGCGCGGCTCTCTGCCTCAATGAATTACGAGCTGGTGGCCTTGGCGCTGAAAGGTGTGCAGATCAACCTCCGGCCGGGCACGTTCCTGACCCCCGAGCAGCACCGCACCAGCGCCCGCCATCGCCGAATGTACGACCGCCTGGTTCGCTGGGGAGCCGACGCCGAGCCGATCAGCGAACGGAACATCGAACGCTTCCTGAAGCACGTTTACGATGGCCTGATGGTCGAGAAACGCGGCAAGCCCTCGCACAACGAAGCCTACATTGCCTGGACAATCAGCCAGCTTCGCAGCTCCCTGCTGAAATTCAATAATTCGGTGCAGAAACGTTTCGCCCCGAAAACGCAGACAGGCAGCCACCCGAATTAGGGTATTCCCCTTACACCGGCACCCCTCAGCGTGGCCTCACTAACTCAAGGGCCTGTCGGATGTTCGCCCCGCCGGTATAGGGTATACAACCTACCCAACCTGCCATAGCCAGCTGACATGGCTTGCGGAAGTATAGCCGTCACAAGCCTTTGCTCTATAGCCATAATAATCGGAACTGCGCCGATTTCAGCAATTCCCCTACAGAACTTTCCTCTTCGAGTCGATAAAACTATAGGTCAAGAGGGACGTGACGACTGCTGTACCGCACCCATGCCCCCGTTTTCATGTTCCCTCGAGACTCAGAACCGGTTCTGCAGACCGGTTCTTTTTTACGCGCCGCATCCCTGCGGGTGGTGGCAGATCACAAAAAGGCGGACCCGCCAATGAGACGAGCCCGCCAATGAGGCTTCGATGCCGCCCAGCGTGGTTTACTTGTCGATGGCTTCCTGTTTCTCGCCGGTCAGCAGGTACTGGGCGTAGGCTTTCTGGACCGCGTTGGCCTTCTCGGCATCCTTCAGCGCCCGGGCGTATTCCTTCGCCTTGGGCCGGTTCCCGGTCGATGCGTGCAGGAAGGCACTGAGGAACAGCAGTTCCGGGTTGGGTTCCTTCTCCAGCCGCTTGTCCAACGCGCCCAAACGGGCCCGGAACGTGGCAGCGTCCATCATGTCGGTCACGTTGAACCGCGTTTCGATCAGCGGCGGGAACAGTTCGATCGCCTTCTCGAACCGCATCGAACTGCTGATCGGCTCGCCGGCACCCAGGAACGCCAGACCCAAACCGACACGGGCCATCGGGTTCTGCGGCTTGGCGACGCTGGCCAGCTTGTATTCTTCGACGGCAGTGTAGAACTTACCCTTCTTGAGGTTGTACTCGCCGCGATTCATGTATCGATTGAAGCGGTCGTCATTCCTGCCGGCCAGGCGCTTGACCAGAAGCGTGTTGTTGGGCTTGATGACCACGAGCGGTTCGCTGCTGTCGCCTTCCTTTTCTTCGTCGCCCATCAAATCTATCGGGTCGCGGCGATCCTCCTTCGGAGTCTCTTCGTCCGTCTCGTCCTCGCCCTTCTGCTTCCGCTCGCGGAACTTCCGCAGCAGGTCGAGGAACGTATCCTGGCCCTGCTGAGGCAGAAGCTTCTGGTCTGGCGTCCGGGTATCCTTCGCATCCCGTTTGTCGCGTTCGTCGCGTTGATCCGCCACCTGACTGGGATCGTCGGTGCGTTTGCTCGGATCCATCTGGCGCCGAGTCGGGTCAAGGCTCCGCTCGCGATCTGTCGGATCCAGACCTGTGACAGCCCCGGTACGATTCTCGTCCGGACGGGTCTTCTCGTCCTGCAACTCAGCCAGTTCCTGCATCAATTCCGCCCGCGTCTCAGCATTGGGCACCGCCAGCAGCGACGTTTCCGGGGTTCTGTAGAGGGGCGTGGTCACGAGCCGCTGATCGATCATCCGCTCACGACCGTCATCAATGCGTCCGGTCAGACTGCTGCGGGTCTGGTAATCGGGCAGCTGCTGCGTCACCGGCAGCGACAGAATCGCCTGTTGCTCGTCGCTGGAAAATGCCCGATATCCCGCCACGGCGTCGTCGTAAAGTTCGCGAGCCGCCATGGAAGCGGGCGTCATGTCCCGCACCTGGCTGCTGCCCGGTTCGTTCAACCCGCGGGTGATGCCCGGAAGCCCAAGCACGGTCCGCGACCTCTGCAGGTAGAGCGACGTTTCGTAAGGCCGACCGTACCGGACCTGGTCCAGCCCCACCGACTCTTGCCTGAACTGCTCCAGGCGCGCCGAAGGCACGTCCAGACGCAATTCGTTGTCGGCCCGGTACGGTACCCTGCCGCGGAAGCCCGCCAACCCGGTCACCTGACCGGTGACATAGCGGTTATTGCGCATGCTGTAGTAGCCCGGAGTCCTCCGGTTCACGCGTCCGCTTCCGATCTGGTAGTTGGCGTCCAGCGCCCTGCCGTCCATACCGCGTACGGTCTGTCCGGCAGCCAGGCTCGCAAGCCCAGCCAGAACCAACGTCACAAGCAATATGTTATTGATCCGTTTCATGATGCGCCCCTTTCGAGCGATCAAACCAGTATGTTTTGGCATCTTGCCCTGGTTTCTCTCTATTGTATTTTAGCGATCGCATCGTGAATCGCCATTAGCCGTCGGACTTCCGCAAACGGCGGCGCGATGTCGCTCCCGCACGGGAATCGACGAATGCCTCGGACGGCTGCGGGCACGGCGGGAAATTCCTCGCCGGTGCCGTCGTTTCGATGTCGAACGTCTTGTCACTGCAAGTTCTCCAGCCGGACAGCCGGTGCTCCGGCGCCCCACTCATGGATCCCGATGCCGATGAACCATCGTACCACACTCTGGCCTCTATCGTTTCATCGGCGGATTCGGTTGTCTCTACAAGTAATTCTATGGACGCCGCAGGTGGATTTCAGATTCGCCGACTCTTCAGGATCACCTGCGGTAACGCTGATTTAGACGTTTGAGGTGCCGTGCGGGTTCCGTATTTGCGTTTAGCTTGCTGGCGCATGACGCGGCCGTTTGCTTTCGCATATCGAGGGCGACTACCATGCTACGTGCCCGGATGGCGATGATTTGTCCTGCGGAAGAATGTTTCCGGCAGGAAGATCAGTAATCCTTCTGCCTCCAATGGCCGATATCATTCCAGACGTCTTACCCCGGCGGAAGGGCTCTGTTGTGCCCGCCGCCCCTGTTTGTAGTTCTGCCAAAGGAAGTCCATAGTTCCATGCGACCGCTAAGAACGTTTACGATCGAGCCCTCTCTTCCGGACAAACTGTCCGGATTGCAGGAAATCGCCCACAATCTCCGATGGTGTTGGTCCGGAGACGCTTTGGACCTGTTCCGGCGCCTCGACCACAGACTCTGGGAAGAATGCTACCATAACCCCGTCCAGATGCTCGGACGCATCAGCCAGGAACGGCTGGTCGAAATGAGCGATGATGAAGGCTTCCTGGCCCACCTCCGCCGGGTGCTCAAGGAACTTCGCGAGTACATGGCCAGCCCCGGTTGGTATACCCGCGAGTACGGAGAGTCCGACCAGCCTCAGATCGCCTATTTCTGCGCCGAATACGGCATCAGCGAATGCCTGCCGATTTACTCCGGCGGGTTGGGCATACTTGCCGGCGATCACCTGAAGAGCGCCTCGGACCTGCACCTGCCGATGGTGGCTGTGGGGCTGCTCTATCAGCAGGGATACTTCCGCCAGCGCCTTAATGCCGACGGATGGCAGTTGGAACTGTTCCCCCGCAACGATTTCCACAACATGCCCCTCCAGCCGGTAAACGACAGCGACGGCGAACCGGTTTCGATCACCATCGACATCCTCGGAAGGACCGTTCGGGCCCGCGTGTGGAAGGTGCAGGTCGGCAGGATTCCGCTGTACCTGCTGGACAGCAATGTTCCGTCCAACACACCGGAAGACCGCCATATCACCGCCCAGTTGTACGGTGGCGATCAGGAAATGCGGATAAAGCAGGAGATTCTTCTGGGCATTGGTGGCGTGCGGATGCTCCGGGAACTGGCAATCCGCCCCAAGACATACCACATGAATGAAGGGCATTCGGCGTTTCTGAGTCTGGAGCGGATACGCCTGATGATGGCTGAGCAGAGCGTCAACTTCAATGATGCGTCCGAGGTGGTTCGCGCTTCGACGATCTTCACTACGCATACCCCGGTCCCAGCAGGTAATGATGCCTTCGAGCCGTGGTTGATCGACAGGCACTTCGAGAAGTACTGGCCGCAGCTGGGCCTTACGCGAGAAAAATTCCTCTCCTACGGCCGACAGGAACCCGGCAACAAAGACGAACCGATGAACCTGACCGTGCTGAGCTTGCGGCTGAGCACGTTCCGTAACGGTGTCAGCGAACTCCACGGGCAGGTCAGCCGTAAGCTCTGGGCCAACGTCTGGCCGAATATCCCGGAGCAGGAAGTCCCGATCGATCACATCACAAACGGGATTCACACGCGCACGTGGATCTCGCACGACATGGCCGACCTGCTGAACCGCTATCTCGGCCCGGAATGGTCCGAGAAGATGCCGACATCGAGCACGTGGAAATCGGTCGACCAGATTCCCGACAGCGAGTTGTGGCGAACCCATGAACGCCGGCGCGAGCGGCTTGTTGCCTTCTGCCGACGGCGGTTGTCGATGCAGTTGCGGAAACGTGGAGCGAGTTCGGCAGAGCTGGCAGCCGCGGAAGAGGCACTGGATCCGGAAGCTTTGACCATCGGATTCGCGCGGCGATTCGCAACATACAAACGGGCGAGTCTGCTGTTCACGGATACCGAGCGACTGGCGCGGCTGCTGAACCAGCCCGGACGCCGCGTGCAGATCATCTTTGCCGGGAAAGCGCACCCACGGGACAATCCGGGCAAGGATCTGATCCGCCAGATCATCCACACCTGTCGGCTGGAGCCGTTCCGCCGCTCGCTGCTGTTCCTGGAAGACTACGACATGAACGTGGCGCGGTACCTGGTGCAGGGCGTGGACGTGTGGCTGAATACGCCTCTGCGTCCGATGGAGGCGTCCGGAACGAGCGGGATGAAGGTCAGCGCCAACGGCGGACTGAACCTTTCGATTCCCGACGGCTGGTGGGCCGAGGGATACGACAGCAGCGTCGGATGGGCCATCGGCTCGGGCGAAACCTATGACGATCTGGACTACCAGAACGCGGTGGAGTCGCAGGCTCTGTACGACCTGATCGAGAAAGAGATCGTGCCACTTTACTACGAGCGCGGTGCGGACAATCTGCCTCGCGGATGGATCGCCAAGATGAAGGCGTCGATAGCGAAGCTCACGCCGATCTACAGCACCAACCGGATGGTGCGGGACTACTCGCGGAAGTTCTACTTTCCGGCTACGCAGAACTTCGCCGCCCTCTCCGAGAACAACCTGGCCAAGGCCAAGGACAACGCCGGTTGGCGGTGGAAAGTGACCAATCACTTCCCGAAGCTCAAGATCGAGAGCGTCAACGACAATATGGATGTTCGAGGCAAGGGAGCTCGCGTAGGCCAGCCGGTGAAGGTTACCGCGGTGATCGATCCGGGCGAACTGGACACGGATGCGCTGCAGGTTGAGCTCTACTATGGCCGGCTCGACGGCGACGGGCAACTCACCGAGGGGACCGCCCTGGCGATGGAGCAGGTGTCCGTGGACAAGGGCAAGGCAAAATATTCGGTGGAGATGCCCTGCCGCCGGAGCGGCCTGACCGGATACACCGTCCGGGTGCTGCCCAAGGGCGGAACCGGCGATCCCCGCGAACTCGGCCTGATCAAGTGGGCGTGAGGATGCTGATCCGCTAGAGTGAGTGACAGAAGTAATTTCGTGGTTCAGCGTCGGCGAAAGCGTCCCTGACAAGGACGGCGATGCAGGCAATGCCGTAGCATGGCTGAAGCAGCCGGATGCAGGCAGGGACGTTTGCAGCCAGCTGAACCGGAAAAGAGTTTTGTCACTCGCTCTAGATCGCCGGTTCGTTGATTCGCCAGATTGTCAATTCGTGAACCACGTGGTGGGTTTTCCAACCCACCACGTTTTTGCGCGCCCTCTGCCGGCGGACGTCGAAAAAAGCACCGAGGACCAGCATGGTTGCCAACCATACCACGCTCACGCCGTCCTGAAGTCTGCGAACTGAACGCCGCAGAGTATTATCTTTGACAATCGCTGCCTATCGGCTGACAATTTGGGCGATACTGGCCCATCGACGGTTTTCGATGGGCCGTCATCATTCCGGGCACCATGGTGGTCGGCCCGTCAGGACGAACCGTAAGGAGTTGCAACGTGAAGATTTCCGAGCAGACCATTTCGGAGCTGAAGTACAATCACCAGGGGCTGATTCCTGCAGTCTGCGTCGACGCGGACACAAAGCAGGTGCTGATGGTTGCTTACATGAACGCCGACAGCCTTCGCGACACCGTCGAGAAGGGCAAAACCCACTTCTGGTCGCGGTCGCGGCAGAAATATTGGATGAAAGGCGAGAGTTCCGGCCACACGCAGGAAGTCCGGGCGATCTACACCGATTGCGACAAGGACACGCTCGTGGTCGAAGTGAAACAGAACGGCGCCGCCTGCCACGAGGGCTACTACTCCTGCTTCTTCCGCAAGCTCAACGAGGACGGCACCTGGGACGAACAGGGCGAGAAGCTGTTCAATCCGGACGACGTCTACAAGAAGTAGACAACCCTCCGAAGCGCCCGACCCGCGGCACGGACGACCAGGGAACTCACCATGCGCACCAGACGCAGCAGACTCAAAACGAAGGCCGAACCGACCGGGACGGCGGTTCTTGCCCTGCACACCATTCTGAGTGTGCTGGGCCTGCTGGCGTGTGTTCCGCTGGTGCTGGAGGTCCTTGGCGTTGATCTGCCACAACCGATCCTGCTGCACCTGGCCGAGAGTCTCGTGCTGCTGGGATTCATGGTCGACCATTTTCGGCGGATCTACACCGAGCGCCGCACGACATGGCTGTGGAACTGGGATCTGGCCATTGGGACGCTCGGCCTGATTGCTCTGGCAACCATGACCGCCGAGCACGTGCTGAATCTCCTGCCGCCGACGACATTGCTTCGGGTGGTGCAGCTGCTGGCGGTTCTCGGCTTCACCGCGGGGCGATTGGTCCGGCTCGCCCGGGCAATTCCGGACGTGGCCACCGCGTTGGACATCATCCTGGCGGTCACGGGAGCGGCGGCAGTGGTCACGCTTGTGCTGGAATACGGATTCCGCCCGCCCTACCCGGTCGGCCCTGGCATCCTGCTGAATGCCCAGCGGGTGATTATCGTAGTGTTCGTGCTGGACCGCGTTCTGCGTCTGGTGTTTTCGCGGGCGCCGCTGGAGTACCTGAAAGAAAACTGGATCGACTTCGGCCTCATCGCCGGAGCGGTGGTGGTCATCGCCATCAGCTATCAGATGCGTCTGAAGGTGGTGTCGGTCGGTACGTTGTACGTGTTCATCTCGCAGGCGTACATTCTGATCACGCTGCTGCTTCGCGGGATCACCGTCAACATCCGCCTGGCCGAAAGTGGGCTGCCTCCAACGTGGCTGCTGATCGGCAGCTTTCTGGGGTTGATCCTGGTCGGGTCCGGCCTGCTGGTGCTCCCGGCCAGCCATCCCGAAGGCGTGCGTATGCCGTACGACGACGCGCTGTTCACCGCCACCAGCGCCACCTGCGTGACCGGGCTGATCGTGGTGGATACCGGCTCGGATTTCACGCCGTTCGGACAGGCGGTAATCCTCGTGCTCATCCAACTGGGCGGGCTGGGGATCATGCTGTTCGGAACGGTCATGGCCATGCTGGTCGGCAAGGGCCTGACGGTGCGCGGCTCTTCGGCCATCGGCGAAATGATGGCAACCGAGAAGCTCGGCCGGTTCCGCAGTGCGGCCATCTTCCTGCTGGTCATAACACTGCTGACCGAGATCGTCGGGGCGTCGCTGCTGTACCCGATGTTTCGGGCCGTTCCGGACACCACCACCGGCAAAGCGGTGTGGGAC
The DNA here is from genome assembly GCA_046539045.1 of Phycisphaerae bacterium. Taxonomy (GTDB): domain Bacteria; phylum Planctomycetota; class Phycisphaerae; order SM23-33; family SM23-33; genus JBKHHU01. The sequence goes on from JBKHHU010000015.1 coordinate 20,600, forward strand.
AGCGTTTTCCACAGCATTTCGGCGTTCTGCAACGCTGGATTCAGCCTATACGCCAAGAACCTCGCTGCCGGCGTGGATCCGAGCGGAGCCGACGCGTGGGCCAGACCCCTTCGCAACCATTGGCAGATTCTGGGGGTTATGGCTCCGCTGATTGTGCTGGGCGGGCTGGGCTTCCCGGTGCTGGAAGACTGCTGGAGATGGCTGCGACGCAGAATCAAACGCCTGGCGCAGCGGTCGATCGGAAAGAACGTCATCGGACCTCCGCCGCGACTGACGCTGCACTCGAAGCTGGTGCTGACCACGTCGGTGGTCCTGATTCTGGTCGGCGCGATCGTTCTGATGATGATCGAACCGCTGCCAGGCCGGGGCGAAGGACGCATCGGCCTGAGCGAGATCAAGGATGCCCCCGAACCGATCGGCGACTGGACGCACATGGGCCCGCTGGAGCGGGGTCAACAAGCGCTCTTTGCCAGCGTCACCGCCCGGACCGCGGGGTTCAACACGTTCGACATGGCCGAGCTTTCCACGGCGGGCAAGATGTGGATGTGTTTTCTGATGGCGATCGGCGGGAGCCCTGCCAGCACCGCCGGCGGGATGAAGACCGCTACCTTCGCCCTGCTGTTGCTGGCGACGCTGGGCGTACTGCGCCGGCGCGAGGAGGTGGAGCTGTTTCACCGCTCGCTGGCCCAGGAACTGCTGCGAAAGGCAACCACGCTGGCGACGCTTTACATGTTCCTGGTGATCGTCACCACGCTCCTTCTGTCGGTGGCGTTGCGAGGAGTCCCGTTTGACGACGTGATGTTCGAGGCCTTCAGCGCATGTGGAACGGTGGGGCTCTCCACCGGCGTTACCGGGAAGCTGGACCTCTTCGGCAAGCTGGTGGTGATCGGAGCGATGTTCGCCGGGAGGCTGGGCCCGCTGACGATGCTGCTGGCCCTGATGACGAAAATGCGAACGGCACAATATACTTACCCCACCGAGACGGTGGTTATCGGGTGACACCATGAAGAAATTCGCGATTATCGGGCTGGGGCGGTTCGGATCCCGACTGGCTCAACTGTTGACCAACGAGGGCGCGGAAGTCATCGCGGTGGACGCCAACCGCGCCCTGATCGACCAGTTGCGGGATACCGTAACGCTGGCCGTCTGCTTGGACAGCATGGACCCGGAGGCCCTCAAGGCTCAGGGTATCGACAAGGTCGATGTCGCCGTCGTGGGCATTGGTGCGGATTTCGAGTCGGCCGCCCTGACCACCTCGGTGCTCAAGAACCTGGGCGTTGCCCGAGTAATTACCCGTGCGACCACCAACACCCGAGCAGCCATCCTCTCGCGTATCGGCGCCGACGACATCGTCAATCCGGAACGAGAAGCGGCCGAGCGCTGGAAAAGCCGCCTGCTGGCCCCGTCCGTGCTGGATTCGGTCGAACTGGCGGAAGGTTACACGCTCACGCAGGTGCAGGCACCCCCGAGCTTCTACGGGAAATCGCTGGCCCAGCTCCAGCTCCGCCGAAAATACAAGGTCAACGTCGTGGCCATCCGGCGCACCGATGAAGAGGTCGACGTCGAAGGCATCAAGCGCTCCCGGCAGTACGTAATCTCCGTACCGATGGCCGAGACCATAATCAAGGAAAATGACGTGCTGCTGCTGATCGGCTCGGAAGAGGCCTGCAAGGATTTCCCCTCCGCTGAGTAAGGCGAGCCGGCCCTGCCTGCGCCGAGAGAGTAAAAAAGCGGCAGACCCGGAAACGAGCCCGCCGCTGCAGTGAATTAACTGTCGGAACTATTCGTTTTCGTCGCCGTTGAGCGAGTTCGGGTCCGTCCCTTCCTCGATCATCGTGATCTTCCGGACGCGTCGCTCGTGCCTGCCCCCGCCTTCGAACTCGGTGCTCAACCAACTCGAGACGATCCGCCGCATCAGCTCATCGCCCAGTACATCGCTGGCCAGGCACAGCACGTTGGCGTCGTTGTGTCGCCGGGACATCTGCGCGGTCAGTTCATCGTGACACAACGCCGCCCGCACCCCGGCCACCTTGTTGGCGCAGATCGTCATCCCGATCCCGCTTCCGCAGATGAGGATCGCGCAGTCGGCGTTTCCGTCGGCGACGGCTCGGGAAGGCGGATAGGCGCAGTCCGGGTAGTCGCAACTGCGGGAACTGTTGGTTCCCATATCGAGGATGTCGTGGCCTCGTTCGCCCAGAAGGACGGCAATTTTTTCCTTTGCGGTGTGTCCGCGGTGATCCGCGGCAATGGCAATTTTCATAGCAAACCTTCGTCCAACAAATCGGCCAAGGCCGAGTGGATGTGTTCAGCGGTGCGGCGATAGGTTCCTTCGTCACCGCCGATCGGGTCCGGAACATCCGCCTTAAGGTCCAGGCGTCGCACCTTGCCGGCGTGCTGAGGTGCCTGAAGACGGATCGACTCGGCGTGATGCTCCGTCATGCAGAATATCATATCCGATTTCTGAATCAACCGCTCGTCCAATTTTCGGCTCTCATGTGCCGATAAATCCGCACCGTATTCCCGGGCCGCTGCTATCGCTTCCGGAGTGGCCGGTTGCCCTCCGAATGTAAACAGGCCCGCCGAATGCAGTTCCAGGCCGTGCTTGGCCAACTGCCCTTCCCGACAGCCAAGCCGCCGGGTCAGCAGCGTCCGGGCAATGCCCTCAGCCATCGGGCTGCGACAGGTATTGCCCGTGCAGGCGAACGTGTACGTCCGGTGGATCATCCGCTCGACATCCTCGGCAGAGACCGCGCCCTCACGGACGATCCGGTAATCCGCCCCGTCAAACAGGACGATCGTAGAATCGGTACCCAAGGCCGTCTGTCCCGAATCGATCAGTAGATCGATTTTCCCGTCCAGACCCGCCAGGACCTCCTCGGGGTTCCGCGGCGACTGCCGGCCCGGGAGATTCGCGCTGGACGCCACTACGGGATCGGAAATCGCAGAAAGCATCGCCCGCGAGACCGGCTCATCCGGGCACCTCAGGCCGATGGTCCCCCGCCAGGTAAGCTCATCGTGAAGGTCCGCAAATTCGGAACTGGCCAACTTGCCTCCCGTCGGAAGCAGCAGCGTCACCGGGCCTGGCCAACTCCGCTGCATCAGCCGTCGGGCAGGATGCGGTACATTTCGAACGTAACGGCTTGACTGTTCGGGATATCCAAGATGAACGCCAAACGGCCTCTCAGGTCGGCCTTTCAGTTCCCTCAGCCGCTCAGTGCTCCCGGGATTGGCGGCGTTGGCAGCAATTCCGTACACCGTTTCGGTGGCAAAACCGACCAGTTGCCCCGCGCGAATAGCGCGGGCACCAGCCGCCGCGGCTTGCGGGACCTCTTGGGGGGTGCGGACCTTGATTACCTCTGTCGACATTGCCGATCTCGTTTGCGGATCCGAATTAAGACCTTTTTCGATGCGTCCGGTGCATCGGACCGGCAATAATACAGACTTTGGCCGCCAAACCTAAGCGAAAATCGGTCCCGCACGGGCAAGTCGCCGGCCCCCAAAAGACCTGCATCTCCCCAGAGACAAAAAGCCCGACCGGATATCTAGCCATCCGGCCGGGCTTCTTCCCCGCCCCTTGCCCAGCCCCTGAGAAGGCGCCGCTTGATGAAAGCGGCAGTTCGGGCACGGGTTCCGCAGGCTGGCGCCCCGGGCCCCTGGCACGGCCGTGGGAGGCACAGCCACACAGACACAGACGCCCAGCGCCCGCGGGTGTTCCATCTTTCTCCCGGAATGCGCGAGCGGAAGTCTAGAATTCGACGATCGCTGCAAAAGAGGAGGCAGAGACATGTTCCGTTGGGCGCAACCGGCTCAGTCGCTTGAGGAGTCCGAGGTAGACCATGGGCTGAAGATGCTGATGTACGACGGCATGTGTTCGCAGACCATGGGCGTTTTTACAGGCGGGGCGTTTCTGGTGGCTTTCGCCCTGCTGTTGGGGGCATCCAACCGGACCATCGGTCTGTTCGCTGCTATCGGCCCGTTTACGCAGATCCTGCAGATTCCATCGATCTTCCTGGTGGACCGGTTGCGCCGTCGAAAGCTACTGGTGGTGGTGGCGAGTTTCTTGGGTCGTCTGGCATGGGTGTCGGTAGCGCTGCTTCCCTGGATCGCTCCGCCTGAATCGCGGATCCCGCTGCTGATCGGCTCATTGGCGTTGTTCTTCGGCCTCAGCGCTATCAGTGGATGCGCGTTCAATTCCTGGATGCGGGACCTGATTCCCGAGAAAACGATGGGCACCTATTTCGCCAAGCGAATGGCGATTTCCATTGCCCTGGGGGCGATATTGAGCCTGCTGGCCGGGTTCGGTATCGACCAGGCCAAGCGGATCATGCCCGAAGCGATGGGCTATACGATTCTCTTCCTGCTGGGCACCGGTGCGGGCATTCTCGGCTCGTGGTTCCTGGCTCGGATACCTGAACCGCTGATGGACCATTCCGCCGAGGACAAAGGCCTGATCCGGACGCTGGTGCAACCGTTCCGTGACACCAATTACCGTCGGCTTCTGTTTTTCCTTGCCGCCTGGAACTTTGCGGTGAACCTGGCCGGCCCGTTCTTCGTGGTGTACATGCTCAAGCGACTCGGGCTGAGCATGACCTGGGTGCTGGGTCTGGCGGTGGTCAGTCAACTGATCAATGTGGCGTTCCTGCGGATCTGGGGCAAGCTGGCTGACCGGTTCACAAACAAATCGGTGCTGGCGGTTTCCGGCCCGCTGTTCATGATCAGCATTCTGCTCTGGGTCTTCACGACCATGCCGGACCGTTACTTCCTGACCATTCCTCTGCTGTTCCTGATCCACGCGCTCGGCGGGATGTCCACCGCGGGAGTCGGGCTTTGTGCGGGCAATATCGCGATGAAGGCGGCCCCGCGGGGCGAAGCGACCAGTTACCTGGCCACCAACTCGCTTGTTTCCGGCATGGCTGCGACGGTCGCCCCCATTCTGGGCGGTTTTCTCGCTGACTGGTTCAGCCCCAAGGAGTTGCGCCTGACGCTCAGTTGGCTGAACGAGGCGGTCACGACCCAGCCGTGGACAATGCCCGCATTCTCTCTGAAGGGGCTGGATTTCCTGTTCATGGGCTCGTTCGTCTTCGGCCTCTACGCCATGCACCGCCTGCTGGGCGTCCGGGAGGAAGGAGAAGTCGAGGAGAGAGTGGTCATGGACAGCCTTTACACCGAGGTGCGCCGGTCGGTCAGGCACGTGTCCAACATGGCGGGACTGCGGTATCTGACCTATTTCCCGTACCTGGTCTTGCGGTCGGTTGCCGGCGAAGGCCCTCCGGAGCAGGAAGAGCCTCGCTCGGATACCGAACCTGCAGGCGATGAATACGGCCCGCCCATCGGTCCGTCCGAATAGTTTCCAGCCCTGTCAATTCGCAGCGCCGGCTGGTCCGGGCAAGCGATTACTGTTGCATAAGGTCTTCGAATGTAGTGCCTTCCAGCACTTTACGAGCGGCTTGAGTAGCCTCAACCCAGACGTTCTGAAAAACGCAGTTGGCTGTCAGCGCGCACTGTTCGGAGCCTCCACATATCTCACAGTCCACAGCCCGAACCGGGCCATCGATCGCGCGCACCACGTCTGCAAGGGTAAGCTCCGAAGGCGCCACCTTCAGCTTATATCCACCCTTGGCGCCGCGGTACGACTTGAGCAATTCGGCATTACGGAGGTCGCGGACAATGATCTCCAGGAATTTCCGTGGGATCTGCTGCTGGTCGGCGATCTCGGTGATGGAGATCGGTTTATCGCGGTCGGCCTCCGCCAGGTGATAGACACAGCGGACCGCATACTGGCACTTCTTCGAAATCTTGCTCAACGCACACCCCGCACTATATGGATTGAACGAATAATGGCATATCCTACTTAATAGGTCGGATTACCTCGAAATTCCCCAGAATAGGGAAAAATGCTAATTCCATGACACATATTGTCTTCACCACCTCCGGATGTCAACGGCTAATTCGGACATATATGTTCTAAATGCCCCCTCTGCGGCGATATAGGTCGGGCAGCGGGAGAAATGACTTGAGCAGGCACGGAATTTGAGACAAGATAACTCCCGACTGCAGGCGAGCACGTCATTCCTTGTGTGAGGCCACTTCATGAGCGAACCTATACCGGATCTTCTGGAAGAGCAGCGAGAGAATTGGGGCAGTCGGGCCGGGTTCGTATTGGCGGCCATCGGCTCTGCGGTGGGGCTTGGGAACCTGTGGGGCTTTCCGTACAAGCTCTACGCGTATGGTGGAGGAGCCTTCCTGATCCCGTACATTCTGGCGATGCTGATTATCGGGATCCCGGTTCTGATCCTGGAGTTCAGTCTGGGGCATATGACCCAGCGAGCCGCTCCGGACGCCTTCCGCAAGACCGGAAGGAAGAAGGAGCCGGTCGGCTGGTGGGGAATCATCCTTGGGTTTGTAATCATCACCTATTACCCGGTCATTCTGGCATGGTGCCTGAGTTTCCTTTATTTCTGTTTGGAAGGAATCTTCCTGCACGGTGGGGAACTTGTCTGGGCCAAGACACAGGACGGGGCCCAGAAATTCTTCCTGAATGAGTTCGTCAATGTCTGGGGCGAGGGACAGGACAGACCGTGGCTTCTGGGCGGTATCCAGCCGCACATTGCGCTGGCGCTGGGACTTGTGTGGCTGATGATGTATGTCTGTATATTCCGGGGGGTCAGGTTCGTTTCCAAGGTGGTTTTCTGGACGGTTCCGCTCCCGTGGCTGATGCTGCTGATCCTGACGATTCGCGGACTGACCCTACCCGGTGCCGACCGCGGGCTGGCCTATTACCTGAACTGGGACCTGCCTCAACTCGCCCAGCCGACGACGTGGCGGTTCGCGTTCGGACAGGTGTTCTTCTCCATGAGCCTCGCATTCGGTGTGATGATCACCTACGCCAGCTTCCTGCACCGCAAGAGCGACATCAATAACAACGCTGCCATCATCGGGTTGGGAGATCTCGGCACCAGTTTCATCGCCGGAATCGCGATTTTCTCCACCCTGGGCGCAATGTCTTTGGCGGCCAATGTACCGGTCGGTTCGGTGATCCCCAGCGAGGGAACCGTGGGGATGTCGTTCATTGCCTTTCCGTACGCATTGGCCCAGTTGCCCTACAGCGCATGGTTCGGGCTTGTTTTCTTTTTCGCATTGATCACGCTCGGCATTGATTCGGCGTTTTCCATTACCGAAAGCATCCTTGCCAGCATCGTCGACAAAACCGGCTGGAACCGCACCGCTACCCTGTGGGGCATGACGTTCATCGGCTTTTTCATCGGCTTGTTTTACTGCTCCCGGGGCGGGATCGGCTGGCTGGACAATATCGACGGATTCATCAATGGCCCGTGGGGCATCGCGCTGCTGGGGTTGCTGGAGTGCGTGGTTCTCGGCTGGGCATACCGGATTTCACGGCTTCGCGAGCACGCCAACGAACGAAGCGACTGGCGACTTGGCGCATGGTGGGACTGGAATATCCGCATCGTGGTGCCGGTCGTGCTGTCGGCGTTGTTCTTCTGGAGCATGTATGACACCGTCACCGCACCCGGGTTCCTGATCTCTGCCGACGGTCAACTGAATTGGCTGTCGGTGGTGCCGCTGGCGATTGGTGCCGTGGCCCCGATTCTGGCGGTCCTTCTTTCTTTCGGCAGGTCACGGGGCGAAACTCCGGCCCGGCCTCCCCTGCCAATGACGAGATACCGGAAATCCCCGGGCGTGGCATGGGTCGGCGGCACGATGGCCATCGCGGCAGCTTTACTGATTCTGGCGCTGACAGTCCTGCTGATACGCGGTCGGATCGCGGTGTTGCATTCCGGAAGCAAGATGGGGAGCTACGGAGAGATACTTTCGGGGCTGGGGACGCCGGTACTGCTGCTGCTCGGCGGTCTTGCCGTCGCTGCCGGGCTGGGTGTCGTCGCCACGGTGCTGGCGTCGATTCACTTCACCAGCGCCGAGCGTGAGAACGCCAGACCGATGCGTTTGGGGCGCCTGGCTGGGGCATTGGGCACGCTCAGTGTGGGCGGAGGCGTCGGTCTGACACTGGCCTTGTGGACCATGGGTCAGGTCAAACGGACGGTGAAACATACAGACGTGATGGAACTGCTCTCGTACATCACACTCGGCCTGATGGCCCTGCTGGTTATCGGCGGACTGGCCGTGTGTTTCCTGCTGGCGATCAAGGCCACGGGAGAGCCGGACGGCGAACCGCAACTGCCTGAAGGAGATGAAGCCTGAAACTCCCGCAGGATACGAAACAAAGGCGGCGAGCCGGGGAAGCTCGTCGCCCTTTTCTTCTTGCGTCGATCTGATATCCGCGCCGCGTCCGCCGGTCAACGGTTGTAGCGTTTCATCTGGCGTTTCATTTCGCGTTCCTGCTGACGTCTTTTGAGCGTTTCTCGTTTGTCGTACTGCCGCTTGCCGACGGCAACGCCGATATCGACCTTGCACCAGCCGCGTTTGAAGAAGACCGACAGCGGCACGAGCGTCTTGCCCTTCTGCTTGACGTGGGTTTCCAACTGGCGGATCTGCCGGCGGTGGATAAGCAGCTTGCGATCCCGCGTCGGGTCGTGCTGCATCTTCTCGCCCGCCTGCTGGTAAAGACTGATGTTCGCGCCGATAAGCCACAACTCCCCGTTCCGCAGGCGCGCATAGGCTTCGTCGATCTTGATCTGACCGTTGCGGACGCTCTTGACCTCCGTACCGACCAACTCGATCCCGCACTCGACCTTTTCGAGGATCTCGTAGTCGTGTCGGGCTTTACGATTGGTGACGCGGACGCCTTTGGGCTTGTTCTCTTGCTTCTTCTTTGCCATGGATGCTGCGACTTGGTGTTGGTTGAAATCGACTAACTGACGTCGAATATAGCGTAGAACCCGCCGTCCCGCCAGCCGTCCGGTCCGCCGGCGCCGCTGGGGAGGGTAAGCCTCTGCGTTTTCAGGTGGAGCTTCCGGCTGCGTTTGTTAAGCCACTTCACCAGGTCGCTCCCCTCTTCCGGCTCGATGGAGCAGGAACTGTAAACCAGCTTCCCGCCTGGGCGGACGAACTCCGCTGCGGCCTGGGCCAGGAACTTCTGATCGCTGACGAGCTTGCCCAGATCTTTCGGATCAAACCGCCATCGCGCCTCAGCCCGGCGGGCCAGCACGCCGGTATTGCTGCAGGGCACGTCCACCACAGCCAGGTCGAAACTGCCCGGTTCAAGTTGCCCGGCCTGCTCGGCCAGCATGACCTTGACGATGTCGATCCCCAGCCGCCTGCAGTTATCGCGAATCCAGCCGACTTTCTGATCGGAAACGTCCAGCGCGACGATTTCGCCGGAGTTGTCCATCAGTTCGGCAAGGTGGGTGGTTTTCGTACCCGGCGCGCCGCAGAAATCCAGTACCCGCTGCCCGTCGTGCGGGTTGGCGGCCAGGCATACCTCGGTTTGCGTGGCATCCTGGGGCTGGGCCAGCCCCTCGGTCATCACGTTCAGCTGCGAGACATTTGCCTGCGAAAGCAACACGACGCTCCGGCCGTTGGCATGCGGGCGGGCGTCCACCCCCTCCGCAGCAAGCTTCTCGATCAGTTCGTCCATCGTCGCACGCAACCGGTTGACCCGCATGACGATCGGCGGATGCACATTGCACTGCAGGCCCAGCGCGTAGGTCTTCTTCAGCGGCCCGAAATTCGCCAGCCATCGCTCCGCGAGCGTGGGCGGCAGGCTGCACGCATTGGCGAGGAAGGCCGTCGGGTCAACGGAGGGATCGGGAAAAACTGGCTTGCCGACGCGACGGTATGTGTCCGGCCCGATGGCCAGCACGTCCGGCTCGGCCGGTGGGGTTCCGGTCTGCACCTGGCCCAGATCGCGTTCTATCGCCCGCAGCACGCCGTTGATGAACCCGGCCTGCTTGGAATACCGCGAGCGACGCACGATCTCCACGCCCTCATTCACTGCCGCGAAATCCGGCACGCGCTGCAGAAAGAGCATCTGGTACAGGCTGGTCAGGAAAACCTTCTCGATCAGCCCGGGCATGCGTTTCTTCGGGCTGCGGAGGTAGGCCTTCAGCAGCGAGCGGAGGGTGGTCTTGCGTTGCACCACGCCCAGCGCGATTTCTCGGGCCAGTCCGCGATCGGCGGGTGAAAGCCCGGATTCGTCTGAAAGCCTCTCAAGGTGGGCGGTGACATTCCCACTGCGGTCACCCAGCGCGCGGATCGCCACCCGCCGGGGATTGTTAGCGTCTTTACTCATCGGTTACTGCCAGAAAACGGTTCCCGCACTGTACGCGATAGCCGTTGGTGAAGTCCTTCCAGTCCATCAATCGCTTGCCGGCGGGCTTCAGTTGCTCGATCTGCAGTCGCCCTTCGCCGGTCGACACACAGAGATCTCCGTCCACCGTGCCGGGTTCGCTGCGAGCGTGGCCGTCTGCCACCGATGCCCGGGCAATTACCAGCGGAAGCTCCTTGCCGTTTTCGCGAACAAAAAGCGTCTGACCACCAGGCCACGGCCAAGTGCCGCGGATGAGGTTGTGAATTTCCTCCGCGTCGGCCGACCAGTCGATCCTGCCGTCCGCTTTCTTCAGACGCGGGGCCAAGGTCGCTTTCTCGTGATCCTGCTCGACCGCGCTGGCCCAGCCGGCGTCCAATTCGCCCAAGGTGCGGAGGACCGTGTCCACACCGAGTTTCGAGAGCCGCTCCCGCAATTCAGCGGCGGTTTCCTCCGGACCGATGGTCAACTCGTCGGACTCGTACACCGGGCCTGCGTCCATTTTGTCGACCAGTTCGAACGTGGTCACGCCGGTCCTCTCGTATCCCCGAATCAGGGCCCAGTTCACCGGGGCCGCCCCGCGAAGCTCAGGCAGGATCGACCCGTGAAGGTTGAAGGCGCTTCGTTTGGCTGTCTGTCGCGCCGGCTGCTTAATGAGCTGTCCGAAATCGACCACGACCATCACGTCGTACTCAGCCGCCTGAAGCTTCTCCAGCGCCTCGGGCTTATTGATACTCGGGCACTCGTAAACGATCTCGCCCCGGCCGGCCTGCTCTGCCGCAGCAGAAATTGGCGTTGGGCGCAGCTTACCGCCCCGCCCCGCCTTCCGCGGCGGCTGGGTGACGATCATCGCCAGTTCATGCTCGGCGGCCATCAACGCCTTGAGCGTGGGCACGGCGAATGTTCCACTTCCGCAAAATACCAGTCTCATAGTCTATCCTCGTTTGACGAGGCATTGTTTCAGGCCCGCCGCGCGTGGACAAGGGAAAAACCGC
>JBKHHU010000119.1:0-10756 GCA_046539045.1 Phycisphaerae bacterium
GGCAGGGGCGTTTGCAGCCAGCTGAACCGGAAAAGAGTTTTGTCACTCGCTCTAATAGGTTCTGGCGGGGTCGAAGTCGAGCTTGGCGGTCGGTTTCTCCGTGCCGGTCAGGACATCGGCGACCATCTCCATGGAATACCGCGACTGGGTCGAGATCATGAATACGTTCTTCATCCCTTCCGTCACGAGCAGGCCGTACGGGTTGTTGCCGACAAATACCGTGGACTTGTCCAGGCTCTCGATCTTCTCATAGTTTCCACGGTGCGGGTTGTTACCTCGATTGTAGTACCCGGTGTACACCACCACGTCCGCCCACTGGGCCATCTCCTGGATCGTCGGCCAGCATTCGTCGAAATTCCATTTCTCGAAATCCGTATACTGACAGTCGACCCCGCGCTCAAGCAGGGCGTGGTACAGCATGCCGATGCTGTGGTTGTAGCTGCGATGCCTCTGATAGACACTGCAGTTCTCCTCAACCACCAGTACCTTCGCGTTTTTCTGCAGCGGAAGGGTGCTTCCGTCGTTGCGGAGCAGGGCGACTGTGCGTCGGTGGATGTCCTCGCCGATTTCATCGATCTCATCGGCTTCCAACGTCTCACGAAGCTCGTCCATGTCGACCATGCCCTTGTTGCCGTCCAGCAGGCCGTACTGCTCCTTGACCGTCAGCACCCGGGCCACCGACTCGTGAACTCGGTCCTCACTGATCCTCCCGGATCGGACCGCGTCAAAGATGGCTTCGTAGATCTCCCCGCGAAGGGCATTTTCATCCTTCAGCAGGACGATGTCCACACCGGCTTCGATGGATCGCACTGCCGCTTCGGGTACCTCGTACCGCGCAACCAGCCCGCCCATCGTGAACGAGTCGGTGAGGATGACACCTTCGAAACCCAACTGCTCGCGGAGCACGCCGGTAACGATCGGTCTGGAGAGAGTAGAAATTTCGCCGGAGGGGTCCAGCGCGGGATAGACGCTATGGGCGAGCATGACGGCGGGGAGCATCCCGCTCTCGATCATCGCCTTATAGGGTGCGAGATGGATATTCTGCATCCGCTCTGCCGATTCCTCGATGCTCGGCACGTCGAAGTGGGCATCGACGGCGGAGTGTCCGCGTCCGGGGAAATGCTTGCCGGTGGCCACGAAGTTCGCATCCTTGTACCCGCGGAGAATCTGCAGGACGTATTCGATGACGGTCTCCACCTTGGGCGAGTAACTGCGTGTGGAGATTTCCGGGTTGGCCGGGTCGGTATTCACGTCCACGTCGGGCGAGTGTACCCAGTCGATGCCGGCCGCCTTCATCTGCTTCCCGGTGAGATAGCCTGCCTTGTAGGCCAGTTCCGGATCGCCGCTGGCGGCCTGTCCCATCGGGTGCGGGACCGAATGCATGCCGGACTCCAGCAGGTCGGCACTGACCCCGCCTTCAAAATCCAGAGCGAAGTACAGCGGCACGCCTGCGCCGGTGTCTATCGAACGCTGCCGGAGCTCGTTGAGCACCTTGGCGTACTCGTAGGCGTTGGGTTTCAGGTGCCCGCCCTTGGCCCCGTAGACGCGTTCGTACGGCTGGCGGTCTCGTGTGACGCGCCTGACGCCCGGGTGGTCCTTCGACAGGTACCGGACGAACTTGGTCGCATACGGCGTCACGCGGAAGCCCGCGACGTGGTATTTCTCGATCATCTGGATGATGTCCGGGTGCGGGTAAGATCCGCAGAATCCCAGACACAGCATCTGCCCGACTTTCTGCTCGAGCGTCATTGAATCGAGCAGTTTCCTCGTGGTGTCATTCATCTGTCGAAAGCCTCTCTGCATCAGGTTCTCCGCGCTGAACGCGCGAGTTGTCTAAATTGGAAAGGCTTTTGTACCCGCCGGCCCCGAGCTTGGCAAGACATGACCGCTCTGAACTGGCAGGAGGTTCGTCATTATCGTCGAGGGGCGAGTCTCAGGTGGCGATCTGGATCAGATACAGGATCAGCATAGTCAGCCCGCCGACCAGTGCGATGAGGGACAGGATCATGCCGATGACCGGCGCGCGATTTGACGAGGCCGTCTCGCGCCGCCCCAGGACACCGAACAACACCCCGAGTCCGCCCAGCAGGATCGAGACCGGCCAGGCCAAGATCGCCAGAATGCCGAAGGCCCCGAGAATGATCGAGGCGATCCCTCTCCCGCTGGTGCGCAACGGGGCGCCTGCAGGTCCGGCGGTTGTCCCGGGTTGCGGGGTTGAGGGGCCCGGTCCGACCCCGCCTCCACCGTAGCCTCCGCCCGGCGAGGTCGCTTCTCCGGCCCGTCCGCCCGCGATATCCTGTCCCGGGCCAGGCTGGGTCCACTCGCTGCCTTGATCGGCCAGAACTTCCTTGTGGTCTTGCGATTTGACGGTTTCCGGCTGGGGGCTTTCCGTGTCGGTAGAAGTCTCCGGCACCTGGAGGTCGGCACGACATTTCGGGCACGTGTCGCGCTGCCCTCGTTTTTCGTCCGGGAACTGCAGTGAGGCGTCGCAATTGGGGCAAGTGACTTTGATGGCCATGGGAATTCCTTTCCGAGAACAGGGCATCGTGCCCGACCCGCGCGGGAGGGCGGTTGTAACTCACGTCATTACCATCCTATGCGCCGCAACCGGCCGAAGCCACCGCGCAGCAGAACGGGCCGGGCAACCTATCCGACCCGGCCAGCAGGAGTGTGGCGGTCAGAGCCCTTTCAGCTCGTAACCAATCGTGGTCTTTTGTTCGCCGGAAACGCCGAATGCCTTGCCCGGGATGATCAGCGTCATCTTGCCTTTCGTGGCTTTGGGCAACTCAAACCAGACGGTGTCGTGTCCGGTGATCCTGCCATGGGTTTTCGGTGAACTGACCACGAACCCGGACATAAAGGGTTTGGCGGTCGATGAGGCGCATCGGTTCGGCCTTGGAATTGAAGGTCCGGCCCAGGCCGGTGTAGACGTCGCCTGAGCCGGTGACCAGAAATCGGAATCGGATCGCGTAGCTGTCGCTGGTGTGGACCTTGCCTGCCTGGCGGTACTGCAGCTTTGTGAGCGAAGGCCTGGTCAACCTGATGTTCGCCTTGCCGAACTCAAGGCCGGAGGGCATGAAACTGTTTGCCTGGAGTTCGGGGTTGCGGATGCGTTGGGGAACCCTTACCGGTCTCCTGCGCGGGCGTCTGCTGTTGCGGGAGGATTCCCCACTCGGCATATTACCGGGGGATCTGCTGGATTGGCGGTTCTGCTCCTCAGCCCACTTCTGGAGGAACTCCGGATCCTCTTGCACTTTGGCACCGATCCACTGTCCGGTAGCGAAAACCGCGATGCCACCGATAAATGCGATGATCGACAGGATCAGGCCGGCGATGGCGGCGCCTTTCTTGCGATCCTTGTGCTTGGCAGCCAGATAGAGGCCCGCGATGGAAAGTCCCATCCCGACCACCGCGATAATGGCTGCGATCAGGTTCGCGCAAACCAGCACGACGGCCACGATGCCGACGATCATGCCTGCCAGACCAAGCCCGTTGCCCCTTAGCTGCCCTCGGCCGGGGTCGTACATAGGAGCAGGTTGGGGGCTGGGTATGGGCTGACCGCCGGTAAAGTTCCCGCCGGGTGGTGGTGGACTCGCCTCCCCGCCGCCGGAAGACCAGGCGCTTCCGGCGGAAGCGGGCCCGGAGGGAACCTGCTGCTCATGCGACCCGCCGGAAAACCCGTACGGTTGTGTTTCCGGTTGCGGGGTATTGCCGGCAGGCGGCTGAGGGTCGGATGCTGCATTCGACTGGGGTGGAATGGGCCCGGCTTGTCCGGGAGATGAAGCCGGCACCTCGATCGGTCCGGCACACTTGGGGCATTTGCCTTTTTTCCCGGCCTTGGAGTCATCGACTCGGAGCTGGCTGCCGCAACTCGGACAGGAGAATGAAATCATGGTTTGTTATCCCGGTTGATTTCCGTGGTGTATGCGGAAACCCTCTTCGCGTGGAACGAGTCGCACCTCGTTGACACCAAAACCATCGTTCGTATGGTAGCTCCGGCGCCTCATGCGCTCCCGCTGTTCTGTTTCGGACTCAAAATCGTGGAAGGTCGGGACGCCGTTTATACCGATGTTGATAAGGAAACCGACTGTCCATAGAAGATGGAGTAATCCCAAGACCAGTCCGGCGATGGATAGTCCGCGTTTACGGTAAGGATCCTTGAGTGCGTTGCTGCACATGACGATGCCAATCACAGCCATGATCTGGCTGATGACAAGCAGGCAGGGCAAAAGGAAAGCCAACAGGCACAACACGAACCCGCCGACGCTTCCACCCTGGGTCCGCTCGGGGACGTTCACGTTGGTTGCTTGTGGATACACCGCCGGAGCGACGGTTGCCTGGGGCGGCTGGGGATGGGCCGATTGCTGACGGTTGGCTTGAGGCTGCTGGGGGACGCCTGCGGGCGGCGGGCCCCAGGCGGATCCAGCCGGTTGACTCGGCTGCGGCGATGCCTGCTGACTCTGTTCCTCCTGGAGGAATGAACCCAAGCCGAAACCGTCCTCATGCTGGGCCGGCGAGATGGACTGTTTCGGCTGCTGGGGCTGGGCGGGTTGCGTGGAACCCGTCGCGGAGACCGGCGATCTGTTTGCCTGCTGCCGGGTCGCCTGCTGTGATGGTTGCTGTTGGTGCGGCTGGCTGCTGCCGGTGTCTGCGGAGGGTACATGGATGATGGCCTGGCACCCGGGGCATTTACCCTTCTTCCCTGCCTTCGTATCAGGAACCCGGAGCTTCGAACCGCAATGGTCACAGTCAAAAGTAATCATAGATATCCTGCCTTTGTCAGCGGCGACATCCACGACATGTCGTCACAAATTACGTTCCGGCCAATGCTGAACGAAGATTCGTCAACCGCTTGAGGAGATGCAGAGCAAGCGACAGCCAGGTCAATCTATACCAGTACCCACAGGAATAGGGGCCCGGGGAGAATCTTTCAACATAATATTGCGTAAAAAGGGCTCAGCAACAGGGTTCTGTCGCTTGCTCAGTTCAGATTGCTGCCCTTCAGAACGCTGATCCCGCCGGTCTCGAAGCGGGCCTCCGGGATCCCTTCCGGCCAGATGTTCAGAAATACGCCAACGTCTCCCTCGCGATCGTCGTAGACGACGGAGAAACTCGCATAGAGCCTCTCGAACTTGCGGGTAAGGGTGATCTTGGTCGCGAGGTTGTCTCCACTCTGGTAGTCAAAGTCATACTGTTGGAAGAAGCCCAGCGAGTACTTCTTGCTGATGTCATACTTCAGGCCGAAGGTGCCGACCCCCGAATCCAAGTCACGCAGATAGCGGGCTCCGATGTAATACCGCAGCCGCGGATCCCGTGCGATCGACAGGGCGGCGGACGCTGTGCCGAAGTTGTCGTCGTCGATGTCATAGTTGGCATCGGCGAGAAGGGCGGCGCTGTCGGAGATGTTCCACAGGTAATCGGCGTTGACGTGGTTCCGGGCAAGACTGTATTCGGGGCGGGAGAAGAACCACCTGCCGTCGGAGGGCAGAGGGTCCCGGCCGTTGTCGAAGAAACTCGCGACGACGTTCAGACGCATCCAGTCCACCCGATGCCGAGAGCCGGCCGGCCCGCGATAGGTTACCAGCCGCTGCAGTAGACCGAAGCTCACTCCGTTGGTCCGGCGGATGGAGTTTTCGACGTTCGTGCTAAGCGGATACAGCGTGTCCGGGTGGACGTTCGTGTCGCTGGCGAATGCGTTGACTTCGGGCGTCAGGACGTGCTTGAGCCCGTTGAGGTCCCAGAGGCGGCTGTCCGTGTCGTACACGCGCCAGATGCTGGTGTTGGCCCGGAGCCCGACCTGTCCGTAGGAGCGACATTCGCTGCCCGCGCCGGGGGTGTCGCCCCAGAACGTCTGCCTTCCGACAGCGTAAGGAACCATGTTGATGGTGGGTCCATTCTCGCCGATGGGGCCAAGTTTCAACGGCCAGTCGACTTCATTTCGCGTGTCGGCGCGGGTGAAGATCCGGCTGTCGTCGGCGGCCAGTGCATGGTCCGGTTTGTAGCGGACCAGCCCGAGGCGGTTCTCGCTGAAGAACGTCAGCCGGTCCTGCCAGAGCGATTCGCCGATCAGGTGATATCGGACCTCCGGCAGCGCTTCGGTTTGCGTGAGGAAGTCGTTCAGGCGGAACTTCATCAGGCCTTCCAGGGCCCAGTTGTCCTCCTGCCGCTTGACGTACAGAAGCGTTTCCTGCTCCTTGCCCGCATAGAACTCGCCGGGGAAGAATTCTTCCAGGAAGTTCCGGTCGCAGAGGTAGCTCAGCTCGAACTGCAACTGCCAGTCTTTGCGGAAGAAGTACTTGTGACGCACCATCGCCCGGCCTCGCAGTTCCGGGGCAGGGATGTTGTCCCGCTCGTCGCCGAAATCGTCTTCCTGCTCGCTGTCATACACGCCGTAGAAGTGGGCGTAGCCGGTGTACTGGTTGCCCATGTCGTCCTGTCGGGCGTATTTGAACCGGAGGCCGGACATCAGGCCGCGTTCGTACCACGCCAGAGTGTACCGGCTCTTGAGGCCCGCGGGCTTTTCCAGGCCGAGCAGGCGGAAGAAATGCCATTCGGTCTCCACGCCGTAGCCGAAGTCGCCGTCCTGACCCAGCCGGACGCGTCGCAACGGCGTGTGCTCCTGCTGGAGGTCACCGGTCAGTCGAGGCCACCACAGGAACGGGACGTTGTTGACGTTAAGCGTGGCGTTCTTGACGTCCATTCCCCAGCGGCGCTGACTCAGCTGCTCTCTGGTGATCGGGTCGTAGATGGTCTCGTCTTTGAGGCGGGCTTCCTCCACACCGATGTGGTAGGAGGGCGTGTGGAAGTCGCTGGTGGTGATTTTTGCGTCCTTGAAGAGCATCTCCCGCGATGATAGCGCCCGGAACTGCTTTGCCCGGACGTACACCGGGACCTTTCTCTGTTCCTGGATGGTCCGGAATACGGTGTTCGTCGCGATGGCGCGGTGGTCAACCAGGTCGTAGAAGGCCTTGTTGGTTCGGAGCGATCGCTCGCCACGGGAGATCACTACATCGCCCTCGAGGTACACGCCCGTGACCCGGTGTTCGCCCTTGCCCGTCTGAAGACCCTGGGCCTTGGGCAGGTACGGGACGCGCGAGTCCTCGGACCAGTCCTCGCGGACCTCGCTGAAGATCACGGCCGAGTCCGCTCGCAGTTCCAGAAAGAGGCGGCTGTCGGGATTGCCCTGAGATACGTAGACGTTTCCGCGGGCAACGGTGATCCGCTTGTTCTCCCCGACCTCCTGCGAGCTGAACTTCTCGAAGTGGAAACTCACCGGTTCGGCCGGTCCGGTCTGGGGCAGGTCGCGGACGGCTTTGGCTTCAACGGCCCTTTCCGGAGTCGCCTCGGGGCCTTCCGTCGCCTCTCTGGTGGTCGGTTTGGTATCGCTGGGGGGCGGCGCTTCACCCAGTTTCTTCGCGGCGCGGGCTCGGATCACCAGCGGGAACTTTTTCAGATCGCGGTTCTGGAAGTTGCCCCGCGCATCCAGGCGTCCCTGGATGTGCAGTGTAATCAGGATCTGACGGTCCTGGATGGTGGTGCCGTCCGGCTCGACAACCTTGGCCTTGTTGCCCTCGACGTATAGCGTGATGTCGTGACGGCGGTTGGTGCCTTTGCCCGCTCCCGAGATCCATGCCACGGCATCGCGACCGGTGATCTGCAGCTTCCCTGCCGAGAGTCGGAACGAACCGAGGAAGACGGTCACAGGTTTCCCGTCCAATTGGAAACTGTAGACCTCCTCACCGCTGATCGTCACATCCTGGTGAAGGTACTGCGGGCCTTTGCCCAAAGCCGGACCCGCGCACAGCAGCAGTCCCAATCCCGCCAGGATCATCAGGTTCCGTCCCGTTGTCGCACCGCGGCGGTGTCGTTTCATCGTTTCCTCGCTGGACTTATATGAAATTGGTATCGGCCGCGATTATAGACCGCCTACCGGACAAGTCAAATTGATTGTCCGGGCGGTAGTAAAGGCGTGTTCTGCTCCGGTCAGACTATCCGCGCATGAAAAAGCGTGGTGAGGGGCAAAATCACCACGCTTTGTCGGCTTTGCGTTTAGGTCTCCGTCGCCGCTCGGCGCTTTATTCCTTGATCTGGACCGTCGAGTGCTGGACATAAAGCAGCTTGAAAACCTCGGCGATGCCGGCGTCGCTCAATCGCACGCAGCCGAGACTCGAAGGTTTGCCGATGCTTTCCGGTTCATTGGTTCCGTGGATACCGTACCCGTCGGACTCCCGTACGTCTGTTCCCGCTGCCTCGATGCCTTCCAGCGGTATCCATCGGCCGCCGGGTTCGAACGGGTAGCCTTCCTGTCCCGGCAGGATCTTCTGCATCGGCTTGCCGGAACTGATAGGCGGAGTGTATGGAGCGCGTTCTCGTTTCCCCCAGCCGATCCGGAAGAACCCGACCGGGGTGGGCGTATCACGCTTGCCGATGCCGACGGGAATCCGTTGGATGAAAATGTCGTGGAGGTAGATGTCCATAAGGCAGTCGGATTTGTCGACTACTGCGTGGAACGGGCCCCGGACGAGCTTGATCTTTTGTCCGGCCTGGATGCTCCTGTCGGCACCGATGCGGTTGATCTCCAGAATCGTCTGGTAGGGGATCCGAAGGTTCATCCGCCGGATGATGCCTTTCTTGCCGGCGAGAATTTCGCCCGGTTTGACGCGGTACTCGAAGCAGTAGGGATCGTCCGGATAGACGCGTTTGGAGAAGATGGTCCGCTCGGCCAGGTCCTGCAGGGCCTCCCGGGACTGCTTGGCCTGCCGCGAATTGAGATGGCCGGACACCAGGGCCTGGCTGAGCAACGTGCGGGCGGCAACGAGTTTGCCTTCCGATTGAAGCTTGAGGCCCTCGTTGAAGGCGTTGGTTGCCATGGGGGCCGAGAGCTTGGCGCTGGGCTGTGCCGGTGCGGTGGTGGGCAGCTTGCCCTTCGGATTCTTTGCGCTGTTCCCGTTGGAGTCGGCTTTGGCGGGGGTGCCGTTGGACGTTCCCTCGCCCGCGTTCTCCGTCTCGCCGGTCGGTTGATGGGCAAGTGCCTCTTCCGGACCGGGCTCGGCTCGGAACATGCCCGGGAATGCGTAATAGATCCCGACGCCTCCGGCGATCAACGCGATCAGCAGGAGGAACCAGAGTCCGCCGTGAGATTTTTTGCGTCGTCTAGCCATTCGTGTGATCCTCGATTCGTTCGGCACGGGGCTTCCGGGCACCGGTGAGGGCACCGTCAGACCGCGTGATTCCTTTCTCGGTGGCGATCATACTGACCGGGTGGTCATGATCGCGGACAGGTACCCGGTCGACAATCTGCTCGCTGAAGGCGATCCCGCAGGTGTGGGCCCGCAGGTTCGGCTGGGACAGAAACCGGTCATAGAAGCCGCCGCCGCGTCCGAGTCTGTGGCCGCGAGTGTCGTATGCCAAACCCGGTACCGCGATCATGCCGATACGCTCTACCGGCCAGGGCTCTCCGGCGGAAGGCTCCCGCAGGCCGTGCCTGTTTTTGACCAGTCCGGTTTCCAGCGAATCGATTTCGATGGCGATCATGTGGCGCTGTTCCCAGGAGACTTTCGGAAGCAGAACGGTCTTGCCCGCCTGCCACGCATGCAAGGCCAGTTCGGCGATGTCGACTTCTCCGGGGATGGGCACATACAGCATGACGCTCTCGGCCGCTCTGAATTCCGCGGTGTCCAGCAGTGCCCGACAGGCGGCGTAGCTTTTCTCGGCCCGCTCCTGGGGCGGGATGTCCGCCAGCCTGGCCTTCATTTCTGTTCTCAGGTGTTTCTTCATGTTCTGCGTTCCATTAGGGTTGCCCTGTCGCCTCTATTCCTTCTTTCGGCGTTCGGCAGAGCTTTTCCGCAACCGATTCGCCCATTCCAGATACGCGTTGATGTGTTTCTCGTACCCGCGGTCGGTGGGGGTGTAGTAGCTTTTCTCCACGCCGAGGTATTCCTGGTCCGGGCTGACCCCGCCGGGATGGTCGTGGGCATACTGGTATCCGTCCCCGCGCCCCGTGTCTTTGGCGCCGCTGTAGTGGGCGTCGCGTATCGAAAGCGGCACCGGAACGGTTCGCTTGTTCTTCACATCGTCCATCGCCTGCCAGACGGCCAGGGCCGATGCGTTGGACTTCGGCGCACAGCACATGTAGATCACCGCCTGGGCCAAGGTCAAGTGGCATTCCGGCCTGCCGATCTTCTCGGTAATGTCAAACGCCGCCGAAGCGACCTGCAGGGCTCTTGGATCGGCGTTTCCGATGTCCTCGCTGGCGAGGATCGCGATCCGGCGGGCGATGAACCGGGGGTCTTCTCCGGCAGTGAGCATTCGTGCGAGCCAATATACGGCTGCGTCGGGATCGCTGCCCCTCATGCTTTTGATGAGCGCGGAGGCAGCGTCGTAATGCTCATCATCGTCGTACTTGATGGCTTTGGCCTGGATCGATTCCTGAGCGACTTCGAGGGTGAAGCGGATGGGCTCTTGCTGGTCCCGATTGCAGTTCCGCAACTGGGACAGCACGCCGACCTCCAGCGCCGTCAAGGCCCGGCGTGCGTCTCCGTCGCTGATGGTCGCCAGGTGCTGCAGGGCCTCTTCGTCGGCATGGACGTGGTAGCGGCCCAGGCCGCGCTCTTCGTCGGCCAGGGCCCGCTCGAGCAGATCCACGACATCCTGTTCCGACAGCGGCTGGAACTCGAACATGGTTGACCGGCTGAGAAGCGGAGTGTTGATGGCGAAGTACGGGTTCTCGGTGGTCGCGCCGATGAGGATAATCACG
>JBKHHU010000330.1:0-2582 GCA_046539045.1 Phycisphaerae bacterium
CGTCGATGACCCCCAGGACGTGGTAGACCGGGCCGAGCAGACCGTCTTTGCCGTCGCGCGGCGTGCGTCGGGTGGACGCGAACCCGCCGATATGAATTTGGTCATGGGCGAGATATCGCACCTGCTGGACCGTGACCGCGAGCAAGACGGCCTGCCCAGCGGCTATCGCGACCTGGACGCCCTCAGCGGCGGCTTTCATGGCGGCGAACTTGTCATCGTCGCGGCGCGGCCGTCGATGGGCAAGACGGCACTGCTGCTGAACATGGCCGAGCGGCTGGCGCTGGAGGATGTGCCGGTTGCGGTCTTCTCGCTGGAAATGTCGCGCCAGCAGGTGGGGCAGCGGCTTTGGTGCAGCTACGGCCGGTTCGACCTGCGTCGCCTGCGGCAGAACATGATGAGCGGGGCGGAACGCCGGACGCTGGAGAAGGCCCGGCAGCGGTTGCGAGGGGTGCCCATCTACATCGACGACGATGCGGGTTTGACCGTGGCCCAACTCCGCGCCAGAGCCCGGCGACTCAAGGCTGCCCACGACGTGCAAGCGGTTCTGGTCGATTATCTGCAACTGCTTCAACCCACCGACGAACGGGCGAACCGCACCGTCCAGGTGGGGCAAATGTCCTGGGGGCTCAAGGCGCTCGCCAAGGAACTCGATGTGCCGGTGATCGCGGCCGCCCAATTGAACCGGCGCGTGACCGACCGCAGCGACTTCCGACCCCGCATGAGCGACCTTCGCGAGTCGGGCTCTATCGAGCAGGACGCGGACCTTGTGGCGCTGCTGCACCGCGAGGACTACTACCATCGCGGCGAGCCGGACTACCAGGACAGCAACGTCACCGAACTGATCGTCGCCAAGCAGCGCAACGGGCCGACGGGTGTTGTGCGGCTGTCGTTCCTGCAGGACTGCACTCGATTCGAGTTGGCGTCCTGCCCCGCGGGAAGTTTTCAGTGAAACGATCTTGACGATACTTCGATCCATGCATAGGATACTACTATCATGAGCAAGCATCGACTGTCATTGTCAGACCAACTCAGGCAGGCCATCGATAAATCAGGCATGTCCCGATACCGGATCTGCCAGATCCTCCAGATCAGCCAAGGGCACTTCAGCCGTTTCATGCATGGTGATGCGGGATTCAGTATCGAACATCTGGACGAACTGGCCGACCTGCTGGACCTTCACATTGTCAGGGGCGACGCGACCCGGAAGGAGAATTGATCGTGGCGAGCATTTCTCATAGCAAGGACACCGGACGGCGTTCGATCCAAGTCGTTTGTCCGGACGGAAAGCGACGCTCCATCCGTCTGGGGAAGGTGACGGCCAAACAGGCCCAGCAAGCCTGCACGTACATAGAGGACCTGCGGGCCTGCCTCACAACCGGATCGGCCCCGAAACCTGCCACGGCCGAGTGGCTTGCCGGTGTACCGGACATCATCCGCAACCGTTTGGTGAGAGCGGGACTGTGTGAGCCCCGAGAGACCCAGGACTGTCCCACGTTGGGCGAGTGGCTTGCGGAGTACGTCGGCAGTCGCAAGGACGTGAAGAAGTCGACCACGACCGTCTATGGCCATACTCGCAGGAACCTTCTGGAGTACTTCGGCCGATCCAAGCCCCTGGACGAGATCACAGCGGGGGATGCGGACGGCTTCCGGCTTCATCTCCGCACCACCGAGAGTCTGAGCGAGAACACGGTCCGCCGGCGGATCGGCATTGCCAAGCAGTTCTTCCGGGCCGCGGTCCGCAGGGAACTGATCGACCGGAACCCGTTCGATGGTCTGGCCTCGACGGTTCGGGAGAATGCCAAGCGGATGCACTTTGTCAGCCTCCAGGAGGCCGAAGCGGTTCTCGGCGCTCTTCCGGACGCCGACACCCGTCTTGTCTTCGCTCTGGCCCGCTACGGCGGTCTCCGGTGCCCCTCTGAGGTCGCCCGGCTGAAATGGACCGATGTGAACTGGGAACTGGACCGCTTCACCGTCCACGCCAGCAAGACCGAGCACCACGAGGACGGCGGAATCCGCATCGTGCCGATCTTCCCGGAATTGCTGCCACACCTCAGGACGGCCTTCGAGCAGGCCGAGCCCGGTGCAATCTACTGCTGCCGACAGTACAAGCCCGGGATTGCAGGCCCAATGTATCGCAAGATCCTCAAACAGGCCATTCAGCAGGCGGGGCTGAAGCCGTGGCCGAAGCTCTTCCAGAACTGCCGGTCTTCGCGAGAGACAGAGCTTGCTGAGCGGTTCCCGGTGCAGGTCGTCTGCAAGTGGATCGGTAATTCCCCCTCGGTCGCGGCCAAGCATTACCTCCAGATTACCGACCAGCACTTCGCCAAGGCCGTAGGCTCAGAGGACAAAGCGGTGCAGAAAGCGGTGCACTTTCCGGTGCAGTCTGGGGCCGCACAGAGAAGCCTTGAAGCGCATCGAGAAATTCACGGGGAAACCCAAGGTGCAGCAAACCCCCATAAACAAAGGCCTGCGCAAAGAAATGCGGCTCCACGAGGTTCTATGCAGAAATCCGTGAAACCGCAATCGATGGGCCGTACTGGACTCGAACCAGTGACCTCACGGGTGTGATCCGTGCGCTCTAG
>JBKHHU010000331.1:0-2547 GCA_046539045.1 Phycisphaerae bacterium
CTTTCGCACTATAGTCCGCTGTAGACACGCGATCAGACAATCGGGTATGAATGCCCAAGGATGAAAAAGCTTCACAGTAAGATGAGAGATGAGACACCGTAAGACTTTGTAAGGTAGAAGCCTGCTGCCTGTTTTCCGGCGCAGACAGGCGGCGCAGATAGATGGCAGCAGAGCAGTTCCGTCGCAGGCAGGACGGCCGTCGTTATCTCAGAACGGCTGCTCGGGAGGAATCCGGCCGGCCTGGTGCCTGTCCACGGCCAGCTTGCCACGGATGCTCTCCAGACGGGATGCCTTGTTCCCGATGCCCCAGACCAGCAGCACCATGGGCTGACGACGCTGATCGGCGAAGGTGATGATGATCCTGCCAAACCCGAGCAACCTCTCCAGGAAGTCGCCGGTATCGATGCGGGTGCTGTACTCCTCGCGGGAAACCTGTTCACCGGTCTCCGTTGTGCCGACCTGCACGTTCAGGTAGTTGGGCGTGATCGCCACATAGTAGAACAATCCACGTATCCACGAAACCACGATCGCCAGCGTGAAGATCAACGCGATAAGGTAGTAGACTGTCGGACTCATGATGACGCGGATGCGGGAGAATACGCCGACGAATCCCGCTTCCCAGTCCAGGAACGCCAGCCAGAGGAACAGCACCACGCCCAAGAGAAAGAAGATCAGCAGTACCTTGACGCTCATCTCATATTCGTCCACGAGGAAGTTCAGGAAGAACATGCCCAGCCAGACACCGCCGATGATGTAGGCCGCCTGATCGCCTGGCTCGAACAGCATGATCGTTCCCGCTACGACCGACACCACGATGGTCGGAATGTACAGGATCTTTCGAGACCAGTTGAAGCAGATCAACCACTCATTGATATCAGGGTCTTCCCTCAGCTGTCTGCCCATCTCCAGCCGAGAGCGGATCGTCCCCTTCAGCAGGTACGCAAGCACCCCCACAACGATCAGCAGAACGAACGGGAGGAGAAAAATCGTCCACTCGCGCCAGTTCCATGTCGACACATCTGCTCCCAACATCGCACTCTCCCTTTCCCTCGACCAGCTGCTATAGCTGCCGGTCTCAGAATCCAATTTCCGTTAGCCATGCTGCACAGAGATCCGTCCATTGCCCCACGTGCGGAAGCGACTCGGCCAGCCCCAGACCGTGGTGCCCTTCCGGAAATAAATGAAGAGCAAACGGCACGCCGTTCCGCCGCAGAGCCGATGCGAACAAGAACACGTTCTCCACCGGGACCGCTTGGTCGGCGACCGTGTGCCACAGGAACGTCGGCGGGGTCTGTTCGGTCACACGGTTTTCGAGACTCAACCGTTCCTGCAGTTCCGGGTCGACTCGGCCGTCCTCGTCGCCCAGCAACGCCCGCATCGAGCCATCGTGACGATGATCGCCAAACGTCAGGACGGGATAGCACGCGATCAGTGCATCCGGTCGACTCGACTGCCGCTGGACCGGGTCGACGTCGCCTGAGAACCCGTCGTCGAACATGGTAGCAGCCGAAGCCGCCAAATGTCCGCCCGCGGAGAAGCCGAGTATCCCGACCCTCTGCGGATCGATATTCCACTCTGAGGCGCCGGCACGCACCACGCGCACCGCACGCTGAGCATCCGTCAGCGGCACAGGGTACTTGTACGGTTTGACACGATAACGAAGCACAAATGCAGCCACGCCCAGCCCTGCCAGCCAGCGAGCCACCGGCTCTGCCTCGTGCCCGGCACGTCTGCAGTACCCTCCGCCCGGACAGATGATAACCGAGGCGACAGGTGCCTCCGCTTGTGGCAGGAACGGACTCACGGCGGGAATATCTTCCTCGGTGTCACCCAATGCTCCGGGAGCGGGCTGCGGCCAGAGGGCGATGGTCTTCTGCTCGACAAACATCATCGGCTGCTTTCCTTACATGGTGCCGGCCACCGGTTATACGCTTTCGGCAGGCTGTCCTCAAGCGTGACGAAGGAACGTTTCGGCGCAGACCAGGCCCCAACACCACCCGGGCGCTTGACCCTGCAGTGCCCCTGGGGATTTACCATTGGCGTTCGCCTGCCTGCCGCGTACCATCGGGGCCATGCCGTACCTGATCGACGGGAACAATTTGCTGTACGCGCTGCGGAACGTGGCCGACTACGAGGCCGGACGCTTGGGCCTGTGCGTACTGCTCAAGCCGCTGGTGGCGCGGAAAGAGCGGGTGACTATCGTATTTGATGGTCCGGACCCGCCGCCAGGCCTCCTGCGCCAAATGTACGATCAGGGCGTCAGCGTCTATTTTTCCGGGCCGTACAAGGCCGACGACCTGATCATCGGGTTCATCCGAGAAGATTCCGCCCCCAAGCGGCTGACCGTAGTCAGCACTGATCGGGAAATCCGAGTTGAAGCAAGAAAGCGGCGCTGCATAGGGCGTCGATCCGAGGAGTTCGTGGAATTTCTCGCCCGATTGCACGACCGGCCGGGCACCCGCGGAGGGGAGCCCCGAGAGAAATACCGCGGCCTGAATTCCGCCAGCCAGCGGGACCGCTGGATGCGTGACCTGGGATTCGACCCGA
>JBKHHU010000332.1:0-2543 GCA_046539045.1 Phycisphaerae bacterium
GATTCGGATTTCGGATTTCCGGATAGTAGCCACGAACAGCGCGAACGACGCGAACCGGGTCGGTCGGCATGAACATACCTGAACCGCCCGATGCACTCCCGCAAGCCAAATCCATATTGCCCTTGCAATGGCCACGTGTATAGTATATTAGTAGAGACTAAGATGACTACTCCAAAGGAACTCGCCAGAGCGATGAAGGTATTGTCGGTGCAGACGCGCGTGCACATCGTTCAGTTGTTGAAAGGCCGAGCGATGTGCGTCAATGCCCTGGCGTCCCGGCTGGATGTTACACAGGGTGCGGTTTCGCAGCATCTTCGGATCATGCGGGACGCGGGGCTCGTGATCGACGAGAAACGCGGCTACTTCGTCCATTACCGCCTGAACGACAAGACGCTCACCGCCTGGCGAACGGAAATCGATGCACTACTGACAGCGCCTGCCGTGCAGAAGACTTCTGCCGGACCGGCCTGCAAAAAGATGAATGGAGAATCGAAATGTGCTGCAAAGACAAGCAACAAGGCTGCTGCAAACCCGAAAACCTGACCGACGGCAAACCCGAAGACTGCTCTGCCGAACAGATCCGCACCTGCCACGGTCAAGCCGACAAGCACCCGTGCACCTGCACGCAACCGGAGAAAAAGTAGCCCACCATGCCGGAAACCATCATCACAGTTGCCGGCCTGCAGAAGCGGTTCGACGATGTGCAGGCGGTGGCGGGGATCGACTTTGAGATCCGGCGGGGGGAGTTGTTCGGCTTCCTCGGCCCCAACGGAGCGGGCAAGAGTACGACGATCAACATGCTCACGGGCCTGGCCCGGCCGGACGCGGGCGACATCCGCATCGCCGGGATCGACTGCTCACAGAACCCCCAGGCCGCCCAGCACCTGATGGGCATTGTTCCGGACGAGAGCAATTTGTATCCGGAGCTGACGGGGCTGGAGAACCTGACCTTCTGCGGGTCGCTGTACGGCATGAGCAAGCGCGACCGCACCGACCGGGCCGAAGAACTGCTGGACCGGTTCGGTCTCTCCGAGGCGGGGGATCGGAAATTCGGCGGATACTCCAAGGGCATGAAGCGGAAGCTGACCATCGCCGCGGGGATCATCCACGCCCCGCCGATCCTGTTCATGGACGAGCCGACCACGGGCATCGACGTAGGCAGCGCCCGACAGATCCGCCGCCTCATCGCCAACCTGAATACCGACGGGACGACGATCTTTCTGACCACCCATTACATTGAGGAGGCTGAGCGACTCTGCGGGCGGATCGCCTTCATCGTTGGCGGGAGGATCGTCCGTTGCGATACGGTGCGGGAACTCATGCGACGGGCCGATGGTCGTCACGTGGTGGAATTCACCGTCTCGGGGAAAGTCGCCGACGCCTGCGAGGCGATCGCTGCGAACTGGCCCGGTCTTCACTGTCAAGCCGACAGCGAGCGGGTCCGCGTGGAGTCCTCCGAGCCGGTTCGCGTCGGGCCGCTGGTCCGCCTGCTGGAGGATCGCGGTATGGAAGTGGCCGAGGCACGCAAGCTCCTGCCGTCGCTGGAGGATGTGTTCGTGGAGATCACGGGGCTCGAAACCGGTGCCATGAAGCAGGAGAAGGAAAGAACCGGTAAGGGAGGGGCCCGATGAAGGCGTGGATCGCTTTTTGGAACATTCTGATCAAGGATATGCGGTCGTACTACCTCAAACCGCCGAACATCAGTTGGGGTCTGGTCTTCCCGCTGGCGTGGACGGCGATGTTTTTCATCCGGTCCGGGTCGGGGCTGGAGCGGATCCCGGAGCTTCTGCCGGGCGTGATGGCGGTGTCGGTGCTTTTCGGCACCACGAGCATGCTGGCGGTGACGGTCACGTTCGAGAAGAAGGGAAGATCATTCGAGCGGCTGCTGCTGGCACCGATCCGGCTGGAGCTGCTGATGCTGGCCAAGACCACCGGGGCGATCGTGTTCGGTGTGGCCAATGCGCTGGTTCCGCTGGTTCTTGCCGCGTTCCTGATGGACCTGTCCGGGATCAACTGGCTGACGCTGATCCCGGCGATCGTGCTGATCGCGGTCAGTTCGGCCTTTCTGGGGTTGTTCATCGCGGTATCTGTCCGGGAGATTTTCGAGGCCCAGACATTCTCGAATTTCTTCCGCTTTCCGATGATCTTCCTGTGCGGGCTGTTCTTCCCGGTAGAGCAGTTGCCGGTCTGGCTCCAGCCGCTCAGTTACATCCTGCCGCTGACGTACGGGGCGGACGTGCTGCACGCCGCGATCCATCGTCCACCGCGCATCCCGCTGCTTCTGGATTTCGCCCTGTTGCTGGGGTTCTGCGGCTTGCTGTTCGGCATCAGCTTGCGGAACATACGGCGGAAATGGATCGCGTAGTTCCCGGTCTGGACGGGCTGTCGGGCGCGCTGCGGCCAGAGCGAAGAATCGTGGCGACCGGCGGCGCCGGCGTTTGGTCCCGGATTCCATTTCTGCTATACTAAAAACCTGTTGAGTTTACCCTGGTTTTGGCGGATACTTGGTAAGCTTGGCAGCCGGGCGGGGAGGATCCCCCGCA
>JBKHHU010000333.1:0-2537 GCA_046539045.1 Phycisphaerae bacterium
AATGGGGAGGATTAGTGGAGTCAGTTCCGGCGTGAGTGCGTTGGCGAATTTCGCCAAGATCCTTCGGTCCCGGAACAGCATTTACCGGCCCATCGGAACACCGGCCAAGTCAGCGAAGAGCAGCAGCAGTAAACTGTTGAGCACGCTTCGCAGTTTCAACGTAAACATGGACTCGTACAAGCTTTGGAACGCAGCAGCACGTCGAAGCAAGCCGACGATCAGCGCTCGCCCGAGCGGCTCGGCAAGCAAGCTGCTACGCACTCTGAAGTCGAAAGCCAGAAGCGGCCAGTCGCGCATCGACATCATGCGATAGCAGCGATCCGGCGAGAGCAGACATCGGACAAGGAGGCTGGGCGTCGGACGGTGGAGCAGATCCGCCGTCCGCGCTGGCGATTCTGCCTTACGCGATCTGCTACCGGCCTGCGACGATCAACCGATGCAGAGCGGGCAAAGTCGCGCGGTGGTCGCCGCGGACGTAGTGACTCGTCCCGCCGTCTCGCACCGTGCGGACCAGCACCGTCTTGAACGGCCGGTAGTAATACTCCGGCTGATCCTTGGGCGCTTCGGTGGTCAGATCGCTGCCGAGGTGCACCAGGTCGAACACGGCCGAGGTGAACCGGCGGATCTGACGCCCCTGGCGTGCAGCGACGTTCCTGGCCATGCTCAGCGCCTTGAGGTAAACCTCCGGACCCATCACTGCAGTGCCGTAGCAGAGCACCGCCCCGCCCTCGAGGCTCTCGATGACCTTCGTGAAGACCAGGAAGTCGCGGTAGCTGGCCGCCCCCAGTGCCGCCCCGTCGCAGTTGGGGTGCTCGTGGATGATATCGTAACCGACCCCGACGTGCACGGTCGCGGGTATGCCCGCTTCGTAGCAAGCGGCGAAGATCGACAGGTCCTTGTGCGGCAGGTCGCTTTGACTGACGGCCTTGCCGAGCGCCTCTCCGTAGCCGAGCCCGTCGGCGACCCCAGCGCGCAGTATGTCGTTAATGGCTGCGGTCTCCTGCCAGAGCCCGAACCGCCCTTCCATGATGTATTTCGCGACCGATTCGCTGGTGGCGCCGATGCGGGCCATCTCGTAATCGTGGATGCTGCAGGCCCCGTTCATGGCGACCACGCTGAATATCCCGCGGCGGATCAGGTCCACCAGGTACCGCGAGAGACCGACCTTAATCAGGTGAGCGCCCATCATCAGCACGACGCTGGCGCCGCGAGCGCGGGCCGCGTTGACCGCGTCAGCCACCTTTCGCAGTTCGGCTTCGCTGTCCAGTTTCATCGGTTCATCGCCGATTTCCAGCACGTCAGAAACCGTCACATCGTGGATTCGCTTGCCAAGCGGCTGGATGGTCAGCCGCGATCTGTCGAACATTTCATATTTGCTCGTCATGGGTTCACTCCATTTTTGGACCCGCCAAGGTACCCGCCGCGGCAGGCAGCGTAAAGCGGACGCGGAAAAAATCCGGGCGGGGGTAAACGTCCGGGTCGGTTCCTGCAATAAGGAGCGAGAAATGATGGTTCGGGCATCCCCGGGTAAAGCCGAACCACGCGACCGACAAAAGCCCCCATCACGGCGGGGGAAAATTCACAGGAGAACCACGATGAAACGCACACTGACAGCCCTGCTTGCCGGGGCACTGACATTGGCAATTTTTGCCGCTCCGACGTTCGCTCAGGACGCGGACAACGGTAACGGCCAAGGGCAACGCATCCGTAAGCACCGTCGCGACGGCAAGGGCCCCCGCGCCCGCCGAGGCAACCGGACCCCCGCACAGCACATGCAGAAACTGTTAAACGGGCTCGACCTGACCGAGGAGCAGCAGAAGCAGGTCAAGCAGATCGTGGAAACGCATACGCAGGCCGTCGAGAACTTCCACAAGGAAAACCGCGAGAAGCACCGGGCTTGCATGGCCGAGATGAAGAAGGCCGCCCAGGCCAAGGACAGAGAAGCCATGCAGACCGCTCGTGGGAAGATGAAGGGCCTGATGGGAAAGCGGATGGAACTGCATGAGAATCTGATGAAGCAACTGGGCGACGTGCTGACCGAGGAGCAGATGGAAAAGGTCAAGAGCACTGTGCAGCAGCATCGCCGGGGCGGCAGACGCGGCATGATGGCCATGGGCGCCCTGCGTCGGCTCGACCTGACCGACGACCAGAAGACCGAGGTCAAGAAGATCATGGCCGCCGCTGGCGAGGCGGTACAGAAGGCCGAGAAGCCCGAAGAAAAGCGCGAAGCGAGGCAGGCCGCTTGGGAAAAGATCAAGACCGACGTGCTCACGGACGAACAGCGCAAGAAGCTCGAAGAGATGCGCAAACCCGGCAAGGGACACGGCCGCGGTGATGGGCCGCTCGCCAAGCTTGACCTGACCGAGACGCAGAAAACCCAGATCCGCGAGATCGTCCAGGCCGGGCGGAAAAAAGCCGCCGAAGCCGAAGGCAAAGAGGCCAAGATGAAGATCTACAGGGAAATTCGCGAGAAGCTACGCGAGGTTCTCACCGACGAGCAGGAGAAGCAGCTCGACGAGATGCGTAAGGAACGCGGC
>JBKHHU010000334.1:0-2527 GCA_046539045.1 Phycisphaerae bacterium
GACAGGGACGATTGCAGCCAGCTGAACCGGAAAAGAGTTTTGTCACTCGCTCTAAAGATGCGCGTGCGGTCTTCGTGGTTGCGGCCCCGCGTATGGAAGGACACATCAGGACCTCTTTGGGCATGGTATTGAGGCAAAAAAAAAACGAGGAGCTACAGGATGCATATCAAGTTGTCTTTGAGGAACAAGTTGATCGGGCTGTCGCTGTTGCTGGTGATCGTGCCGATCGCCGGGTTGGGCGTTTTTTCGCTGTACGAAATCCGGCAGATGGGCAGCGAGTCTTCTGAACTGGCTGCCAGTGGGCTGCAAGAGCAGGCGGGGACGATCCTCGTCAACGGGGTCCGGGCCGATCGCGAACGCGTGGCGGGGTATGTCGAGTCCGTGGAATTCAACGCGCGACGTTTCGCCGAGTCCAGCAGCATGAAGCGGTATCTCGCTGCGCGGGAAGGTACCGACAAGCTGTTCAACTCCATGGCCCGCAAGGAACTGACCAGGATCATCGGTGGGCTGCTGCAGACCTGCCGCACGCACCAGGAGATGGTCGAGAAGAACAAAAACTACTCGATCGCGGACGCCAAACAGGCCATCGCCAAAGAGATCAACAGCATCAAAATCGGCAAGACCGGATACCCCTTCGTGCTCAACAGCGACGGGATCACCGTGGTCCATCCGAAGGAGGCGGTGGTCAACAGGAACATCGTCACCGATCTGAAGCTGGATGAACTCAAGGCGGTACTCCAGAACCACCGTGCCGGTGAGGTCGGGCAGCTGTCCTACGCCTTCGAAGGCAGGGACAAGGTCGTCCTCTACGAATATTTGCCCGAGTGGGACTGGATCATCTGTGCCAGCGCCTACTGGGACGAACTGAGCGAGGAGGCCGCCGCCAACTCAATGCAGATGCTCCGCGGCGAGGTCAAGGCGTTCCACGAGTCGGCCACGATGGAAATCGACGGCACGAGCCACCCGATGTACAGCCAGATCCGCTATGTCGGAGAAGACGGGAAAGAGGTTTTCGACCTGGTCGCCGGCAAATTCAGCGACGAGTTGAAAGATGTATCAAGTTCCGACTGGTTCGCCAAGGCCCGGACGCTCCAGCGCGGCCGACTCCTCAACACCGGTGTCTCGACCGCTTCGCACACCGGCGCCGCCGAGTGCCGCGTGGTCGCCCCGGTGTATAACGGCGACCGGCGTGAGGGCTTCTTCATCCTCAATTCCGACTGGTCCCTGGTCTGGAAACAGCTCAAGGACCGCGTCTACGGTGAGACCGGATACCCGACCGTCTTCAACGCCGACGGCGTCATCCTCAGCCATCCGAAGTACGATCTTGGCGACGGCGTGGATCTGACGGCCGCCAAGTACGGCCAGTTCGCTGAGCTGATCAAGAACAAGGTTCTGTCCGGACAGACCGGCTGGGACAACTACACCTTCGAGGGCGTCGACAAATACGGTGCCTACACGCCGCTGCAGATGGGGGACAAACAGTACGCCCTGTTCGCCACGTGTCCGAAGGAGGAGTTCCTGGCCGAGAGTCGCGAGATTGCCTCCAAGGCCGAGTCGCGCGGCTCGGCCGCGACGTGGGTCATCTGCATCACCGCCGCCGTGCTGCTGGCGTGCGGCGCTGTGATGGGCATGCTGTTCGCCGGCCGCCTGACCAAGCCGATCAACCGGATCATCAGCTCGCTCCGCGACGGAGCCCAGCAGGTGTTCAGCGCCTCGGCGCAGGTTTCGGGCAGTTCGCAGTCACTGGCAGAGGGCGCCAGCGAACAGGCTGCCGCCATCGAGGAATCCTCCAGCAGCATGGAGGAGATGGCCTCGATGACCAAGAACAACTCCTCCAACGCCCAGGAAGCCAGCACGCTCTCCGAAACCGCTACCGGCAACGCCCAACGCGGTGAGGAGGACATGCGGAAGATGAACCAGGCCATCGAGGACATCCGCAACGCGGCCCACGAGACCGCCAAGATCGTCAAGACCATCGACGATATCGCCTTCCAGACCAACCTCCTGGCACTCAACGCCGCGGTCGAAGCGGCCCGGGCCGGGGAAGCGGGCAAGGGATTCGCGGTCGTCGCAGAGGAAGTGCGGGCACTGGCACAGCGGTCCGCCGAAGCCGCCCGCAATACCTCCGAGATGATCGAGTCCTCGGTGAGCAAGGCCGACGCGGGCGTGGCCATCAGCAACGACGTCACCCAGAGCTTCGAACAGATCTCCGCCGATATCCGCAAGGTCAACGAACTGGTCGGCGAGATCGCTGCCGCCAGCGTCGAGCAGACCCAGGGCATCGACCAGGTCAACACCGCCGTGACGCAGATGGACAGCGTCACACAGTCCAACGCAGCCAACGCCGAAGAATCGGCCGCAGCCGCCGAGGAACTCAGCGCTCAGGCACAGGAACTCAACCGCACCGTGGCGGAACTGGACGCCCTGATCCGCGGCGAATCCGACGGCCGGGCCGACGAGGACAGCTTCGACTTCAAGATGCAGAAGCGTCAATCGGCCCCGGCCGGTGCCAAATCCGGGCCGACCG
>JBKHHU010000120.1:0-10540 GCA_046539045.1 Phycisphaerae bacterium
ACGGCAGCGGCGGATACCTGCTGCTGATCCGCGAACTGAACGAACAGGCCGACTACTCCTGCGACCTGCCGCTGGGCGAGGGGAGGCCTCTACAGCTTTCCGGTGTGCAGGAAGTCCGTGTTGACCTGCGCGTCAACTTTCCTGCCGGTCGTGGAATGGAAAGTGACTGTTCCTTGCGAGAATTCCACCTCCGCCA
Organism: Phycisphaerae bacterium; assembly: GCA_046539045.1. GTDB lineage: Bacteria > Planctomycetota > Phycisphaerae > SM23-33 > SM23-33 > JBKHHU01. The sequence goes on from JBKHHU010000120.1 coordinate 197, forward strand.
CGCGGTCGAAATCTTGGGGCACGCGGACGGCGCCCTCGATGTAGTTGATCGTGGTCGGCTCCTCGTCGGTCAGCGTCAGTGTCGTCGGGAAGCCCTGCCGATTGATGCAGTTCTCCGCAGCGGAGTCGGCGAGGCCTTCAGCAAAGTACGCGCAGACGTCCTCCAGGCCCAGACAGCGGTTCCTGCCGTCCCACGGGGCTCCGTGCCTGCCGCGATTGCTGATCCACATCGCCGTGGCGGGCAGCTTACGGGCGTCTTTCAGCGAGAACCACAGCATTTCGCCATGGTCGTCGCAGGCCGTCGTCCACGCAGGCGCCGACTGCGGCTCGCGGTAGACCGCCAGCAGATCGGTGAAGCCCTCCCTCTGCGGGAAGGTGGACGCGTCGCCGACGGCGGGGTCTTTCCAGATCAGCGGCACGCGGTCGAGGCTGTCGAAGGTCTCCCCGATGGCGAAGGACTGGTATTCCCCGTCGGCGGGGTCGCTGAACAGGGCCGGGTTCGTCATCCCCAGTTGGAACGGGCTCGTCGCCAGCTTCAGCGCGCCGGTCTGCAGTGGCACCCCCAGCGTCGCGTGATGCCCGAGGCTCATTTTGCCCGCGCCGCCTTGGATCACGTGCTGCGTATAGACCACGTTCTGCCCGTCGACCAGCGAAACCCGCTTGGTCACGTCCGCAGGGCGCTGTAGCGTCTTCATGGACAGCGTCAGGCAGGTCACCGCCGCGTCCTTCGTCAAAGACTCCAGGTTCCACTTGCCGGTAGCCGGCTCGCCGTGAGGGACGTGGTTTTCGCCGTTCCAGGCGTTGTTTCCGCCGAAGGGCATGCAGAAGAAGTTCCCGCGAAGAGGCTTCAGAACGTCCGGGGCGACGTCTTCTCGCGTTTCATCCTGCCACGGGCTGATGTAATACGGCTGGATCGGCCGGGCGGTGTCGGCGTAGAAGTTCACTGGGGCCATGTGCCCGCCGAGCTCGGTGATGGCCAGTTCCACGCAATCGCTGGTTACGATCCAGGAATTCTGTCCATGTACGATGCGCGTTTCCGGTTGCATGCCTGTGCATCCTTTCTTCTGGGGACTTCTGCGGAGCACATGATCCGGTCGGGCCGCCCGTTCGTAAAGCAAAAACCTCAGCGAAGCGAGTGATGTACAAGCGACAGGACATCGGGTAGCCTTGGCAGGAACGATTGCGAAGGAGCTGCCGCGATGATCATCGAGAAAACCGCTCGCGATACCTTGACCGCCGTGGAAATGGACGTGGACGACGAACTGCGCTTCATCCTTGCCGACGGCACCACCCGGTCGGTCGTCCTGAAGAGCACCTGGGCGGGGGTCAGCGAGACGACCATCGATCCACCCGACCAGAGGCCGTTGCCGGAAATCAAGGGCGCGGTGACCAACTACCGGTTCCGCTGCCACCTGCAGATCGACGGGGTGGACCTGTGGCTGGGGCGGGAAGTCGCCACGCCCGAAAGTTTCTACGAGCCCAGCGAGATCATGGGGCTGCGGATCTGGTTTGACGCGGTGGACGATATCTTCGATTTCCTTCAGGAAACCCACGGCACCTGCCGCCCCCGCAAAGCGTGTCGACTGGCCGTCCAGGATGCGACGACAAGCATCTGTCCGGTCCTTCTGCAGCCATGGTGTCCGCTGCCGGACGGCGGTCTGCGGGTGGAGGATGCCTACAACGGGGAAGACGTCTGGATGGGTGCCTACTTCGGCGGGTCGGCTCACGGTGGGCTGGACATCAATCACCCGGCGGGCACGCCGATCTGGACGCCGATTCCGCTGGATGACCACTACTTCTTCGCCCATCTGTCCAAGGGCGACAACAACAATCGGTGGCGCGGCCTGCACACCTGGCCGGACGGCTCGACCTGGGTGATCCAGGTGCATCACGTCATTCGGCTGCTGGTGGACGAGCATCAGCCTCTGCCTGCCGGCACGCACCTGGCTGAAGGCGCCGGAGTGCTGATCGGCGCCCATTCGCATTCGCATTTCAAGTTCGGAGTCATCGAGCCCGGTGGCGGGGACGTCGAGGACGCCGTCCTGCTTGATCCGTGGATTCTGTTCCGGGAGATGTACCTCGACCCGCGAGCGAACGCGGGCAAGATAGCGGCCGGGTCAGCGTTTTCTGCGGAGGAAGATCTCGCGGATGTCCCGCAACGTGTATCCGGTGCGGTTGAGCTTGCGGATCAGCTTGATGCGGCGGACAAGCCTGCGATTGAACCAGCGACTCCTGCCGTCTTCCCCGCGAATCGGATCGATTAGCCCGAGCATGATGTAATACTCGATGGCTTGCTTGCTGACGCCCGATGTGCGGGAGGCTTCGCCCAGACGCATCAGGTCTTTGGCGTCGGAATGGTGCTCGGGAGGCTTTTGCCTGCCGGCGGAGTTTTCGGGTTTCTTGCTCATGCCGCTGTCCATAGCTACATCGCCGTTTGCGGGGGAATATCTTTAACCGACGGCAGTCGGCGGATACAATCCCGGCCATGCAAACTGAACTGTTCGAGAGCCCATTCTACACGGTCATCACGTTGGTCATCATTGAGTTGGTGATTCTCGCGGTGTGGTACAATACGCGCAAACGCTGGGCGGCGTTGGCTTTGATAGGCCCGCCCATCCTGATTGCGGGTTTGTTCTGGTTGGCTTCGGCCGTCCGGACCGAGCGGGAAAAGATCCTGCTCAATACGTATGAGATTGCCGACGCGATTACCGCCGGCGACGTCGATCGGGCGGCGACGTACCTTGACCCCCGCTACGATGGCGATGTCGGCGAGAGCAAAGAGCAGGCCCTGGACGCCGGACGCGAGGCCATCCGTCGGTTCAAGATCAGCAACGTGGATTTCCGTTCGGCTCCTGAGATCGAGGTGATCGGCGACGAGGCGACCATGCAGGCCGACACGTTCGTGAAGATCAACGCCTCGGACCTGAACATCTCCGGAGCTGTTCGGATGGTATGGACCGTTCGGTGGGTCCGCCGCGACGAGGGCTGGCGGATCATTCACGTCGAGTACCAGTTGAAGCGAACGCTGGAATAGCCAACGAAAGCTGAACGCATGACTCCACGCGAGATATTCGCCGCCAATCTGACGTTTGACGACCCGCCGCGGATCGGGATGGCTCTTCCGGAGCCGTTCCCCAACGATACCGTCCACGGCGGCAGGGCCTCCAATGTGCCGGAAGAGCTTGAACCGAAGGGCAATGAACTCCATCGCTGGCGGGATGAGTGGGGCGTTACTTGGGCGACGCTGACGGAATTCGACAAGGGGGAAGTAGTCGCCGGGGCCATCGAGGACTGGGACGATCTGGAAGCCTATCGCCCGCCCGACTGCGGAAACTACGATGATTACGTCCCGCAGATACGCGAGCATTTCGAGCAGAATCCGGAGCAGTTCCGTATCGGCCACCTTCCCGGGTTCACGTTCAATATTGCCCGGAAGCTCCGCCGACTCGACAACTACCTGTGCGATCTGGTCCTGGAACGGGAGAAGGTCGACCGGCTGCACGCTATCGTTCGCTCCGAGCTTCTGAAGATGATCGAAGGCATGGCCAGGGCAGGGGCCGATGCGATCATGTTCCCGGAGGACTGGGGCACCCAGGACCGGCTGATGATCTCCCCGGATATGTGGCGGGACATCTTCCGGCCGGAGTTCGAGGCACTGGCCGGGCGGGCTCGCGAACTGGGTATGCTGGTCATCATGCACTCGTGCGGGAAAATGACAGCCGTACTGGACGACATGATCGCCTGCGGGGTCAACTGCTTCCAGTTCGACCAGCCGACCTTGCACGGAATCGACCTGCTGGCCGAACGTTTCCACGGCAGGGCCGCCTTCTGGTGCCCGGTGGATATCCAGCGGACGCTTCAGACGCGTAATCGGGACAAGATCCGTCGGGAGGCCCGCGAGATGGTCGAGAAACTCGGCCGCGGAGGAGGGTTCATCGCGGGAGCCTACCCGTCGCCGCGGGCCATCGGCATCACGCCGGAGATCCAGGCGATCGCCTCCGAAGCATACGTGGAGTTCGGAACGTTCCGCCCCGATGTTGATCAAAAGACCCTTCAGCGCTAATCGGCTCGCGGGGGCTTCAGGCGATGAGCAGGGGCCTCAGTAGCCCAGCATGCGCGCCGCGTTGCCGTACAGAACCTTGGACAACTCGCTTTTGTCCAGGCCGCTGTCCTGCAGCTTGGAAATCTCGGCCGCCTGTCCGTTCCAGGGCCAGTCGGTCCCGAAGCAGACCTTGTCCACTCCGTGGTTGCGGATCATCCTGCACATGCGCTCCGGCTGGAGGAACTGCGAACTGAAGGACGTCTCAAGCAGGGCGGGCGTCCCAATAAGCAGCTCTTCCACCTCGTCCCACATGTTCCATCCGCCCATGTGTGTCAGCAGGATCCGCAGGTCGGGGTACATGTCGATGATCCTGCGGAGACGCTGCACGGCGGCACGGTCGTCCTCGGGCGGGAAGGCGATGTCCTTGCCGCAGTGAAGCGTCACCACGAGGTCGTGATCCATCGCGGCCCGGTAGACCTTCTGGGCCTCATCGGAGTCCACCTGGAAGTTCTGATACATCGGGTGCATCTTGATCCCGACAAACTCCGCCTTGGCGATCTTTTCCACCCATTTTGTCGCTTTGGGATCGGCAGGGTGGACCGAGGGGAACGGCTCAAGCCTGTCGGATCGGATCTTCTTGCACCATTTCAGAATGTCTCTGGTCTGATCCGGCTTGGTGGCGATGGAGCAGATGACCGAGATGTCCACGTCGGCGGAGTCCATGGACTCCAGCAGCCCGTCGACCGTCCCGGGGCCGACGGCTTTCCAGTCGCCGGCAGCTTCCAGTTTCGGGATAGCGCGCTCGGCGAGTTTGTCCGGGAAAGCATGTGTGTGTACGTCGATGGCAACCATTGGTGTCCTCGATTTGGGCCTGCTGTCTGGTTCGGTCGCAGGCGCATGAAAGCGGCGACCGTCAGGCCGCCGCTGGTGCGTTACGTGCGGGTGAAACAGTCTACCGCATGACCCACTTGCGGTCTTCGAGAATGACCCGGCTGCGTGGGCGGGCGGCTGCTTCACCGAAGATGTCGTAGGTCAGTTGCAGCGTTTTGTTCAGGGTGACCGTGTCCTTGACGACCTTCTTCTTGTTGCCGCGGAGGTCGGTCTCAACGACTTCGATCGGCGCGGGCAGCTTCATGGTCTGCGTCTCGCCGCTCAGGCCGCCAATGAAGATGTCGAACCCGCCGGCCTTCGGATCGAAATCACGGAAGACCGCCACGCCGCGCTTGGAGTTGTCCTCGCCCTGCAGAACCTTTCCCGCCATCCCGCTGACCTTGCGCATCAGGGGATCGTTGTGCAGTTTGCGGATCTTGTCGTACACCGCCGAGGGTACGCTCGCGTCGGCCCGGACGATGTGCCCGGTGTCCGTGTACAGAAAGATTTCCGGCACGAAATCGCGATCTTCGCCGGTGCGGTTGATGATCTCATACCGGAGATACCAGAACACCTGCTTCTCGTCCGAACCGGGGACCTCCGCCGAAATCGCGATCGGCTTTTCAATACGAACATCCAGTTCCCAACTGAGCGGGACTTCCGCCGGTTCCGGGACCGCGTGGGCCGGTAGCATGAAAGCCGACAGCGCAATAGCAAAGGCCGCCAGTGCCGTGATCGTTCTCGCCATGGTCAGTACTCCTGAATCCGGTCATCGACATACCGGGCGCAAGGCCGGTAAGTTACGCCTTGAAGCTACCGCGTGCTGGCGGGGAAGTCAAACGCTTTCAGAGCAAAACTTCGCCCGCTGCCACCCCGTCTCACCGGGGCCGCTAACTACCCGTCCCGGCTCTTCTTCCGGCGTTTCTTCCGCTTCTTGGGCGGAATCAGCCCGCGAAGAGTCAACAGCTTACCGAAGCACAGCAGTTTGTCGCCCGGGAAAATGGTCGTGTCTCCGCTCGGGCTCGGAATGGCCAGGCCGTTGCGGTCTATCGTCATCACCATCACTTCCTGATCTTTCAGGTGCGTCTGCTGCAACTCCTTCTGTGCCAGCGGGGAGTCGGCGTTGACGGTGAACTCCGCCACACCGTACCCGTGGCGCAGCGTGAGGCGTTGGCGGAGGTCGATATCCGGGAAGCTGACTTCCTGTTCAAGTTGCTGGATCACAGCTTCGGCAATGTCCAGGCCGGTCGCCCGCTCGATGCCCTCCAGCCCCGGGGAGGAGTTGACTTCCATGATTTTCGGCCCGTCGTTCGACTCCAGCATATCCACCCCGGCCACCCGCAGGCCCAGAATCTGCGAGGCCCGCACGGCGGTTTCCGCGAATTCCTTGCTCAACTCCACGGGCTCGGCCTTGCCGCCCCGGTGAATGTTGCTGCGGAATTCCTGTCCTTCGGCCCGACGCCGCATCGCCGCGACCACCCGGCCGCCCACGACAAACGCGCGGACGTCCTTGCCCTTGCTCTCGGCTACGAATTTCTGGATGAGCACGTTCTCGCGAGCGCTTTGGAGCGTTTCGACGATCGCCGCGGCGATTTCTTTCTTGTCCGCGAGGATCACTCCGATGCCCTGGGTGCCTTCCAGCAGCTTGATGACCACCGGTGCACCGCCCAATCGTTCGATGGCCGGCAGGACGTCCCGCTTTTCCCGGACGAACGCCGAAGCGGGCAAACCGATGGTGTGGCGGCTGAGGATCTGTAGCGTCCGCAGCTTGTCGCGAGATACCGTAATGGCGTGTGACGAATTCAGCGTGAACACGCCCATCTGCTCGAATTGGCGGAGCACGGCGGTGCCGAAGAAGGTGACCGACGCTCCGATACGGGGGATGATCGCATCATAGTTGGAGACGCGTTTGCCGCGGTACAGCAGGCCCGGCTGGGTTTCTTCGACGTCAATGGCGAATTTGAGCGTGTCCAGGATTGTCACGCGGTGCCCGCGCTGTCGAGCCGTATCGATCAGCCGGCGGGTGCTGTAGGCTTGCGGACTGCGGGATAGCAGGGCGATTCTCACTTGGTGCCTTTCCTGTGGCGTTCGGATGCGGTTGATTCGTTGCGTTTGCGGACAGAGAGCGGGCCTCTGCCGGCGAGATACGACTTGCCCGGATCGACCAGGAAACGTTTCCGCAGGGCCTGTCGCCCCAGTAGCATCCGGAAGCCCATCGCATCGCGGCGGGTGAGAGTGACTTCAATGTCAAAGACCATTCCGTGAAGCTGAATGGGCATCATCACGACCGGCCGGAGCGTGCGATGTCCGCTGGAGGAACGGACCCATCGTTTCTCCAGAAGCGGCATCTGAGCTTCTACGGTCGGCTGGGTGGTTTTCTGCATCGGATGGATGCTGAAGGAAACGACCGCACCGCCGTGGCCTTCGCTGACTTTCATGTCGAACGCGTGCAGAGAGCTGGAGCGGGCGCCGGTATCAATCTTCGCCTTGATGGCCGGAACCCCAAGTGACGGAATCGCAATCCACTCTCGCCACCCGACCACAGGTTTCGGGGCTTTCTTCCTGGCCATGCTCTCCTTCCTCACGAAAAACAGAGGCGCTGCCGAACAGGACAACGCCCCTGTAGAAGTGTATAGTCGCCGATGACTCGTGCGACAACTGGCCGGTCATCTTCGGCTTTCGTGATAAACCTCAGTCGTCTTCGCGTTAGCGTCGTTCTCTGTTGCGGCCGCGTCGGCGACCGCTTTCCGGTCGCTCATCGTCGCCATCGTCATCACGGTCGCGAACTTCGCGTTCCTCATCCCCCTCGCGGGGGCCTTTGCCTTCGCGACCTCGGCGGCGTGCTTCGGGCGAGCGCCGGCGACCTTCCCCACGGTTGCCTTCGCGGTCGCGTCTGCCTTCACGCTCTACCTCCCGTTCGCGCCGCTGCCGGTCGGCACGCTTTTCGGCTTCGATCATCCGCTCGCCGGTCGCTTTGTCCACTTCGACGGCGACCATCAGGTAATAACGTTTCCCGATTTTGACGTAGGTGCGTGGGCGCTTCTCTCCCTTGGCCAGCTTGCTCACCAGTCGGCCGATCCCTTCGACTCCGTCTTTCTCCGCGTGGCTTTCGCGAGTGCGGCGGCGCTCACGGGACTCCTCATCTTCCCTTTCGCGCTCGCGCCGGCGTTCGGGCCGTTCTTCGCCTTCCTCATCACGTTCCCGCCGGGGCTCGCGCCGCTCCTCGCGGTCAATTTCCCGATCCCGCCGGCGCTCGCCACGTTCTGCGCGTTCCTCGTTCTCACGCTCGCGGCGACGCTCGCGTTTTACCTCCCGCCCTTCGCCTTCCTCATCGTCTGCCAGAACGGGCAGGGCCGTCATGCCCAATACCATCAGAACCAGAACAACATGCCAATGTCGTGCAATCATGGTCGTTCACCTCAAGAGGGGTTATTTCCCGCAGGAATTATCCTGCTTCGGGTCGTCGGTATCCACTGAAAAGCGTTCGCTGGTGCCATCACTTGTCATTGCAGCCGCCGATCCGGCTGCATATGCTTCCATAGAAAATGCTTATGGAAAGGAGCCCTTCACATGGACCGGAAACTACGCTGGGGATTGCTTGCTACAGGAAACATCGCCCACAAATTCGCCAGGGGCGTGGCCGACTCGAAAACCGGCACGGTTCACGCCGTGGCCAGTCGCACCGAGCAGCGGGCCAAGGCGTTCGCCGAGGAGATGGACGTCCCCAAAGCCTACGCCGGATATGACCGCCTGCTGGAGGATGACGAGGTCGACATCGTCTACATCGCCACGCCGAATACGATGCACAAGGAGTGGGCGCTTCGGGCGGCCGAGGCGGGAAAACACATTCTCTGCGAGAAACCTGTCGCGCTGAACGCCCAAGACGCCCGCGAGATGATCGACGCAGCCGCCAACAAAGACGTGTTTTTCATGGAGGCGTTCATGTACCGTTGTGCGGATCAGACTCACAAGATCATCCAGTTGCTCCGCGACGGGGCGGTCGGTGAGGTCCGCATGATCCGCGCGGCGTTCTGTTTCCATACCGGCTATGATCCGGACAAGCGGCAGTTCAGCGCGTCCCTCGGTGGTGGGGGCATCATCGACGTCGGCGGGTACACCGTCAGCATGTCTCGGATGCTGGCAGGTGTTGCCGAAGGAAGGTTCGAACCGGCAGAGCCGGTAAAGGTTCAGGGCGTCGGCAGGGTCGGTGAGAGTGGTGTGGACGAATGGGCCGCGGCGAACCTGGAATTCGAAACCGGGATTGTCGCCCAGGTGGCCTGTGGTGTGCGGGTCCGGCAGGACAACCGGGTGCAGGTCTTCGGCTCCGAAGGCATGCTGGATGTGCCCTGGCCGTGGATCCCGGCGCGGGAGGGCGGAGACACGAAGCTGATCATCACGCCCCGTAGCGGCGATCCGGAGGAAATCGTCGTCAGCACCGACCGCTACCTCTACGGCCTGGAAGCCGATGCGGTGGCCGAGCATATCCACCGGCGTCAAGCCCCGTTCCCTTGCCCCAACTGGCAGGACACGATCGACAACATGGAGGTACTCGACGCATGGCGTAAACAGATCGGTATGATCTACCCGGGTGAATAGGCAAATATCAAAGACAGGAGATCGGAAATGTTTCAGGGGAGAACAGCCGTCGTAACCGGGGCCGGCAGGGGTATCGGCAGGTGCATCGCAAAGATGTTCATAGACCAGGGCGCGGCGGTCGTAATAGCCGAGACCGATGAGGAGCTCGGAAAGGACGCCGAAAAGCTGCTTACCGGAAAAGGCAACGCGCTGTTCATTCAGACAGACGTAGCCGACGAAGCCAGCGTCCGCCACATGATCCGCAGGACGATTTCCGAGACGAGCCGATGCGACTTCCTCGTCAACAACGCGGCCGTCTCGCGACGAAAACCGCTGGCCGAGTTGACTGTGAAGGAATGGAATCGGGTGCTGGCAGTCGACCTGACGGGGCCGATGCTCTGCGCGAAACACGCTGCCGACGCGCTGGGCGACGCGCGCGGTGCGATTGTCAACATCGCCAGCACACGAGCCTTGATGAGCGAGCCGAACACCGAGGCATACTCCGCCTGTAAGGGCGGTATTCTCGCCCTGACTCACGCGTTGTCGATGAGCCTGGCCCCGGAGGTTCGGGTCAATTCCGTCAGTCCCGGCTGGATTGACACGCGCGAGTACCGCCCCGGCGGTGCCGACGCCGAGCCGCTGCGCCCTGAGGATCACTCGCAGCATCCGGCAGGGCGCGTCGGCAGACCGGAGGATGTTGCAGCCATGGTTCAGTACCTCTGCAGCGACCGGGCTGGATTTGTCACCGGTCAGAATTTCATCGTGGACGGGGGAATGACCCGGAAGATGATCTACGTCGAGTAGTCAGCTTGTCCCCATGCGCTGGACCAATTCCATGTTGGAATAAGGTGGAACCGT
>JBKHHU010000121.1:0-10533 GCA_046539045.1 Phycisphaerae bacterium
GAACATCCGCGAGTACGACCACGAAGTCGGCCACAGCTACCGCTCGCACGTGCCGATCGAGCCGTACCTGTCGGATCAGTGGTACATTGCCGTCAAAAAGCCGATTGCGGAGTGTGGAGTGGCGATTTCGGAGTGGGTCGCCGCTCACGCCGATCTTGTCGACAAACAGGACGATGTGACGTACCTGAAGGGAACCGACGTCCCGGTCAACTCGCTGGCTGGGCTGGCGCTGGCTCCGTTAATGGACGGGCGACTGCGGTTCGTGCCCGATCGCTACGCAAAGAATTACCAGACCTGGTTGGAAAACCTGCGTGACTGGCCCATCAGCCGACAGCTCTGGTGGGGACACCAGATCCCGATCTGGAGCAAGACGGGCGACGACAAGCCGATCCCCGAGGATGCCGGGAAGGTCCTCTACCGCACTGCCGAGAATGATGAAGGCGAGACGATCACCTACGCCTGCGTCGCGGGTGAGAACAAAGAACTCGAAACGGAGCTCGAAGACGCGGGTTTCCGGCGTGATCCCGATGTTCTGGACACCTGGTTCAGCAGTGCCCTCTGGCCGTTCAGCACGCTGGGCTGGCCGGATGAAACCGACGAACTGAAGACGTTCTACCCGGGCAACGTGCTGTGCACCGCGCGGGAAATCATCACGCTGTGGGTTTCCCGCATGGTGATGATGGGCCAGTATTGCCTCGGCGATATCCCGTTCCACGATGTGTTCATCCACGCGATGATCCAGGACGGCGAAGGACGCAAGATGTCCAAGAGCCTCGGCAACGGTGTCGACCCGCTGGTGGTGATCGAATCCCACGGGGCCGACGCGATGCGTTTCACGCTGGCGAGCATGACCACGCAGACTCAGGACGTCCGCATGCCGATCGAGAGCATCACCCTCCCGGACGGGCGGGAGGTCAACTCCAGCCCGAAATTCGACCTCGGGCGGAACTTCTGCAACAAGCTCTGGAACGCATCCCGCTTCGTCCTGATGAAACTCGAAGCCATCCCCGCGTGGGACGACATCGATCCGACGGCCAACCTGGCCGACCGGTGGATCCTCAGCCGCCTGAACAAGACCGTCCGTGACGTGACGAAAGCCCTGGAGAACTACCGCTACAACGAGCTGGCCGACAGGCTCTACCACTTCATGTGGGACGACTTCTGCGACTGGTACGTCGAGATCGTCAAATCGCGCATCAACGAAGGCGAGCAGGCGCCCAAGGCCGTCATCGCGCACGTCATGGACCAGCTGCTGCGCACGCTCCACCCCGTCGCCCCGTTCATCACCGAGGCGATCTGGGAGAAGCTCAACGAAGTGGCGCCTACCAGAGGCCCGCAGAACGCTACGGCAGAGCAGTACCTCGTCGGTGCCGCCTGGCCGGCGGTGGATGCATCCGTCTTTGACGACGCAGCAGAGGCCGACTTCGAGCTGATCTGCGAGCTGGTCCGCAACATACGCAACGCCCGCTCACAGCACAATGTCCCCCCAAGCGAGAAAGTGGACGTGGTTGTCGAGGCTACCGGCGAAACGGCGGAGAAGATTTCCGCCAATGCCGCCCTGCTGGCCGGGCAGGCAAACCTCAACAACGTTACCGTTACGGACAAGGCACAGGATGTCGGCGCCGACGCTGCAGCCATCGCCCTGTCCGGAATGAAGGCGTATGTGCTCGGCATCATCGACAAGCAGGCCGAGCTGGAGCGGCTGACCAAACAGAAGGAGCAACTGGTCAAGGGCATCGGCGGTGCGGAAGGAAAACTCTCCAACGAGAACTTCGTGAACAAAGCGCCCGAGCAGGTGGTCCAGCGGGAACGCGACCGGCTGGCCGAGATGCAGACCGAACTGGCGGCAGTCGAGGAATCGCTGAAAGCGCTGGGGTAGAGCGTCACGGCGACAGGCAGTGAGGGCAAACGGGCGCCGACTTCCGAGCGGCTCCGCGGTGCCTGCAGCCGTTTACCGGATGCGACCATGCCCGCGGTATGGCGTCGGGGTCCGCGTCGCGCGGACCTGGACAGCCGCCGCCGGTCTCGCCGTCCTCACTTGCGCCGATTGGCTTTGACCTTTCCTGCTCTCCGCGTCCTGCTACAATGGATTGTGCCGTTGCGGATGTTCTCCCGCCGCGGGATTCGTTGACGCTCAGCAGAGGGAGGTGCGTCATGAACGTACCCATGGAACTGTCCAGAATTCTCATCAGCGAGACCGGTGATCAGCAGATCATCTTTCTCAAGGAGAAAGCCGGCCCGCGTACGTTCCCTATCATGATCGGCATCGCCGAAGCCATCGCAATCGAACGTCGCCTCAAGCACATACCCACTCCCCGCCCGATGACGCACGACCTGCTTGCCTCGATCATCGAACACCTCGGCGGAACCGTCGAAAAGATCGTTATCAGTGATCTCCGCGACCACACGTTTATCGCCACGCTGTTCATCCGACGGGACGGCGAACTGATGGAAGTCGACTCCAGGCCGTCCGATGCGATCGCGCTGGGAAGCGCCTTTGACACGCCGATTTACGTGGCTGAGCACGTTCTGAGCGAGGTGGTCGGCGAACCCACTACCCGGGCAGAACGAATCGATATGCTCCGCCAGCGCCTGGCAATGCTCAGCCAGCGTATGGGGGAGTATGAAGACCGGCTCAGCGATCAGGAATTCCTGTCCCAGGCCCCGGAGGAGTTGATCGCCGAGCACCGCCGGCAGGTGCAGGAAATGCAGACCGAGTATGACGCCATTCAGGAAGTGCTGGACAAGTTCGGGGGCTGACCTCTACCCGGCCGGAGCTATTCCACCTCGAAGATGCCCAACGAGATGACTTTCCCTTTGGGGTTGTAGTAGTGCGCGCTGAACCGCCCCCTGCCGACACTCGTGATCGTCAGACCGTAGCGATCATTCTCACGGGCAAGGCGACGCTCGGCGCTGTCGGGGCCTGCGTTGGCAGCGTTGTTGATTTTGGAGAAATGCCCGACGAACGTCATCAGACTGTCCCGCGAGTCCTCGACCCACCGATCAGTCGGCCGGTACTCACCGTCATCTGCGGGCCTGCCCGGGTACACCTTGGCCTCTGCCTTCCCATTTTCATAGAAAATCAGCCCGCCGTACGCCCCCCGCCTGTCGTTGCGGTCGCGGCGAGCAAGGGCCTCCAACCCGGCGATGACTTTCGGCTTCTCAAGCATCCTGTTGACCAGGAGCAGGTTCCAGAGGTCGGCCATGTTCAGGTCCGTACGTTGCCTCCAGAAATCCCTGCTGACCGGGGGTTGCCCTCCGATACCGTTGGCGTGTCGCCTGGAGCGGACCGCCTGCCCGACCTGCCGAATAAGCGCCTCTCGCGATAGCTCCACGTGATCGGGGTCCGTCGCCAGCCCGTGCAGCAGGTGGAAATCCCGGATGCCGAATTGATATCCGGTCTGGCGGGACCATCGCTGGGCAAGGCGGCTGGTGAGGTCGAGGTCCTCCCGGTGGTTGCGGTAAGCGTTGGCCAGCATCCGGTACTGTTGGCGGGTATCGGGCAGGTACTCGAACCAGTTCTCGAACAGCTTCAGTGCCGCCACCGCCTCCGAGGCCGATGACATGCCTTTCAGCCGTTGACGGAGCGTCTCCTTGCCCAGACGGGAAACCAGGATCTCCAGGGCCGCCCCCACCTGCTCAAACTCCGGCTGGGCCAATTTGTCCAGCAACACCTGATCCCAGTACCGTCGGCCTCCGATCGTGCCGACGATCTCACGGAACACGCGATCGTTCGCCTCCCCTGTGGGCTCCTCTGCCCAGGCGGCCAGGACTACCGGCAGGGCTGCCTCGTGGGGGTTCCGCTCCAGCCATCGCAGCAGCTTCTCTCGCAGACGACTGCCTGCAGGCAGTTCCGGCAGCATGCCCACCACCAGGCCGGACATCTCCGCGTAATTGCGGTCCAGCAGGAATTCCATGATCCGCATCCGCAGGCTTTCGGAGATATTCTTCCTGCTCAACAGGCTCGCCAACTGGCGACGAGCGGATTCCTTCTCATTGCCCAGCATCGCCACCACTTCCATCGACTGCCTCCGGCGGAGATCGGGCAGGGTGTCATCCATGACTCGCTGGAGATTGTGCAACAGGACGACCTCCGGCGGGTATGACAGACGGTCCGACTCCGGCTGATTGCGGTAGTCACTGACGGTAGTGGGCACCTGCTGGACCCGCTGGGCCCCGCACCCTGCCGCCACAGCTGCGACAAAGCCAAGAAGAATGACGGCGAGCGTTCGCGTGGGACGGTTGTACACTGGTTTCGTTCTCATGCGGTCTTCCGGAATCGGGTCACCTGCCGGCGGAAACGGAAGCTGCATTGTACACACAGCACAGGAGGAGAGAAAGCAGACGATCTGCCGTTCAATTCTCCTGCCCGCCACGCACCGCCGCTTCCGCTGTTGGCTGTTGCCTTTTCCCCCGGGCGTGAGTAGACTGACCGACCTTATGACTACCTTGACAGATGACCAACTGAAACAGCAGGTGCTGCTGCTGACCCGCGGCAGCGAGGGGCTTTATACTCAACAGGAACTGGAGCAGCGCCTCAAAGACGCCGCCGGCGAGGGTCGGCAACTGCGCGTCAAGCTCGGAATGGATCCGACCTCGCCGGACATCCACCTCGGTCACTCCGTGGTGCTGCGAAAAATGCGCCAGTTCCAGGATCTTGGCCACAAGGCCGTGCTGATCATCGGCGATTATACCGCCCGCGTCGGCGACCCGACCGGACAGAACAAGACCCGTCCGGTGCTGACCGGCGAACAGATCGAAGCCAACGCGAAGACCTACTTCGAGCAGGCTGGGCGGATTCTGGATACGTCCGAGGACAAACTCGAAGTCCGTTACAACAGCGAGTGGCTCCGCGAGTTGAGCTTCGCCGACGTGATCAAGCTGTGCGGCCAGATGACCGTCGCCCGCATGCTGGAACGCGATACGTTCGAGATTCGCTACAAGGCCGGCGTGCCGATCGGGGTCCACGAGTTCCTCTACCCGCTCATGCAGGGCTACGACAGCGTCTGCATTGACTCGGACGTCGAACTCGGCGGGACCGACCAGACGTTCAACAACCTTACCGGCAGGCAGTTGCAGGAACACGCCGACCAGAAGCCGCAGATCGTTCTGGTCATGCCGATTCTTGTCGGACTCGACGGCACGGAAAAGATGAGCAAGTCCAAGGGCAACTACATCGGCGTGACCGAAGGGCCTAACGAGATGTTCGGGAAGGTCATGTCGATCCCCGACGAGCTGATGGACAACTACTACACGCTCCTGACCGACGTGCCGCGTGAGGAAATCAACACGCTGACAGACCCGAACAAGACCCACCCCCGCGACGCCAAGGTGCGACTCGGTAAGGAGATCGTGAGGTTCTACCACGATGCTGCCGCTGCCGACGCCGCCGCTGCGGAGTTCGCCCGCGTGTTCAGCAAGGGCAACATGCCGACCGACATGCCCGAAGTCAACGTCCCCGCCGGTGGGATGAACATCATCGACCTGGTCGTCGCTGCCGGATTCGCCAAGAGCAAAGGCGAAGCCCGCCGACTCATCAAGCAGGGCGCCGTCAGCCTCGAAGGCGAGAAAGTCACCGACATCGAAGCCGATGTCACGCCCGAGGACGGTCACGTGCTGAAAGTCGGCAAGCGACGCTTCGCGAAGATCGTGGTGGCGTGAGGAAGACAGCAGCAAGCCGCTAGCTGGACCGCAGGCTGCAGTCGATAGCTGCCACGCAGAGCCAATTGAAAAAAGGCCCGCAACCATCTCTGGTCGCGGGCCTTTTTTTCTGCTTCGTCCGAAAGAGCGACTTACTTGTAGAAGTCGATCATTTCCTTGGTGCTCTTGACGGGCACCTTCCCGGCCTGGCCGGCCTGGCCGAAGGCGATCATGCGGGCCTTGCAGACCTCTTTCATCGCTTCGCGGGCGGGGCCGAGATACTTGCGGGGGTCGAATTCTTCGGGCTTCTGGCTGAAGACACGGCGGATGGCACCGGTGATCGCCAGACGGTTGTCGGTATCGACATTGACCTTGCGGACACCGTGCTTGATCCCGCGCTGGATTTCTTCGACCGGCACGCCGTAAGCAGGCTTCAGGTCGCCGCCGAATTCGTTGATGATCTCGCGGAGTTCCTGCGGGAGGCTGCTGGAGCCGTGCATGACGATGTGGCAGTTCGGCAGACGCTTGTGGATCTCTTCGATCACGTCCATGCGGAGCACGTCGCCGGTGGGCTTCTTCGTGAACTTGTAGGCGCCGTGGCTGGTGCCGATGGCGACGGCAAGTGCGTCCACGCCCGTCTCGGCGACGAACTTCTCTGCCTGCTCGGGGTCTGTCAGGTGCTCCATCGCTTCTTCCTGACTCAGACCGGCGCCGTGGCCGTCTTCGATCCCACCGAGGGTGCCGAGTTCGCCTTCGACGCTGATCCCACGTGCGTGGGCGGCGTCGACGACTTCCTTGGTCACCTGTACGTTCTGTTCATAGCTGTTGGGGGTCTTGCCGTCTTCGCTCAACGACCCGTCCATCATCACGGAGGTGAACCCGTTCTCAATGGCGCTCATACAGGTTTCCGGGCTGTTGCCGTGATCCTGGTGCATGACGATCGGAATGTTGGGGTTCAACTCCGCCGCGGCCAGCATCAGGTGCCGCAGGTAGTTGTCGTTGGTGTACTGCCGGGCGCCACGGCTGGCTTGGACGATGACCGGGGAATCGGTCTCGGTGGCAGCTTCCATGATCGCCTGGATCTGTTCCATGTTGTTGACGTTCAGCGCGGCGACACCGTAGTCGTTCTCCGCAGCATGGTCCAACAGCACTCGCATCGGAATAAGTGGCATTGTTGTCCTCTTTGTCTTTGCACTACATCGGGAACCGGTTTACCTTGATAGAGCGACCGGCCGGGGCCGGGCTCATACGGGCGAGGCATTATAAGTGAGCCCAAGGCCGGGGCATAGTCGTTTTTCCCATTTTCTTGCAGGCGGTTTTGCACGCGACAGGAAACGCGGGAACTTTTCGCGGCCTCGCCCGACTCATTCCAAAAGGATGCCTCGGGGGGTAAGGCTCCACAGGAACATGCTACCATGAGCGTCAAATCCCTGAGAAGATGGTCGGCCGCCCTGCTTGGCGTCGTGCTGACGACGGGCCTCTGGTCCGTCCCTGCCAAGGCTCAGACCGCCTCTACCGAACCGGTGGAGAAGAATGTCTACTCCAGCACATTCCTGCAGTCTGCCGGACACGAATGGTCCGCCGACCGACTTTCAAGCAATCCTTCGGGCAACCGGAAGTTTCTGGGGCTGTTCGCCGAAGAGAAGGTGACCTTCCAACTCAACGACCTGCCCGATCATCGGTTCCTGCGGATCCGGCTTGACCTGCTGATCATTCGAAGTTGGGACGGCAGCGGGCTCGAGCAGGAAGACAAGCGGCCGGACCTGTTCATCATGCGATTGGCCGACGGGCCCTGCCTGCTGCACACCTCTTTCAGCAACAACGAATTCATACCGGACGTCGGACTTCAGGCGTTTCCCTGGAACTACCCCGGTCCGGCAGTGAAAGGACGCACCGGGGCGTTTGCGTCCAACACGCTTGGGTTCACGTTCAACCACGGACAGGCCGGCTTGAAGAAGTCGGACACCACCTATCGCTTTGATATCATTCTCCCGCACACGTCCGAAAGCCTGAAGTTGATCTTTGAGGGTCGCAACCTCACCAGCACTGCCGACGAAGCATGGGGGCTGGACAATGTCAGAATCGACGTTCTCGACAGCACGCCGCAGCAGTCGCTGACTCAGCAGCAGATGGAGAAACTGTGGGATGAGATGACCGGCCTGCTTCCGGAAAAGTCGCTGGAGGCGATGTGGCAGTTCGTTGCTGCCGGGGAAACCGGACAGCGCTTCCTTGAGAAGAAGCTCAATGGGCTCCTCCCGGAAGACAAGACCTTCGACCGCCTGATCGCAACGCTGGATGACCAGGAGTACCGGACCCGTAAGAAAGCGACCGAGGCGATCGGTAAGCTCGGCCTTCTGGCGATGCCTGTTCTGCGCCAGAAACAGTATCTGGTGGATTCCGCCGAAACGCGGGTTCGCTTGTCCGAAGCCATTGACACGCTGGGGCAGACTGCTTCGGAGGAACCGAAGCTGGCCCGCAAGCTGTGGGCGGCCCGGGCGCTATCCATCCTGAAGACCTCCCGCCGTGGGGAGAAAGACTGAAATTCCCCTGGCAGCGGAATTCCCATACAAACGGCGGCCCCTGCCGGAGAAGCAGGAGCCGCCGTTTTTTGCTGTCTTTTTCGACGTATCGCGGGTTACCCGTTGCGGTCGCGCAGTTGAGCCACCTTTTCCAGCGGCACGCCTATATCCGCGACGACAATCTCGCCGGTGTATGTCTGCGAATCCGGATTGTCGTAGCCCTTCTTGCGAGCCACCATGGTTATCGTCAGATTCGCCTTGGTCGCAGGCCCCTCGGCCCGCCCGCTGTCGCAATCGAGCCCGGTGGGGATGTCCACCGCGACGATCGGCCGCTGCACCGAGTTCATCTGCTCGACCGCCTCGGCGAGCGATCCTCGAAGGGCACCGCTGATACCGGTGCCCCCTACCGCGTCAACGATCAGGTCGACCGACTCCAGACCTTCAGCCAGCGAGCCCAATTGTTCTTCCTCGACAAAGCGTACATCCAACTCGAGATTCCGGATGATCCGGAGATTGGTCTCCGCATCGCCCTTGATCTTCTCTTCGGGAACAACGATCAGAACCGCGACCTCAGCACCGCGCATGGAAAGGTGACGGGCAATGACGTATCCGTCGCCTCCATTGTTTCCCGCACCGCACACGACCGCGATTCTGCTGTCTTCCAGACCCTTCAGGAAACGCTCAATCTCGTCTGCGCAGTTCCTGCCGGCGTTTTCCATGAGAACCACGCCCGGCACCTGAACCGTCTCGATAGCGCACTGATCGATACTGCGGGATTGTTCTCTTGTCAGTGAATGAATCGGCATCAGCCGCTCACCACCTCGTCGATTGCCGCTTTGAGTTCCGGTTTCTGCTGAAGGCCGACGAACTTCTTGGCGACTTCGCCATCCTTGAAGAGGATCACGGTCGGAATGGCGCTGATGCCGAACTTCATCGAGATCTCGCGATTGTCGTCGGTGTTGACCTTGCCTACGTTGAGTTTGCCGGAGTATTCGTCGGCAAGCTCTTCGATCGTCGGTGTGAGCATCTTGCAGGGCATGCACCATTCTGCCCAGAAGTCCACGAGGGCAGCGTCCGCCTGTAGAACTTTCTCTTCAAAATTGTCCTGGTTCAGTTCGAGAACGTTGTCAGAAGCCATTCAAGGTCCTTCCTGAGTGAATCCTTAGCCGGAATACGTGCATCTAGAGTGAGTGACAGAAGTAATTTCGTGGTTCAGCGTCGGCGAAAGCGTTCCTGACAAGGACGGCGAAGCAGGCAATGCCGTAGCATTGCCGATGCAGCCGGACGCCGACAGGGACGATTGCAGCCAGCTGAACCGGAAGAGAGTTTTGTCACTCGCTCTAATCGATACGCAGAATCCTATTCCAGGTCGGAAGAGAAGTCAACACGGCGGACGCGTAACCGATGGCCCCTGCATTTTTTGTGCGGCCCCGGTCAGGAGCTTCCATCGCAGGAGTAACCGGCGGCTGGGGCGAAAGTGCCTTTTCAGTTTCCCTGCTTCGGCCAGTTGAGCCAGCGCTCTAGCCTGCGGCCCGGTGACATCTCTGTTGGCGAACGTCAGACGCGCACTGGTGCGAAGGCCGGTAAGATGGGGCTAGATACAGTAATTCGGCACCAATTCGCCCGACCCGCCCGTCTCCTGCTCCATGACGAGGTCCTTCACGGACGTGTTGTCATAGACCTCGCAGGCAGCTTGCATCGCCCGCATCCACATGTTCATAAACGCGCAGTTGCCATGGAACGGGCAGTCGGAGCTATCACCCTCAGCCACGCAGCGGACCGGAGCGATCGGGCCGTCGATAAAGCGGATGATATTGCCAACGAGGATGCTCTCGGCAGGAACCGTCAGCAGATACCCGCCACGAGCCCCGCGTCGCGACTCCACAAACCCGCCCCGCTTGAGATCATGCAGGATGACCTCAAGGAAGCGCGAAGGGATCGCCTGGGCTTCGGCAATCTCGGAGACGCTGACCGGGCCGGTCGCGTCCCTGCGGGCCAGTTCAAACAGCGCCCGCAGGGCGTATTGGCATTTCTGGGACAGGTTCACGTAATCCATACCTCATTAATCCGATGAAGATTATGCACTTTACAGACGCGTATGTCAACCGGTTTCTTCGGGCATGGGTGAAAAGGAGCGGATTGTCCTGCATAACAAGATGTTACTGACGGGTTTAGGGAAACCGGACCCATCCGGCCTCTTTCCGATGAGCGTCGGCCGGGGACGGGAATCGAGGCAGCCATCGCCGCGGCGATGGTGCACCGTTGCCCGGGAAGAGAGAGAGAGAGAAATGGCCCGAGCGGGACTCGAACCCGCACACCCCGAAGGATAAGGGATTTTAAATCCCTTGCGTCTGCCAATTCCGCCATCGGGCCT
>JBKHHU010000335.1:0-2519 GCA_046539045.1 Phycisphaerae bacterium
TTGCAGCCAGCTGAACCGGAAAAGAGTTTTGTCACTCGCTCTAGAAAAGTCTCTGCGCCTCTGCGCCTCAGCGGCCACCGAAAGGACGTACAACATATGTCACAAGTGAAACGCGCATTGGAAACCCTGGCGCGGCTGGGGAGTCCTGACGATATTCAGAATCTCGCCTCCGACGGGTTCGCTCCGACGGATCGGCCTGCCGTCAACGCCCACATCCACCTTCCGCCGAACTTCTCCGCCTTTGAGCAGGTCTCCCAGGCGGTGGAATTGGCGGCAGAACAGGACGTGAAGGTCGTCGGTGTGAGCAACTATTACGACTTCACCGTCTACGGCGACTTCGCCGCTCAGGCTTCCCGGCGAGGCATCTTTCCGCTGTTCGGTCTGGAGCTGATCGCCATGCGGGACGACCTCCGCGAGTCCGGTGTAAAAATCAACGACCCGGGCAACCCGGGCAAGATGTACATCTGCGGCAAGGCCATCACGAAATTCGACACGACGACCAGCCGGGCCCGCGAGCTGATGCAGACCATCCGCGACAACGACTCGCGACGCATGGCCGAGATGATCATGAAGGTCGAGACGATCTTCACCAACGCCGGGGTGAAGACCGGTATGGACGCCGACGCGGTCAAGGAGATGATCGTCCTGCGTCACGGCAGCGATCCGGACACCGTCTACATCCAGGAGCGGCACATCGCCCAGGCGTTCCAGACGGTCCTGTTCGACAAGGTGCCGGCAGAGCAGCGGAAGGAGAGGCTCGCCGAGATCCTCGGCACGGAACCTGCCGCCGAGGCCGATGACGCGGTGGCTATCCAGGGCGAGATCCGCAGCCACCTGATGAAGGCGGGCAAGCCCGCGTTCGTCCCCGAAGCATTCGTCAGCTTTAACGAAGCGAAGGAACTGATCCTCCAGCTTGGCGGGATCCCCTGCTACCCCACGCTGGCCGACGGCAAGACGCCGATCTGCGATTTCGAAGACCCCGCGGGCGAACTGGTCGACACGCTGAAGCAGTCCGGCATTCACCTGGCCGAGTTGATCCCCATCCGCAACACGCCGGACGTCCTGACCGAATACGTGACCACCATGCGAAGCAATGGTCTGGCTGTGGTCGGCGGGACCGAGCACAACACGCTGGACCTCCTGCCGATCGAGCCGGCCTGCGTGGGCGGAACCCCCGTGCCCGAGCAGGTGAAGGAGATCTTCTGGGAAGGGGCCTGCGTGGTCGCGGCGCATCAGTTCCTGACTCTCAACGGCCGGGCCGGCTTTGTGGACGCCGACGGCAATCCGAACCCGGACCACGACTCCGCCGACCAGCGCATCAAGGCGTTCGCCTCGCTCGGAGCCGCGGTGATCCGGAAGTATTTCGAAAGCAACAACTGAAGCTCGAAGGAGCAGTTTTTCCCGATGAGTCCATCGAACCAGACGCCGACGGCCGACGCGTCGGCAGAGGACATGAACACGATCGTTTCCCTCAGCCGCTTCTATGGCAGCGACCCGCGCTTCGTCCTGGCCGGCGGTGGAAACACCTCCATGAAGGACGATACCACGCTCTATGTCAAGGCAAGCGGGTATCCGCTTGCGACGATCAGCGAGGACGGGTTTGTCGCCATGGAACGCTCCGCCGTGGCGGAGACGCTCACCAGCGACTTCCCCGACGAGCCCGAGCAGAGGGAAGAGAAATACGCCCGCATGCTGCGTGAGGCAAAGGTGGACCCCTTCGACGCCCGCCGACCTTCGGTGGAAACGGTCCTGCACGAGATCGTGCCCGGCAAGTTCGTGGTCCACACGCATGCGACCGTCGTCAACGCCTTATGCTGCTGCACCCCGGCTGGGAGCCTGGTGGATGAGCTGTTTGCCGGACAGGTGGTCTACCTGCCGTTCGTCGAACCGGGCATCACGCTCTCCCGGGCCATCGCGGAGAAGCTCAACGACTATCGCCGGGCGAACGACGGCAGGAACCCGACCGCCATTCTGCTGGGCAACCACGGGATGTTCATCGGCGGGGATTCTGCCGAGGAGATCCACGAGAAGACCGGGAGGATTGTCGACGCCCTGGCCGTCCGCCTGGCGGGCGCCCAGACGCAGGCCGCCTTCGGCGAGATCACGAAGCGCGACAACGCCGAGACCCGGACCCTGATCAACACCGTCGCCCCCGCCCTTCGCGGCTTGCTGGCCGACGACGGCAAGCTGAAGATCGTCCGCTTCGACGATTCGGACGCTGCGGTCTCGCTGGCCTGCGGAGCGAATGGGAAAGACGCTGCATTGATCGGCCCGATGACACCGGACCACATTGTCTACGCCGGCAGCTTCCCGCTGTGGTTTGACCCGGCCGACAAGACCGACGCCGATTCGCTGGTCCCCGACCTGCGGACAGCGATCGACGAGTACCGCAATCAACGCGGCTGCGATCCGCGGGTGGTTGTGCTGGGCGGCGTGGGCGTGTTCGCCATCGGCGAGAGCTACAAGACCGCGGAGAACGCCCGCGCCCTGTTCATCAATGAGATCGAGGTCAAGGCAGG
>JBKHHU010000336.1:0-2517 GCA_046539045.1 Phycisphaerae bacterium
CGCGTTCTTCCAATATAGCTGAATCATCGTCTATTCCTTATCAGGGTGTGCTTTTCGGCAAACGCAGTATCCTACCGCCCAACGGGCAGATTGCGTAGCTTATGCGGCAGAGCAAATCAGAGCAAGCGGTTACCGCCGATCCGCACCGCGCCGTGCGCCCGCGACGGGAGTCGCGGGTTGATCCGCTCCACTGGACGCCGGTTGCATGCGAACGCCGTCGGCGGCCGGGGCATCAACCCCGAACTGCCGTTCGGGGCTCCCGATGGCTCGCTATGGTCGCCGCGCGTGAGCCCGCGACCAAAACCGCGGTTCGTTCCTTCCTTGTAGAGCCCGGTCTGCAGAGATAGAATCTATGGGTCAGACAGCGCGCTTTGAAAGGTAGCATCATGTATCGCGTGAATCGCAGATCGGGAATGAACGGGGCGGTGGGGCTGGCTGTGGCAGTGGTGGTTCTGTGCTGGGTGGGGACGGCAGAGACGCTGGAAGCCGCTCCCAACCAGGGCCCGGCGTTCGGCCGGGCCATGAACCTGTATCGGGCCTGGGAGGCCAGCGTCCGGCAAGGCGGGCAGCAGCGTTGCGTGCTGGTCGAGGTGCTGAATATGCCCGATTCCAAAGGCCGCGGGAAGATCAAGGCGAAGATCCGCGTCCTGGCGGACCTGACCGACCCGAAAAAGAAGGCCGAGCCGCAAGAGATGGAAGTCGAGAGCCTGACGAACCTCTATTACCGCGGGAAAGGCAAAAAATGGCAGGGCAAGAAGATGGCAGCGATTCTTGTCCAACCCAAGGGGGCGAAGAAATGGCTGCTCGCGGTGTATATCACCCCCTTCCACGACATCAGCGGCACGGACGACCCGCTGATCAAGGCGGCCCGGGAGGTCCTCTGGGATGTGCCGGACGAACCGGTCAAGGCGGCCGCCAATCTCATCGACGGACTCAAGAGCAAGGATCCTTACGTCCGCGCGATGGCCGTCGTACACGCCAGCCGGAACCGCAGCCATCACACGTTGAACCGCAAAACCCCCGAGCAACTCAATGAATTCGCCCGCATCCTGCTGCAGACCAAGGACAACCGCGAAAAGGTCCAGCTGCGGGCAGCGATGTACGATATCGGCGGAGACGACCTGCTGCCGACCGACGAGAAGGTCTTCGGACAACTGATGGGCGTCAGCGACGGCGGGCTCCGGCAGGCGATCATCTCCTACGCGCTGGGCCCGGCAATACAGAAACGGACCAAGGAGGTCCAGCCGCTGATCGCGTCGGTTCTGAAAGATCCAAAATCCAACGAACTGCAACTGAAGGGCGTGCTGGCAGCCATGGCCGCTGTTGGAACCGAAGCGGCGGACCTGGCGCCGCTGGCAGCGCCTGTCGCGGAGCGGAAGTCCGTGCCGATGGAGATCCGGCGAGCGGCCGCCACGATCGCCCTGTCGCACACGGACAAGGAAGCCGGCGATCGGGCGATTGAGTATGTCATCGAGACCGGCTCTGCCGGGGCGATGCTGCATCTGGTGGAGAACAACGTCAGCCGGGCCGTGCCGGAGATTCTCGCGGCGCTTCGGGAGAAGAAACTCAAGTGGTCCGGCGAACTGCGGAACACCCTGGCCCTGCTCACCAAGCGACAGGAACTGAAGAGCTTCGACCAGTTCGACCAGTGGTGGACCAGGATGACCAAGACCGGCCAAGCCGAAAAGTTGATCAAAACGAACTTCGCTCGTCAGGTCGATTCCGAGAAGCTACAAACCCTGCTGGCCGACCTGGACTCGCCGAAGTACGCGGTCCGCAGCAAGGCCCAGCGGGCGCTGGCGGGAATGAAACTTTCCGAGGAGATGCCCGAGGTGGCCGACGCACTGGAAAACGGAAGCGTCGAGGTGGTCGGGACGTTGCGGTCCATGTTGCGGGACCGTGAGAACATGCACGACGATCTCCGCCAGGTGCTGAGGACGACGGCCGGCCGCGAGATTTCCGGCCTGACCGACGGCAGGCATATGCGGATCCGCAGAATCTGAACTCGCCGCCATGGCTTCCCGATCGGAGGAATGGGATGGAGATCCGCTTGAGCTCGAAAGCTGTCGGCCGGCGGTTGAGGCATTTCTGGAGCGAGTGCGTTGGTGCAGGCAGGGCCAATGAAGGCCTGCGTGCCGGCTGGGTGGCTGGAGCATCTTTCCCTGGCCCGGGAGCACGCGGGCTTCCGCTACTGCCGCTTCCACGGGCTCTTCCACGACGACATGTACGTCTACCAGCGCAGCAGGGACGGTTCGGAACAGTGGAACTTCCAGCTGATCGACGACCTGTTCGACCGCATGCTCGATATCGGCGTCCGGCCGTTCGTGGAACTGGGGTTCGTCCCGAAGGACCTGGCGAGCAACGACGGCACCTGCTTCCGCTGGGGCGGCCACACGTCGACCCCGACAACGGCTGGGCCAAGAAAGCATGGCAGGAAATGGACCAGCCGGAACCGCCGACCCGCCGGCAGGTCAAACTGCTGGAATCCGCCGCCTGGAGCACCTGCAGAGAGACGCT
>JBKHHU010000337.1:0-2514 GCA_046539045.1 Phycisphaerae bacterium
AGGAGCGGACGGAATGCATGTACTGATTCTACAGTTTACAGACCCTACCATAAAACCACCTCAACCCGTGTTCTCCCATAGTCTTGGAGTCGCAGCTGCGATGATGGCACAGGACGGAATCGAAACGACGCTCCTGCCTCTTGCCGGGTATCAACCGAAGCGGCTGCGGAAGGCGATCATCGGTGAGCGCCCCAAATGGATTCTTGCGGAAATCGGAGTCCGGAGCATCACCGCAGCTCGTCGGACGGCGGTGCAGATTGCCGAGGAATTCGCCCTGCCGGTGGCGATCTGCGGGACATTTCCGACGGTCAAGCCCGGGCAAGCCATCAGTTTCCCAGGCGTAACTGCTTTGTTGCTGGGCGAATATGAACAGATCGCTTCCGACTACTTTTACATGCTCAGCAAAGAGAAAGACCCTGCCGGGCTGGGTGGGACGTGGGTCAACAGCGACAGCGGACTCGTTCGCGGGCCCCTGCCGAACCTGAGCGGCGATCTGGACGCTTATCCCTTTGCCGATCGGGAGTTATTCGACTACGGTCGGCATGTCGAGCGGACCGGCGAATTGGAGATCAAGGTCGGCCGGGGGTGCCCGCAGTGGTGCTCTTACTGCGTAAACGACTGGTATATGAAGCTTTATGATGGCCTGGGAGACTTCGTCCGCAGGCGGTCGCCCGGAGATGTGCTGGATGAGATCCAGAAATTGCGAGACAAGTACCCAAGCGCTCAAAGCGTGAAGTTTTACGACCACGCTTTCGCTGCCGATCGGGAGTGGCTGGCTGAATTCGCCGAGGAATATCGCGATCGATGCGACCTGCCGTTCCGTTGTCACGTTCGCTTACATGCTGTGGATACAGAACTTGCGAAGCTTCTGAAAGCTGCCGGCTGCCGCTGGGTCCACTCCACCGTCGCTTCCGGCAGCGCGTTCATTGCCGAAGACATTCTCAGCGTGCACACCTCGCCAAGCCAGATCGAAAGCGGGCTTAAACTGCTTTCCGAGCAGAAGTTGGACGTGTCTCTCGGCGTGTATATCGGCACGCCGTACGAATCGGAAATCACTTTGGAAGAGACCATCGCGTTGCTTCACCGGGCGGGAGCAAAGCAGGTGCATCCCAAGGCGTTCCACCCGGCTCCGGGTACGCGGTGCCGGGAGCTATGTGCAGAGAACTCATGGCTTTGCGCTAACGATGAGGTCCGCTATTGGGAGAATCGCAGCGCGCTGAACCAACCGTCGCTCTCCGCCGGGCAGACCGATGCGGTCATTGCCAAATTCCCCGCGCTGGTCAGGAAGCCATCGGCAGAAAGACTGTCAAAAATCCTGCGCAAAGCCCGCCGATACTCTTTCGGAAAGCGCATCACGGACAAGAAATGACCATTTCGACCTGCGGTACACTGCGATAAACTGCGGAAAACCGCCGACGCTACCCTTAGTGAGCCGAGCCGGCCGGGGCCCCGTAGCACACCTGCCGGCTCTTTTTTGCGAGCAAATCGCCTGTTCGGAGGACCGTGTTTTGTTCACCTCGGCAGAGAAGAAGAGACGACTGGCCCGAACCGGCGCGTCCGGGTCGCCGATCTGGTGCGCATGGCAAGTGACCTACCGGTGCAATTTCCGCTGCCGCTTCTGCGGATACTGGCACGATCCGATGGGGCTCCACCCGGAACCGACCCCCGCCGATTTCGCAGCCGGGGCGCGGAAGCTGGCGCGGTTCGGGTCGGTCATGATCAGCCTGGCCGGCGGGGAGCCGTTCCTGCGGACCGACCTGCCGGAGATCGTCGGCGAGCTGAACAGAATGCACTTCCCGTTCGTGACCACCAATGGCTGGTTTGTCACCGAGCCGGTCGCCCGGGAGATCATGTCGGCAGGGTTGTGGGGCGCGTCGGTCAGCATCGATTACGCCGACGAGCACAAGCACGACGCCGCCCGCGGGATGGACGGTGCGTGGGATCAGGCCTGGCGGGCGGTGGAGTTGCTCTCGGCCGCCCGGAAGCACCGCCACCAGCGGGTCAATGTCATGTGCGTTTTGCTGGACGACAACCTCGATCAGCTCGAGTCGATCATCCGCCGGGCGGCGCAACTGGACGCCTACTTCATGATCCAGCCGTACGGGCGGCTCAAGACCGGCTCGCGAGCGTTCGAGCACAAACCCGGAACGGTCAGCCGGCACCTGCTCGCTTTGCGGAAGAAGTATCCGAACTTCCTGTCCAACCCGATCTACCTCAGCCGGTTCGACGAGTTCCTGGAAAGCGGGATCTCCGGCTGTCGGGCCGGACGGGCGTTTTTCAACATCGACTCCACCGGCGACGTCGCCATCTGCGTGGAGAACAAGCACCGGCCCGTGGCCAACATCTTCCGCGACTCAGCCGGAACGGTCCGCCGGCGCCTGCTGGCTGCCGGGAAGGACGCCCGAACCTGCACCCAATGCTGGTACAACTGTCGCGGGGAGATCGAAAGCCTGTTCCACCCGATCGGCTTGGTCAGGTCCCTGCCGACGCTCCTGCTGGACCGCGGCAAGCCCG
>JBKHHU010000338.1:0-2508 GCA_046539045.1 Phycisphaerae bacterium
CCGCTATGGTGACCGAGCAAGGTGGTGGGTCGGGAGACCCACCACCCGAAATGTGCATAATCATCCGACTCGCACCGGTTGGCGGGTCTCCTGACCCGCCAACGGATCGCAAGGTCCGCTATGGTGACCGGGTAAGGTGGTGGGTCGGGAGACCCACCACCCGGAAGACTTGCCTCTAACGCCATTCGGGAAAACAATGGAAATCCGTGTCCCGGGCGTTAGAGTTGGCGGAATCATTCGGTGCTGGCTTTTACTTTAACATACGAAGAAATGGAGCAGTCGTGGCTGAGCAAGCTGTCGCCAATCTGGCGAATCTGATCAAAGCATCCGACGCGGTTTCCAAACGTTTCGAGGCCTTCCAGGCCGGCGGTGGAGACTGGGTCAGCAAGAAAGACGCGAGTTTCGAGAACATTCAGGTCACGCCCGTCGATGGCGGGCTGAAGCTGGAAGCATCCGACCCGGGGATCCCGGACGACGAGATCTTCGGCAATATCGAAGACTTCCCGCGGGGAACGTACATCGAGGGCACCAACCAGGTCATGGGCCTGCCGAAAAACTGGAAAGGCTACGATCGCCTGGTCGCGACGATCGTCAACGGGGACAAACCGGTAACGACCGAAGTCGTGATCCTCGGCGCCCGCAGCCGTCTGTTCGAGCAGCAGACCCTTGAGCCCGGACAGGAAGCCACGTTCGACATCGACCTGATCGACCTGCCGATCTGCCAGGGCAAGCTCCCGCCGCACGAGCCGACCGGCGTGCGCGTGACCATGCACTGGCGAGACGGCGACGGGCCGCGAAGCATGACCGTCAAGGAGATCAAGCTCGTCCCCTCCCAGAGCGACCAGCAGCGGCCGTGCGTGGACCGCTGGGGACAGCGGATCAATTCCACCTGGCCGGGCAAGGTCACCGACGATGCCGACCTGCGGACCAACCTCCGCGAGGAAGACAGGACGCTCGAGCAGATCGAGCCGCCCACCGACCGCGGGAAGTTCGGCGGATGGACCGGCGGACCGGAGTTCGAGGCCACCGGGTTCTTCTACGTCACGCAGGACGCCGACGGCAGGTGGTGGTACGCCGACCCCGAAGGCCTGCCGTTCTGGTCGGTCGGCTCCACGGGCGTCCGCTACACCGACGACACTGAATACGAGTCCCGCCGGTTCATGTTTGAAGACCTGCCTGACCCGGATCAGACCTGGGACGAGGTCTACACCGGCAACGGGACGATCCGCTTCTACTGCCTGAACATTCTCCGCAAGTACGGGTCGCTGGAAGGCTGGCGGGACCGGATGATCAGGCGGTGGAAGAAGTTCGGCTACAACACGATCGCCAACTGGTCCTCGGAGATCATGATGGACCAGAAGGAGATCCCGCACGTTCGCACGCTGGCCACCAAGGGCCCGGCCGACTGCAAATGCCACGGCTCTCACTATGACGTATTCGACGACCGCTGGGCGGAGTTCTTCGAGGAGGAGTGTCGCACCCAGGCGGCCCCGCAGAAGGACAACCCGTGGGTGATCGGGTACTTCGTGGACAACGAGAAAGGCTGGCGGAACCTGCCGCTGCTCAACGCGGGCAGCGACTGCGAGATCCGCAACGTCTGGCTGCAGATCGCCCGGGATCGCTTCGCGTCGGTCGAGGAACTGAACGCATCGTTCGGCACCGAATTCAGCAACTGGGACGACGTCAAGCAGATGACCGACGAGGATCTTCCGTGCGAGGGCCTGGCGCTGGAACTGCGCCATCAGTTGGAGGACCTGTACGTCGAGACGTACTTCCGCCGCATCCGCAACATCCTCAAAAAGCACGACCCGAACCACCTGTACATGGGCTGCCGATACGTGCAGAACCTCCCGCGGGACGAGATCGTGCAGATCGCCGGGAAGTACTGCGACGTGCTGAGCGTCAACTGCTATTCGCTGATCCCGGATCGCGAGAAGTTCCAGAGGTGGCACGACCTGTCCGGCCGCCCGATCCAGATGGGCGAACACCAGCTGGCGCAGTACGGCCCGCGACAGCTCCCGCCGCTCTGGCCGAGCTTCAACGCCGAAGAACGCCGCAAGTTCTACCCCGCCTACGACCGCGCGTTCGCGCAGATGCCGTTCTCCGTCGGCTCGCACTGGTTCCAGACAACCGATCAGGCCATCTCCGGCCGTCCGAGCAACGGCGAGAACCAGATCATCGGGATCGTGGACGTGACCGATCAGTTCCACCAGGAACTGGTTGCCGCCGTCCGCGAAATCACGGCCAACGTGTACGAGTGGCACAGCAAAGCAGAGTGATTTTTGATTGCCGATTTCTGATTTTTGATTTTTGATTTTTGATTGGGGATTGTTCGCCGACGCGCCTCGGTTGGCGGGTCTCCTGACCCGCCAACGGATCGCAGGGTCCGCTATGGTGACCGAGTAAGGTGGTGGGTCGGGAGACCCACCACCCGAAACGTGCAAAATCATCCGATTCGCACCGGTTGGCGGGTCTCCTGACCCGCCAACGGATTGCAGGGTCCGCTAT
>JBKHHU010000122.1:0-10440 GCA_046539045.1 Phycisphaerae bacterium
CGTACGTACGGTGGTGTGGGACGCCGGGGCGAGAAATCACCCCGGCCTACCCGATCGGTTTCCTGGACGAATAGTGCGGGCCGGTTGGTTGACCGGCAGGGGCGCTCTAGAATATGTCGAACAAATCACGAAGCTCTTTTGCCCGAAAGGAAACCATCATGAGAATGCCCAAGGTCCGCGAATGCGAAATCGACCAGTGTGCCTACAACCAGAACAGCATGTGCCACGCCCTGGCGATCACCATCGGCGATGCGGTCAATCCGCGGTGCGATACGTTCTGCTCCTCACACTCCAAGGGCGGCGATCCGTCGGAGACCGCCAGCGTGGGCGCCTGTAAAGTCAGCGTCTGCAAGTACAATGAATCGCTGGAATGCACCGCTGAGGACATCGAGGTCGGCAGGAAGGGCGACGAGATCGACTGCAAGACCTTCCAGCAGAAGTAGTTCGCATCGCTCCGGTTCCAGTTGACCGTGTTCAGCGCAGCTCAGCGGGTTGGCGGGTTTACGGACCGGCCAACCTGCTTGTGTTTTCCCCGCCACAGTCGTTCTTCCCCCTCATGCGATCGGTCCGGACCAGGGCGTTCCCTTCACTTGAAGAGTTTGCTGTAAGCGTCCGACACCCGCTTGATCTGCGCGTGTTCCAATACGGTAAATACCCGTTACAGTTGTGAGGATTGCCGACCATGAGTGTTGTTTCCCGAATTCGTGTTGCTTCGCTGATCGTCTGCCTTTTTGTGGCGGCCGTGCCGTGTCTCCTCGGTGCCGAAGGCGAGCCGGTTACCATCCAGGGCCCGCAAGGAGCTATCCCGATCCGCTTCACCATGCCGGTCGACGGCAAGGCTTCCGTGGGCCTGTACACGCCCAAGGGTCGGCTGGTGCGCATCCTCGGTCAGGTTCTGGAGTTGGATAAGGGACAGTACGAAATCCTCTGGGACGGGATGGACCTATGGGGCAGCATGGTCCCAGCCGGGACGAAGCTCGAATGCCGCGTCATCACGCACAAGGGCGTGCGTGCTTTCTATGAGTTCGCCGCCGGTCGGGGCGACTGGGACAAGGAATCCCCCGCCTGGCTGACCCGGCCGGAAGGCGAAGGCCTCGATGCCCGCACCGGTGGCTGGTTGGGCGATCATACCGGACCGGCCGCCGCTGCCGCTGTAGGCAACCGCATCTTCTTCGGTTGCTCCACCGCCGAGCACGGGCATTCGATGATGGCGACCGACCTGGAAGGGCACAAAATCTGGGGCGGCAGTCCCGGCGGATGGGGCGGGCCGACCGAATTGTTCGCCGACGGAGACCAGGCCGTTCTGGGCAGGATGAAAAACAGCGTCTTCCGCGTCGAGGCAGAGAGCTACCGCAAGACGCACTTGTTCAACACCGGAAGGGATCCGATTCGCTGCATGACCGTCCACGGCGGCATGGTGCACCTGATGTTGTTCAACCACAAGATCACCGCCAGTCCCATACGGAAAAGCGTCCCCGGGATCGACTGGCAGCAGGCGGTTCCCGTTACGTTGGGCACCCGCGCTCCGGAATTCCAGATCTCGGCGCGATCGGCGTTCGGCAGTGTGTTCAAGGGCGGCGCCGGTCATTTCCAGGTGGGGCTGCAAGCCAAGAGTCTCAAAGGCGACGGCCACGTGATCGTCCCGTTCACTGAAGCCCGCGAGGTGGGCACCTTCGCGGTCCAGTCGATCAAGGGCGTGGAGAAGATCGAAATCTACATGCTCGACGACGGGATCAAGTACGACCAGGGCAAACATTCTCCACTGCCCGATCAGGGCAAGACCAACTCGCTGGATGAGCTGATGGACGGCGGCGAGAATGATATCGAACTCGGGCTCGAATTCAGCGGGCATTGGAAGAAGGTAGGCGAGTCCAAGCTCCCCGACCGGGTCAACTACATCACGCTGAAAAAGGCCGGACAGAAAACCACCGCTCTCTATTTCAAGCTGGTGCTCCCACGCAAGAACGCTCCCAACCGGGTGGGCTTCAGCATGTGTCGCGTGTTCACCAAGCCGTTCCAGCCGGTCAAGGCCCAACCCAAGGTCATGCTGCCGGACGGTGCCGACGGGCAGGTTTCCACCGACGGTCGTGTAGGCTGGAAGTTCCGCACCGCCGAACCGGTATCCCCGATCGGCCCTGCCGACGTGATCCTCGATTACGGCAAGCCGGTCGAGTTCGACGCCATCGCATTCCTCAACCACGTCAACCCGGACTACACGGTGTACCTGTTGGAACAGGATGTCGATCCCTTCAGTGCCGACGAGTCCAAGTGGATCGAGACTCGAAAGCACAAAGCGTGGCACAACAAGAAGATGGGCTGCATCGATTCCCGCGATAAGAACCATGACACCTACTTCCACTTCTACCAGACGCGCAAGGCTCGGGCGATCAAGCTGCATTACACCGGCGGGTATCATCGGGCGAAGATCCATCTCGGCTGGACCAAGGACGATCCGCAGAAGTTCCGTTGCGATGACATCCGGCTGCTGAAGCAGAGCACCGAGCGGGAGATGCCCGCTGCGTATGTGTACCAGGTCCGCGACGCCAAGACCGGGAAGATCGTTTCCGAGAAGGAATACGACGACCTGGAGATCAGTCGCCTGGCATTCGGCCCCGACGGCACGATGTTCACCGTTCACGCCAATCGCCTCTGCAAGAGCGTGCCCGGCGAGAAGCAGTGGAGGCACACGCCGATCAGCGACATGAAGTTCACGCGTGTCAGCGCCTTGGGCGTCTACGGCGACAAGATCGTCCTGGCCGACCGGTGTGAAGATTCCGTCGTGCACATTTTCGGCACCGACGGCAAACTGCTCAACACGATCGGCAAGGGCCAGTACGAGCCCGGGCCGTGGGATCGCGACAAACTCAACAAGCCGGTCAGCGCCACCATCGACGCCAACGGCAAACTCTGGGTCACCGAGAACGGCTATGCCCCCAAGCGTATCGCCCGGTTCAACCTCAATGGGAAGTGTGAAAAGGAATTCATCGGCCAGCCGGAATACGGTGGCGGCGGGTACATCGATCCGAATCTCAAGAGCTTCTACTATCGCGGGCTCGAGCATGAACTGGACTGGGACAAGGGCCTGTCGCGCCTGAAGGCGATGAACGACAAGGTCTACCACCAGCAGAGTCCGACGTTCGACCGCAGCAGTTTCAGCTACACCCGCGGCGGACGCGTGGTCTATCACAACGGCCGTAAATACGCTCTCGGCGAGCCCGGCGGCGGTGTGTGGATCGCGCTGATGGACGAAAAGAACATGGTCTGGAAGCCGGCGGTCATCATGGGCCCGGCCAACTCCATGCCGCTGAAACGCAAGGAATGGAGCGAGCACTTCCTGAAGATCAACCTGGTCGGGAAGTTCTTCATCTGGCGGGACGAAAACGGCGACGGGAAGTACCAGATCCCGGAAGTGACGCTGTATGACTATGAGAAGATCGGCTTCAACCCGATCTCCGGCGGCTCGTGGGGCCCGTCCATGGGCAAGGACCTGACGATCTGGACCGGTTCAGGCCGGTGGGTACCGTCCAGCATCGACGAGAACGGCGTGCCGAAATACGAGCTGGACAAGTTCCAGCGCTTCAACTACTACGCCGAGGACTTCCCGAAATTCTACGGGCTGGAGACGTACGGCGCTCGGGCCAAACCGTCGGTGGGCAACTGCAGGATCGTCAGCCCGTCCGGTAAGCTGGTGCTGGAAGGCCAGCCGTACCGCATTCTTCCGGACCTGACCTGGATGGGCGGCAAGCCGAAGCCTGAACCGCAAGGCTACAAGCCGCGAATCCACGGCCAGCTGATCCATCAACCGCTCGGATACGCCGGCTGTGAGGCAACCGACGGGGAAGTGAAGGAAGTTGCCGTCACCATCGGCAACAACGGCAGATGGTCCATCGTCAGCGTCGACGACGTGATGATGCTGGACTCGATCTTCACCGGCCGCAGGGGTGGCTGGTCCAGCGTGCCGGAGCAGCGGGGCGTCGAGGTGACCGATTACAAACACCCCAACGAGACGTTCTTCGGCCACTTTGTGCGTGCCAGAGACGGCAGGTTCTTCGTGTCGGTCGGGAAGGGCACGCATTCGATCTGCCGCGTGGAAGGGCTGAACGACTTCAAGATTACCCGGGTTCCGGTGGAAGTCACGGATGAGGCCTACGCGAAAAACAGCAAGCTCCACGACGTGCTGGTCAAGGAGTGGAAGGACTGGAAGCGGGCGATGTCCCACGAACTGGCCAACCGCACCAAGACGGTGTACAGCGTCAAGGACGCCGAGCGGTTCAAGATGAACGTCCGCGTGGACGGCAGTCTCGGCGAGTGGGGCAACAAGCGCCAGATGCAGCCGATCGACGAGGCGTTCACCATGGACGCACCGGCAGAGAAGCTGCACTTCGACGCCGCCTACGATGACGAGGGACTGTACCTGGCCTACCGCGGGCTCTGCTTTACCGGCT
This sequence comes from Phycisphaerae bacterium, assembly GCA_046539045.1. Classification (GTDB taxonomy): domain Bacteria; phylum Planctomycetota; class Phycisphaerae; order SM23-33; family SM23-33; genus JBKHHU01. Next base: position 4,446 of record JBKHHU010000122.1, read on the forward strand.
CCAGCGTGGAGGATCCGAAGTTCCTGTTCAAGAAGGGCTTCGCGTTCGATTTCCGCTACCGACTTTCCGGCGGCAAGGGCAAAGACGTCCAGCCGGGCGATCGCCGCATCGTCTTCGGCAAGCACGACGGCAAGTGGATCGCGGTGATGTACGACTACGAGTCCGAGAAGATCGAGAAGAAGGATTACGTCGAGTTCAGGTCGCCGGTGGTCACGACAAAGATCGCCGAGGTGAAGGTGATTCCCGACAGCAAGCTGGACCTGAAGGTCGACATGGGCGTGCTGGGACTGGACATCGAAGACGCCGGTAAATCGTACAAGAAGGTTAAGCCCATCAAGGGCGAGCAGTGGTGGACGGCCGAGGTGTTCATCCCGTGGTCGACGCTGGGGTTCCAGGGCAAGCCCGGGAGCTTCCGAGGCGATGTGGGCGTGATCGGCGCCGATTCCGGCGGGATCCAGGCCGGGATGCGGAAGTACTGGTCCAACCCGCTGGCGGAACGTGCGGTGAACGATCTGGGAATCGAAGCCCAGATCAAGCCCGGCACCTGGGGCATCTTCAACCTCGGCAAGAAACGGTAAGGAGCTTTCCGGCCGAAGATCGTCGACATTGACGCTGCAGGCTGTATAACCAATGCGTGGCGGATGGTCCGTGCGGGCAATCCGTCACGCTTTGTCACAGCCGGGCGGCAGCGGCCGGCCCCGGATCACCGAGCTAACGAGTCAACGGATTCACGAACCATCGAACAAACGAGGCCACCATGTCCTTCGACATCCATCGCGGCACGAACATTTCGCACTTCCTGAGCCAGTCCCCGCGCCGGGGAACGGAGCGTGAGCAGCAGTTCACCAGAGCGGACTTCGACCGCCTGGTCGAGCTCGGTGTCGATCACCTGCGCCTGCCGATCGATGAAGAGCAGATGTGGGACCACCAAGGCAACCGCCAGCCGGCAGCGTGGGACCTGATGAACCGCACGCTGGACTGGTGCGACCAGGCCGACATCCGCTGTGTGGTCGATCTGCACATCCTCCGCAGCCACTACTTCAACGACCCGTCCGACAAGAAAACACTCTTCCTGGATGAAGCCGAAGCAGAGAAGTTCGCCCGCTTCTGGGTCGATCTGTCCAATGAAATGAAGCATCGGCCGGTCGAGAAGGTCGCCTACGAATTGATGAACGAACCGGTCGCCGACGATCCGGCCGACTGGAACCGCGTCTACCGATATCCGTACCACGCGGTCCGCGAGCGGGAACCGGAGCGGACGATCCTTATCGGCTCCAACTCGTGGAACCAGGCCGCTACGTTCCCCGAATTGGACATCCCCCAGGGCGACCGGAACATCATCCTCGTGTTCCACTACTACAACTCCATGATCATCACGCACTACGAGCAGAAGTACGTACCGGAAGTGAAAGACTACCACGGACCGATCCAATATCCGGGGCGGCCGATCCCGACCGAAGTTTTCGAGAAACTGCCCGAACAGCAGCAGCGGATGCTGGAGAAATGGAACAGGCCTTTCGGGCCCGACGCCATGGAACAGGACATCGCCCCGGCGCTGCAGGTGGCGGGCAAGCACGGACTGAAGCTCTACTGCAATGAGTTCGGTGTGAATCGCAGCGTTCCCGAGGACATCCGCGAGCGCTGGTGCCGGGACTTCCGGGCCGTGCTGGAAGGGCACGATATTGCCTGGGCCAACTGGGACTACCGCGGCGGGTTCGGGCTGTATGATCGCGAGAACGACGAGCCGACCGGCATCCTGCGAGGGCTGTTCGGCTGACGCCCCCGGCCGGGCGGAGACTACGGACGGGAACCGATCGACGTCCACTGTCCGCTTTGGTGTGAACGGTAGATCCCCAGCACCACGTCCACGGCATGACGGGCCGACGCTGCCGTAACGAAAGGCGGGCGTCGGTCGCGCACCGCCGATACGAAATCTTCGATCTGCGACCCGTGGTGCCCGCCGTAATAGCTTTTGCCCTCGGCGTGGAAGGTGGTGTTCTCCATCTCTTCCAGGTCAGCCATGAACTGCGATTCCATGGACGGATCGCGGAAGCTCGCCCGCTGCAGGTGCCCGTCGTAGATCTTCACCGACCCGTCCGAACCGTGGATCGACACCGCCGGCTCCCAGTGCAGGTGCGAGGAGCAGGTCGCATTGATCGTCCCCAGAGCGCCGTCGTCAAACGTGACTGCCGCCACCGCGGTGTCCTCGGTCTCGATGGTCCCGCCGTGGGTGCGGTTGGAGTAGGTCGCGCTGACCGACTGCACCCCGTCCAGCATCCACGCGAGGATGTCGATGGTGTGGATCGCCTGGTTGATCAGCACGCTCCCGCCTTCGCCTTCCCATGTGCCGCGCCAGGAGTCGGCGTGGTAGTACTCGTTGGTGCGCTCGCAGAGCACGCGGGCCTCCCCGGTGAGAATCTTCCCGAACATCCCGTCGCGGACGTATTTTCGCGTCAGCTGGTAAACCGGGTTGAACCGGTGCTGGAAGATCCCCGCGAAGGCGAGCCCGTTGCCGACTTCGCGGTGCCGCTGAAGCATCGCGTCGAGCTGGTCGTCCGAGGCGGCAAGGGCTTTCTCGCAGAGCACATGCTTGCCGGCGTTCATCGCGGCGATGGCCAGTTCGGCGTGGCTGGCGTGATCGGTGCAGATCGTCACCGCGTCCACGTTGTCCGCGGCGATGGCTTCGATGGCCTCGGTCGTGACGTTAGGGATATCAAACCGCTCGGCGAGCGCGCGGGCGCGGTCTTCGATCAGGTCACACGCCCAGGTGATTTGCGCATCCTTGATCGCCGACAGCGCCGAGGCGTGGGTCGGGGCGATCACTCCGCATCCGATAACAGCTACTCGTACCGACATAACTCCACTCACTAAACGTGCAGATTACTCTGCGATTCTACGATGTTCGAGAGACGATAGCGAAGTCCGGCCGGTTTCTCCAGTGCAGATCGCCGGTTTTCCGCAGGCGGTCCCGACCGGAGTGCGGTAAAATGCCGACGGCCGGGCTGAGACCTGCTGCCGGTTCGGCGGTTTGGATCAGTGGACCCCAGAAACTCGGGAGTAGGCAATGATCGGGAAGTATGCAGCGTCGGCAATCGGAGCGGTCGGTTTTCTTCTGACCATTCTGGCGGCGACCCCGCCGGTTCAGGGGGAGGAAAAGAGCTTCGTCTGGTGGGAGGGGGAGAACCCGCAAAAGACGAACTTCCCCAAGCAGACGTGGTTCGATCCGAAGAAGGGCGAGGCCGACAAGCTCAGCGGCGGCGACTGGCTGACGAACATGGGCAAACGTAAGCCCGGCCAGGCAGAGGCATTCGCCACCTACCGCATCACCGTCCCCGCCGATGGGGAGTATGCCTTCTGGGCCCGGAAAATGTGGAAGCACGGCCCGTTCCGCTGGCGTTTCGATGAGGGCGAGTGGCATACCGTCGGGCGGGACATCGCGCTGGCTGACAGCGTGTCGCTGCGCACGCACGTGTCGGTCAATTGGGCCAGTCTCGGAAAGGTCAAGCTGGACAAGGGCGCCCACACGTTCGAATTGCGCCTGCTGGCCGAGCCCGGCGAGTCGCTGACCGCGGCGTTCGATGCGTTTCTTCTGACCAGGAACGTTTTCTTCCCCGGCGGGAAGCTCAAGCCGGGCGAGAGGTCCGGTAAGACATCGGCCGGCCATTTCGCCTGGGAACCCGCTGCCGACGGGTTCAAGGCCTCGCCGATCGATCTGCGCCACCTCAACGAGAAGCTCGCCGGACAGAGCGGTTGGGTGAAGACCAAGGGCGATGACTTCCTCCTCGGCGACGGCACGCCGGTGCGTTTCTGGGCGGTCAACATCTCCGCGCGCAACATCGGCCAGTCGCGGGAATCCATCGATTACATGGCCCGCAAGCTCGCCAAGCTCGGGGTGAACATGGTCCGCTACCACTCCCCGCTGTTCACCGACCGCAAGAACCCCAAGAAGGTCGACCCCCAGCGTCTTGACGATCTGATGTACACCATCCACGCGCTGAAGCAGCAGGGCATCTACACCAAGGTGAGCTTCTATTTCCCGCTGTGGTTCAACGCCAGCCAGGCCGGGCTCGAAGGCTTCTCCGGGAAGGGCAACACCAAACCGTTCGCGCTGCTGCTGTTCGATGAGAAGATGCAGGGCATCTGGAAAGGCTGGGTCAAGCAACTCCTGACCACCAAGAGCAAGTATTCGGGCAAAACACTGGCTCAGGAGCCTGGTCTGGCGATCATCGAGATCGTCAACGAGGACAGCCTGTTCTTCTGGACCTTCACCCGCAAAAACGTCCCGGCGGTGTACTGGACCGAGCTGGAGAAGCAGTTCGGCACATGGCTGGTCGGGGAGTACGGCAGTCTGGGCAAGGCCGTGAAAGCGTGGGGCGGCAAGCCCGCCAAACGCGACGACCTGAAGGCAGGACGGATGGAAGTCATGGACGCCTGGCACATGACCGCTGACGGCCTCAAGGTCGGCGGAGAGTCCAAGAAGAAACGCATCGCCGACCAAGTCGAATTCCTCGCCCGAACGCAGGCGCAGTTCTATGAAACCGGCAAGAGCTACATCACCCGCGAACTCGGCTATGGTGGGCTGATCTCCTGCAGCAACTGGCGGACGGCCGATGAGAATATCCTCGGCGCGATCGAACGCTGGACCTACACCGCCGGCGATGTCATCGACCGGCACGGCTACTTCGGGCCACCCCACAAGGGCGACGGGGCGAGCTATTCCGTCCGCGTCGGGCATACCTTCAAGAATCGCCCAGCCGTCCTCGAACCGGGCAAGCTGCCCCTCCAGGTCAAGCAGGTTGCGGGCTTCCCGCACATCATCAGCGAACTCAACTGGCCGCAACCGAACCGATACCGCGCGGACATGACGTTCCTCTCGGCAGGCTACGGAGCCCAGCAGGGGCTGGATGGGCTGTTCTTCTTCGCACTGGGCAGCAACTACGTGCGGGACACATCGATCAACAAGTTCCAGATCGCCGGTCCGGAAGTCTCCGGCACGTTCCCCGCGACGGCCCTGGTCTACCGCAAACAGCTGATCGCCAGGCCGGCCCCGGTGCTGGTGACGCGATTGAGCACCGAGGATCTGTTTGACCTGAAAGGCGAAGCTGACGTGGAAGCCGCCGCTCTGGACAAGCTGCGCCAGGCCGACGGGCCGACAAACGAGCAGGCCGGTTCGCTGTTGTATTATGTCGGTCCGGTGATGCGGGTCTTTGCGAACCGGCCGGGCAGTGTTGAGGGCGCCGCTGGGTATGCCGATCCGAAAGGCGGAACCATTGTCGGCAGGGGCGGTATGAAGTGGGATTACAAGAAGGGACTGGTGACGATGGACCGCCCGAAGGTCGCCGGTCTGGCCGGGTTCCTTTCCAAGGCGAACACGGCAGCGTTTACCGAGGGTGCGGTGCGGATCCGCTCCGGGAACCAATACGGGGCCGTGCTCGTCGTTCCACTGGACGACAAGCCGCTGAAGTCGTCCCGCAAGATCCTCGTTCAGGCGATGACCGAAGCGAGGCCGCACGGATTCAACGCCCGCGGCGGGAAGATTGCCTCGCTGGGTTCCTTCCCGTTCAACGTGAAGAACATCGACGTGACGATCAACGTTGGTGCCGGCATGCCGGTGACGGTGACCGACCTGGACGAGAACGGCTACGCTCGCGGGAAATCCCGCCGCGTGGTCGGGTCCATCAAGATCAGCCCGGATGCCGTGTATACGGTTATCGAGCGGTAGTGTGGCGTGGTGGCCCATCCGTTCGGCGCCCCAAGGGATTGTGCGCAACCGGGATCCGGATCGCTAAGCTTGTGCCCGTGAGCATCTGAAGTGCTTTAGGCAGTACTGCTTGGGCAATAGACGACTGAGGCCAACGGATTATTCCGTTCGGCAGGAACGCCGTAAAGGTTCCTCGCTGCCGCGGCGTGGGGCTGGACTGCGGGATGCTCTTCGACCGCTACCAGCGCCGGGTGAGGGATGTGGAGCGAGTGATCCGGCACGCGTATCTGCTGG
>JBKHHU010000123.1:0-10437 GCA_046539045.1 Phycisphaerae bacterium
CCAGTTCGCGTGGTTCGCGCTGTTCGTGGCTGACAACCGAATCTCTGCTGGTTCCTCATCAAAGATCTCCGCGACTCCGCGGCCACCTTCACTTCTTTCGCCCCTGCCGCGGGCACGGCTGAAGGAATCGCCCAGCAGGCTACCATACTCCAGGCCGATGGAACGGAAAGCTTCGGCGGCCCGTTCGTATGACGGTCGCAGAACCCACCTTCGCAAGATGCGAAACTCGCGGCGCAGGTATGGCTTGACCCGGGGTTGGGGATGGGATTAGAATAGCCGTGTTAACGAATGGTTTATTTCAGCGGCTCCGGTACCGCCTGATGGTCCTGCATCGGATTCGAATCCGCCATCATCTTATACAATCATTCCGCCATGCAGGGCACCGACGCATCCTCGTCCCGGATCGCTATGTGCCCATCCTTTGCACGACCGCAGGGCCCGGCCAGCCGGCGCGCTGCACCCCAAACGACGCGACAATCTGAACTTAACTATATCCACTGTTATAAGTTACGGTAGTCATATGGCCAAGAAACAGCGACGTAAGCTAGGGGAAATACTGGTTAACTGGGGTGTTCTGACACCCGCCGCCGCCCAGGAAGCTCATGAATACGCCCGGGATGAGGGCGTGAAAATCGGCGATGCGATGGTCTCCATGGGGCTGGCCGACGAAGAAGACGTAACCAAGGCCCTGGCCACCCAGTACGACATGGAGTACATCGACCTTGACCAGAATGTCGTCGTCCCCACCGACACCGAAATCCTCCCCACCGATCTCATCCGCAAGCACCTTGTCCTCCCCCTCTCCCGTGAAGACGGGCGGCTGAAAGTCATCATCACCGACCCGCTGGACCTGGAAACGCTGGACATGCTCCGGTTCCGCCTCAACTGCGAACTGGAGCCCTGTCTGGCCAGCAAGGCCAAGATGCGGAACTTCATTGACCATTTCGTCCGGTCGGAAGTCTCAATCGACGACGCGGTGCACGAACTGGAAGAGGATGAGGACGTTCTCGATGCCGAAAAGCTGCCCGAAGACGCCGACGAGGAAGCCGCTCCCATCATCCGCCTGGTGACCATGATCATCTCCGAGGCGGTCAAGATGCGCGCGTCCGATATCCACGTCGAGCCGATGAGCAACCGCGTCCGCGTCCGCTATCGCGTCGACGGCGTGTGCATCGAACGCGACAATATCCCCAAACGCATGCAGGGACCGGTCATCAACCGCTTCAAGATCCAGGCGGGGATCGACCTGGCCGAGCGGCGCCTCCCGCAGGACGGACGGATCAAGATGAGGATCGCCGGAGACGAAATCGACTTCCGCGTTTCCGTGCTCCCCAGCTATCACGGCCAGAGCGTGGTTCTCCGAATTCTCCGGCCGGAAAGCGCTCGCATCGGGCTTGCTGCCCTCGGTTTCGAGGAAGACGACAATGCCCGTTTCCAGAAGATCATCAAGCGGCCGAACGGCATTTTCCTGGTCACCGGGCCGACCGGGTCCGGAAAGACCACCTCGCTGTACTCTGCCCTGAACGAGTTGAACCGTCCGGACGTGAAAATCATCACCGCCGAGGACCCGGTGGAGTACAACTTTACCGGAATCAACCAGGTTCAGGTGAATGAAGCGATCGACCTGAGCTTCGCCCGCATCCTTCGCGCGATGTTGCGACAGGCACCGAATATCATCCTCGTGGGCGAAATTCGTGACCTGGAAGTCGCTGAGGTGGCGATTCAGGCCGCACTTACCGGACACCTGGTTTTCAGTACACTCCACACCAACGATGCACCGTCCGCTTTGACGCGTCTGATCGACATGGGCGTCAAGCCGTTCCTGGTCGCCAGTTCCATCCAAGCGATCATGGCCCAGCGACTGGTCCGGAAGATCTGTCCGGAGTGCAAGGACGTGCATCCCGATCCCGACCGCCGCATCCTTCGGACCCTGGGCTTCAGCGAGGACGAGATGGAGCACACAACGTTTTACAGGGGAAAGGGATGCAACCATTGCAGCGGCACCGGGTATCGAGGCCGGCAGGGCATCTTCGAGCTGATGGAGATGACCAATTCGATTCGTGAACTGGCCTTCGGGCAGGCCCCCCTGTCGGAGATCCGGAAAGCGGCAGTCTCTGCCGGGATGCGCCCCCTCCTGGAGGACGGGAAAATGAAGATCCGAAACGGGATCACCACCCCTGAAGAGCTGGTCCGGATCAGCCAGACCTCGGAATTGATGCAGGATTAGCTCACCGCATGAACCAAGCAGTTAAACTCATACAGCCTAAGGCATTACCACCACGCTACCACCGACTGCGGCCGGGGCTCGCCTTGGCCCGCAGCAGGAAGGTGGCGAATAATAGCCCGGAGAGCAACTATGGCGACGATCCAAATTGACAGGCTTCTGGAAACATGTATCAAGCGTGGCGCGAGCGACTTGCACCTGCACGTCGGCAAGCCCCCGACCCTCCGCCTTCGCGGGAAGCTCCGGCCTCTGGAGACCAAAGTTCTGGAGCCCGAAGACACCGTCGCCCTGATGAAGGCGATCACGCCCGAGCGTAACCAGCAGGAACTGCAGGAAGTTGGGAGCACCGACTTCGGTTTCGAATACGGAGCCGCGGGACGGTTCCGAACGGCCGTCTTCCACGCCAAAGGCAGCATTTCGCTGGTTTTGCGTCTGATTCCCTCCCGCCTGCTGAGCTTTGATGAAATCGGGCTTCCGGATGTGGTCCAGAGCCTCTGCCGCCGGCCTCGCGGGATGTTCCTGGTCACCGGTCCGACCGGTTCCGGTAAAACCACCACGCTGGCGACGATGATCGACTACATCAACACGAACTTCGACCGCCACATCATCACCATCGAAGACCCGATCGAGTACTACCACGATCACAAGAAGTGCATGATCTCCCAGCGGGAGCTGGGCGTGGACGTTCCGACCTTCTCCGATGCCCTGATCAGGGCCCTGCGTCAGGACCCGGACGTGATCCTCGTCGGCGAGCTTCGCGATCTGGAGACCATTGAAGCGGCCTTGCGTGCAGCAGAGACCGGACACCTGGTTTTCGGCACTTTGCACACCACCACTGCCCACCGAACGATCACCCGCATTATCGACCAGTTCCCGGTCGACCAGCAGGAGCAGATCCGCGTCCAGCTGTCCGAGTCGCTGATCGCCGTGCTTTGTCAGGCCCTGATGCCCCGCAAGGACGTCAAGGGCATGGTCGCGGCGTTCGAATTCATGGCCGTCACGAACGCGGTATCGAACCTGATTCGCGAGAACAAGACCTTCCGCATCCCGTCGGCGATTCAGACGGGCAAGAAGTTGGGCATGCAGTTGCTCGACGAGCACCTGTTCCAGCTCTGGACCGAGGGCAAGATTTCCGAAGAAGACGCGATCGACCGGTCGCAGACCCCTGCCGACCTGCAGGAGAAGATCCAGGGCTACAAGGCCCGGATGCTCGCCCAGCAGCAGCAAGGCGGCCAGGCCGGAGGCGGACGCTCGCAACAGCAGCAACAGTACGCACAGCAACAACAGCAGCCGAGGCGGTAAACCATGGCGAAATCGATTTACAACGTAGACGAACTGCGAGGAAGGCCCCTCGGCAGGGTGCTGGTCAAGATGGGCAAGATCGACCGGCGGCAGGTGCACGAAGCACTGGACCTGCAGAAGCAGGAACACGCCGGCCCGATCGGACAGATCCTGATCGATCTGGGCTACATCGACGAGAAGGCCCGGTCGCTGGCGTTGGCGTTCCAGGCGGGCATGGAATATGTCGACCTGGACGACACGGACATTCCGGACGACGTGATCCGGCAGATCCCCGCCCAGATGGCCAACGCTTATAAGGTCGTTCCGCTGGATTTCCATCCCGAAACGCGGGAATTGACCATCGCCCTGGGCTCTGCCGACAATTTCCGGGCTACCGACGACCTGCAGACGCTCATGGACTTCCGCGTCAGGGCCAAGATCGCCGACGCCGATCAGCTCGACTCGGCCCTTCTGAAGTACTATGACGTCGAGCCGGAGTCGATCGGCGAGCTGTTGAACGAACTGGCCAGCGACGAAGCCTTCGAAGGCATGGAAGACCGCGGCGAGAGCATCGATCTGGACACCATCAAAGAGCTGGCTGAGGCCAATCCGGTCAAGCGCCTGGTGAACATGGTCCTGCTGGAAGCGATCCGCAACCGCGCCTCGGACGTCCACTTCGAGCCGTTCGAGAACGAATTCAAGATGCGATACCGTATCGACGGTGTCCTTTACGAGATGCTTCCCCCGCCCAAGTCCATTGCCATCGCCATCGCCTCGCGTGTGAAGGTCATGGCCAATCTGGACATCGCCGAACGGCGCATGCCGCAGGACGGGCGTATCGAACTGATGGTCAACGGCCAACCCGTAGACCTCCGGGTGGCTGTGCTGCCGACAATGGGTGGAGAGAGCGTCGTCATGCGTGTGTTAGACCGGTCCAACGTCTCATTGGACATGGAGAAGCTCGGCTTCCGCGACGACGACCTGCGGATCTTCCGCCAGCTGATCAACCGTCCCAATGGGATCTGCCTTGTCACCGGTCCCACTGGCTCCGGTAAGACGACGACGCTCTACTCCGCTCTTAATGAACTCAACGAGATCGACCGCAAGATTCTCACTGCCGAGGATCCCGTCGAATATGACATCGACGGACTGGTCCAGACGCAGATCCGCGAAGACATTGGACTTACGTTCGCCTCCTGTCTCCGCAGCTTCCTGCGTCAGGACCCGGACACGATCCTCGTCGGCGAGATTCGCGACTTGGAGACGGCCGAGATTGCCGTGCAGGCGTCGCTGACCGGCCACCTCGTGTTCACCACGCTGCACACCAACGACGCCCCGAGCACCATCGCTCGACTCCTGGACCTGGGGCTTGAACCGTTCCTCATCACCGCGACGCTGGAAGGCGTTGTCGCACAGCGACTCGTGCGAAACATCTGCTCGCGGTGCAAGGAGGAGTTCCAGCCAACCGAGGACATGCTGATGGAACTCGGCCTGACGCCCGAGGACGTCCAGGGGCGGACCTTCTTCAAAGGCGGCGGGTGCGAATATTGTCGCGGCACCGGCTACAGCGGACGAATGGCGATTTACGAGATCATGCTGCTGGACGATGAACTCCGCCGCATGATTCAGGACCGCGCCAGTTCGAACGTCATCCGGGAAGCCGCCCGCAAACGCGGGATGCGGACGCTGCGTGAGTCGGGCCTGCTGGCGATCTTCGACGGCAGAACCACCATCGAGGAAGTCGTCGGCCAGACGCTGGACGAGGAAGCCGAAGTGGAACCCGAGGTCCTGTAGCGCCCGACTATCGAAACAGAATAGAGATCCGGCAGCTGACGCTGCTTTACAAATGGTTGCAGTGCCTGGTGAAGGAGTAAACCATGCCAACGTTCACCTATGAAGCGATGAACAACGTCGGCCAGCCCGTCAAGGGCGAAGTCGACGCCACATCGTCGGAAGAGGCCATCTCGAAGATACGCGGGATGGGCAACTTCCCGACCAAGATCAAGGAAAAGGCCGCCAAGGGCGGTCAACGCCAGGCCGCCCGGGCCCAAGCGGGCCAGCAGCAGCGGCGGACCGTCGGACGAGTCAACAAGAAGAAACTCACCACGTTCACCCGCCAGCTTTCCACGCTGATCGACGCGGGCCTGCCGGTGCTCCGCAGCCTGCGGATTCTCGAACAGCAGCAGAAGCCCGGGCCGCTCCGCGTGGCGATCCGACTGGTGGCCGAGGACGTCGAGGGAGGTGCCACCCTCTCCGAGGCGATGGCCCGCCACCCCAGGGCCTTCGACCGCCTCTACACCAACATGGTCCGCGCCGGCGAGCTCGGTGGTGTTCTGGACGTCATTCTCCAGCGACTGGCCGACTTCATGGAAAAATCCCAGGCCCTCCGCCGGAAGGTCATCGGTGCGATGATCTACCCGATCGCGGTCATCTTCTTCGCCATGGGCATCCTGCTGTTTATCATGATGGCCGTCATTCCGAAGTTCCGCGAGATCTTCGCCACGTTCAACACGGAGCTTCCGGCGATGACGCAGGCCCTGCTGGACCTGTCGGACTGGATCGCGCTGCAGTTCGGATGGCTGGTGATCCTCCTGACCCCGTTCGTGATTTACGGGATCCTCAAGCTCATCCGCACCAGCCAGGGCGGACGCTATTTCCTGGACAACGTCAAGCTGCACGTGCCGATTATGGGCAAGATCGTTTCCAAGACCGCCATTTCGCGATTCTCGCGAACGCTGGGCACGCTGCTCTCGGCAGGTGTGCCGATTCTCGAAGCCATCAACATCACCCGCGAGACCTCCGGTAACGAGGTGTACGCCACGGCCCTGGCCAAAGTGCACGACGGCATTCGCGAGGGTGAGAACTTCGCCGAACCGCTGCGGCAGGCCCGGGTGGTCGAGCCCATGGTGGTCAATATGATCGACGTGGGCGAGGAAACCGGTGAACTGGACAAAATGCTGGACAAGATCGCCGACACCTACGACGACGAAGTCAGCGTGCTGGTCAGTTCCATGGTCTCGCTGCTGGAACCGATCATGGTCATCGTTCTGGGTCTCATTGTCGGCTGGATCGTCGTCAGCCTCTTCCTGCCGATGGTCAAGCTGCTCGAGGCGGTTCAGGCCCAGGCGTCGTAAGCAAACTCGAAACGGAGTCCCGCCATGCGGAAACTGATGCACAACAAGAAACCCCGGACCACGCGACGAGGCGGGTTCACGCTGATCGAACTGCTGGTGGTCATCTCGATCATCATCCTGCTGGTCACGATCATCGTCCCGTCGATCCAGAACGTAATCCAGACGTCCTATGCAACCAAGACCCAGTCGTTCATCGTGGAACTGAATTCTGGCGCATTGAACTACAGCCAGCAGAACAATGGCTACTACCCCGGTCAGACCGTCCTGGGCCAGATCGGCTCCGGCGGATACACCGGCAGCCAGGTTCTCGCCGCCCGCCTGTTCGGGTACGAGCTGGACGACATCAACAACGAGGACCGCGAGCCGGCCGGTGGGTATGTGACGTACCGCAAGGACCGGCTGCAGGACATCGACGGCAAGCCGGGCACCATCGTCGACGCCTGGAACATCCCCGAGCCGATCGCCTACTTCCCCTCCCATCCGGGCCGGCAGGGAACCGACCAGTTCAAGTACGGCGACAACTCCGCGTACTTCAACAGCGGTGACGGCTCGTCGGGCGATTTCAAGTCGCTGATCAGCCAGCAGGGGTTTGCCGGGGGCAACACCCCGCGGATGGACGGGCAGTTCCTGCTGATCGCTCCGGGAATCGACCGGAAATTCTTCCAAGGCGGAGACGACCTGAAGAACTGGTAACAACGGGAGCCACTGTGAAGGCAACAAACGAGACAACGCGACGAGGCTTTACGCTGATTGAATTGCTGGTGGTCATCGCGATCATCATCGGGCTGGTTGCCATTGCGGTCCCGACCATCGTGAACGTCATGCAGTCCGGGATGCGCAGCGCGACCCTGTCGACCATCAACATGCTGGACGGCGCGGTGCAGATGTACGAGTCGGACTTCAATGACTACCCGGTCTACCCCACCTGGGACGATGAGCACGGTTCACCGAAGGGCCTGTGCCTGTTGCTGACCGGGTACGCCGACGACCCGAGCCCCAAGGGGGCGCCCGGCGACGATTTGCACCTGGATGACGGCAAGGACGGGTTCGGCTACCGCGTGGAGCGGCGGCAGATTCCTCCGTACGGCCCGTACAACGGTACGGAGAAGCTCGAAACGACCGAAGACAAATTCCCCTCCTTCGTCGACTCGTACGGAAACGTGATCGAGTACCGCCGGTTCGCCGGTGGCAGCTATGGCGGCTCGTGGGACAAACGCGTGAAGAACACCGAGGGGCAATGGTTCCGCACGGACTTCATTCTCGCCTCTCCGGGTTCGGACGAGGAATTCCAGGTTGTCAGCGACGAGCCGGACACCGACGACATCACCAACTTCCTGAACGAGGACTGATCCGCATGATCCGCACTCTCAAGAAACGATCCGCCGATCGCAGAGCCCGCCGGGCCTTTACGATCATCGAGCTGCTGGCTGTGCTGGTGATCATCGGCATCCTGGTGGCGTTGGCGGTGGCGGTGAGCACCTACCTGATGGACCGGGCCCAGGAAGACGCAACCAGGGGCACGATGGAACTGACCCTGCAGGCGCTGGACGCCTTTTACGAGAAGACCGGCGAATACCCGCCCGGCGACGGCGGGACCGACAGCGGAGAGGTCCTTCTGGAATGGCTGACCGGCAGGACCGACGACTACCCGGAACGCTCGGCACCGGTGAAGGCAGCGATGGGCTTCCTCAGCCGCCTGCCGGAAGACGCCATCGGCCTGGCCGAAGACAACAGCGGACAGCGCATTGTCGACGGGTGGGGCAACCCGATTCGGTACGAGAAGTCGGGCGTGGGCAACACCCCGCGATTGATCTCCGCAGGCCCGGACGGCGATTTCGACACCGTCGAAGACAACGTCTACAGACCGTCCTGACACGGCGGCCCGGGCGCGGCCAAAGCGGCCGAAAACAAGGAACAATATAGACTTATCTTCCGTTACGACAGTGGCGGCGCCGGTGCAGAACCCCGGCGGAGCCCGCTGAAGCAACAGGATTGGATACCCAATGCAGCACGAGACATTCATCAGGGACCGACGGGCCGTCGGGCGAGGCTTCACCCTCGTGGAGCTTCTGGTCGTGATCGCCGTGATCGGTCTGGCGATGGCGATCGCCCTGCCGACCATGTCGAGCTTCTTCGGCACGGCAGAGTCCATCGAACAGGCCTACAACGTGGTCCGAGGACAAGTTGCCGCCGCCCAGACCCTGGCTGGCGAGGAAAACACCTTCGCAGCCGTCCACATCCAGCAGGGCCGCCCCGATGATTCCGATATCGCAGAGAAAGCCTTCTCCGCGATCTACGTCTATGACCGCAGCAAGAAGAAGTTCGTCCTGGCCGGGGGCCACCGCGTGCAGGAACTGCCCGGAAACGCGGTATTCGGCGAGGTATCCGGAGATTTCGTCAACGGTGGGTCATACCAGTCCGTCGGCGATGCGGGAAGCGCCACCTTCCGCGACTTTACGAGCATGACCATCGTATTCGCCCCGGACGGCACCGTTGTAAAAACGCCCCGCGGCAATGACGTCACGCTGGACACCGACGAGAACGTTTTCGAAAGCGGTGAGGACGGCGTATGGGACCCCGACGATGCCAAACCCGAACCCGGCGTGACTGCCGTCACCCTGTTCAGCATGCGGGACATCCGCGGGATGGGCGCCTCCGGCATCAAGAACTACCTGGACGAAGCCGGTTTCTTCCTGTCGGTCAACGTCTACACCGGGCAGATCATCCCGCTTCGAGAGAGGGAGTGACACCATGAGACTGACTAACCCAAGACATCGCAGACCCGCACGACGGGGCTTCTCCCTCAGCGAACTGATGATCGCACTGGGCATCTTCGCGGTCGGTCTGACGACCGGAATGGCCCTGTTTCCCGCTGCCCTGAAGAACTCCGAGAAGAGCACCCGGAAGTACAACGCCTCGGTGGTCGGCAGGAACGGCCTGGCCATCGCGCAGGCCAAGCTCACCCACCCGCTCTGGGACAGCGGAGCGCATCCGGATCTCGAGGTGATCGACTCGAAGGTGAACCCGGGCGATCGGGTGTACCCGATCTACGAAGACCCGTCTTCCATCGAGGACAGCCAGCGTCGCAAGGGCTTCATCCTCCTGGCCCGTTCCATGGACAACCCCGCCTCTCCCGTACCGGGTGACTACCAGGCGCCCAACGACTATCAACTGGTGGCGGTGGCGTTCAACAAGCTCAACGAGACCCACACCGTCCAAGCCGTGCCGATGACCGCCACCGTCAACAAGGTCGGGAAGACGTACAGCATGAAAGTGGCCGACAGCGATCTGGACAAGGTGCCCTTCGGCTCGCTGGTGGTGCTGCGGGACGGCAGCTACGCGTTCATCGCGGATGTCGACACCGGCGACAAGAACACCGAGGACGACAACACCCTCCAGCTGGACCGGGCCGTGCCCGGTGCTGTCGGGTCGCATCAGGTTTTCGCGATCGTCGCCAAAGACTCCGGTGGCGACAGGATCGATGGCTTTAACCCGGGCTTGGGCGCGTTCAGCGTTCGCACCGGTCTGCGGCTGAAATAGATCGGACATGACCATGCACATTGCGTTTGACAGAAATCGCGGTTTCACGCTGATCGAGCTGATGGTCTCGCTGGGCATTCTGGCGATGATGGTGCTGGCGTTCGCCACCATCCTCAGCCAGGCCCGATCGATCGTATCCGGCGGCCAGGAACTCCTGCAGGAGAAGTCTGCCGTCGATGCGGTCGCGCGGATCATGCGGGAAGACGTCCGCAAGGCGTCCGGACACGGCGTGATGTGCCTGACCCAGGACAACGACGG
>JBKHHU010000124.1:0-10109 GCA_046539045.1 Phycisphaerae bacterium
CGGACGTCGCCAGCACCACGCCAACTTTCCCGGTCGCGCGGGCGTACCCGTCGGCCATGTGACAGCCGCCCTGCTCATGCTTGGGCAGAACCACCTTGATGTCGGACTCATAAAGCTGATCGAAAATGGGGATCAGTGCCCCGCCCGGATACCCGAAGAGCACCTCCACGCCCTCTTCTTTGAGGACATGATGGAAGATCTCCGCTCCGGATTTGCCGGCGAGGCCGGTCTGCTTGCTCGCATCGGCTGCGGTTTTCTGCGAACTCATTGTCGTAGTTTCCTTTTATCTGTGCGGATGTTGCGCGCTATCCAATGGATCGGTGGGGAGGTCTCGTTCTCCAGTGCGGGAAGGAAACCGGGGTGAGACCGGGCTGTACCGCCCGGTGCTTCGGAAGGTTCGGCCGCTGCGGGTTCCCCGTCCACAGCGACCTATAGTACAACAACTACGCGGAGATACGGCAGCGCAACCACGGCTCGACCCGCGGGTGCGGGAACGTGCAGAGACTGACCGGTTTGTGCACTGCTGGTATTCATGAGTTGCATCATCATACTCAGTCGGCCGGATTCGTGTCAAACTTTTCGTGCACACGATTTTCTTCCGCCGGGAGTTGTCTCTATCGCGTCCCGCCGCCAATCCAAAATCGCAAATCCGCAATCGACAATCCGCAATCACTCTTCGTACTTCACCTCCCGCCGGCCGAAGATGCTCAGGTCCACCACGTTCACGACCCGGCGGGTCTGATCTCGCGTCCGAGCGTAGTGTTCCAGCATGCATTCTGCCGAGGCGGGGATCTTCCCGGTCCACTTGCGGGACCAGTAGCGGAGGGTGACGGGCTTGGAGTAATCCAGCATACCGTCCAGCAGTTCCAGGCGGACCTTGCGGATCCCCTTACCGGTCAGCCGGATGGTGTTGGTGTCTTTATCGACCGTCGCCTGCATGGTGAACAGCGCGTCGCGGAAGTATTTGGTGATGGCCTCGGCGGCGGCCTTTTTCGTGGGCTTCACCCCTGCGGGGAGTTTGATATTGAGCTTCCTGTTGAACTGCACCGGCTTGCGGGCCAGCTCGATCGCCTTCAGCCAGTAGGCCCGCGAGTGGTTGTCCAGGTGGAAGCGCCAGTCGAGCTCCTTCGGTGCCACGGTGCGGGTGTGGTTTTCCAGCAGGTCCAGCAGCTGCTGCTTCGTCGGCCAGGCGTCACCGTGACCGGCGTCGGGGCGCTCGGTGCCCCTGAACTTCTCGTTCTTCAGCTCCTTCAGGCGTTCGGCCGCGCGGCGACAGTGCGTCCGCACGCCGAGCTTCGGCTTCTCGGCGTTGTCGTCCTCGCCCCAGATGGCGTGGATGGGCAGGTATCGGGCGTTTTCGAAGTACATGAGGTCGGTATACGGCTGGCCCTCCCACTTGGGCAGCCCCGCCAGAGGCATGACGCCCGCAAACTGGTGCGGGAACATCACACCCATGTGCCATGTCAGCGCCCCACCGAGGCTGTACCCGGTCATGAACACGCGGTCGTCGTTCACGTTGAGGTTCTGCTTTGCCCACTCCAGCGGGCCCAGGACGGTCTGCTCCTGGTACGGCGCCATGGTCATAACGTGCCGGCCGGGCAGGACGGGTGCCAGCAGGATGTAGTCGTCGGCAGCGTCACCGAGGGTCTGCTGGAAGACCATCCCGATTTTCTTGCCGTTCCCGCCGATGCCGTGTTGGATGATCAACAGCGGGTAGCTTTTCTCAGGATCATACCCTTTGGGGATGCGGACGTGGAACTTGGCCTTCAGTTGCCTCCCGGCCCGCGTGGTCACCACAAACGAGCCGTCGGCCCACCCGCCGGGCATCTTCCGATAGGACGTGTCGCCGGCGATGAGCTTGCGGGCGGCTTCCAGATCGCGGTCGACCTCCAGGGCCGTCGCCTTCGCCGCAGCCGAGATGGCGTCGGTCTTCCGGGCGTTGAGCAGCTTCTTCCACGCAGCCGGTTGAGTGGCCGCCGGCTCCTCAGCCCGCAGCACACCGGCTGTCAATGCCACGACGCTCATCAGAACGAAGATACGTTTCATGACTTCTCCCCTTCCGGTCCGATGGCCACCGCTCCGGACGAACCCTCGGCCATCGCTCCGGCAGTCGGCGTGGTTCATCCCTGGTCGTCGGTCTGGTCCAGGTTCTCTGCCGCCCAGTTGTCCCAGAGCGTAATCCCAAGCAGCGAGCCGCTTGCATTGTACGGCTTCCAGCTGTCCAGCAGCGTGTTTCGGATATCCTCTTCCTCGACGAACGGCAGCGCGAACAGCGTGGTCACGAACAGCATGGACACATAGCTCAGCGGGAGGGCAGTCTCGTTGATCTGCCGGGCCAGGGCGGTGCGTTCCTGTACGTGATCGCCGCCTTCCCCGCGGAGAATGGCTGCTTCCATAATGCCCATCAGCCCGCCGTGCGAAAAGTGCGACAGACTGTCGTAATACGGATAGATCAGCCGGGCCAGGCCCAGCCGCGTCGGGTCCTGCAGCTTCTCCATCGCCCTTCCCGGGGTGGGCATGTCGGCGATGTGCCGCGTCTTCCAGCGCGGGTCGCGCCGGTCGTTCTGGATCTGGATCCGCAGCGTCTGCAGTTCGTCCTCCCAGACGTCCATCTCGCGGGCGAACTCCCGCAGGAAGGTGATCCCCTGTCCCGACGACCCGAAGTACTCCTTGAACGGATCCAGATGCCCCACGGCCTGCTGGTCGCGGAAAAACTTTTCCGCAAACGCCTTCCACGCATTCTTGCGGTACCGCTTCGGCCAGCGGTTGGGGTCATCTTCGATCAGCAGCCCGAGGAAGCACCGCTCCAGCTGCATCCGCGTCAGCGGAAGGGCGTCGACCGACAGGTCCATCTCGCCTTCGGCGAATTCGGTCAGCCGCCGGATCGATCGGTGCGTGCCGACCATCGCACGCAGCAGATTGGACTTCATCGACAGGAGCTTCAGCCGCTCGATGGAAGGCGTGTCCGGCATGGAGGCCAGCAGGCGATCGGCTACGACCTCCACGGAGCGGAACGTCTGTTCGTCCAGTTGGTCGATATGGACGGCCAGGTCGGTTCTCGGCGGGCGATTCAGGGCCTTGGGCGCGTGAGTCTGGGTCTTCTTCCGCGAGCGACGCGGCTTTGGTTTCTTGTTCTGTGCCATACCGACATTAGCGCGAAGCGGCGTGGAAAATGCAAATCGGAATTTTCTTAACGGCAGGGATGCGCCATAGAGGATGCGTCATGCGAGCTCGGCGGGTTCCGCATCGGCGAGAATGTTCGATGCCGGGGTGACGTTTCTGGCTGTCGCCCGGGTGAGGACGCCTCGGGTTCGACACGGCGCCAATCACTAAGAGAACCGAAGATCACAAGGATCACGAAGAGAACGACTGTTCTTTGTCTTTGTGAGCTTTGTGGCCTTCGAGTTCTTCGTGACAGAAAACCGGACGCCACACCAGTGCCCCCGTCGGCACACGTCCGGACTGACGCGGCCGCAATGGTCTCATCACACATCCCTCATCGCGCATCCCCGGCCGGCCCTCGGCCCAATTTGAACCTTCGAACCCCAGCCGCTATGATACCCCCATTACTATCGCGACACTCGTAAGTCCATCGGTGAGATGAGCACACAGACAGCACAGCCGGAGCAGAGATTCCTTCGGGAGCTGGGACAGAACGCACCACACGCCCGCCGTAACCACCTTCTGGGGGTCACTGCCGGAATGTTCGCGGGGGTCGCACGCGACTTTGTCCACCCCGAACTGATCATCGTCGGCCTGATCTGGGCCCTGACGAAGAATCCGTACCTTGTCGCCCTCGTGCCGATCATCAACAAAGCCGGTGCGCTGACACCGCAACTGCTGGCCAGCACGTTCATCGAACACCGCCCCCGACGGCGGCCTTATTTCGTGCTGCTGACGTTCATCCGTACCGGCTCGTTTGTCGGGCTTGTCGCGGCAATGTTCCTGCTGACCATCAGCGTCAACTGGGTTCACCTGATGATCTTCTACACCGTGTACCTGCTGTGCTGCATGACCGGCGGGACCGGGCACGTGATCTTCATGGACATGGTCGGGCGACTGATCCCCTCCCACCGGATCGGCGCGTTTCTCGGAATGCGACAGTTCCTCGGCGGCGGGCTGAGCATCATCACCGGTCTGCTGATCGTCCAGCCGATCCTGAACAAGGTCTACCTCCCGATGAACTACGTGATTCTGGCTGCCATCGGCGCGGTGCTGGTTGGTGTGGACATGGGCATTTTCAGCCAGTGTCGCGAGGAGCCGGGGCCCAAAGCCGACTCGAAGACAACGTTGATGGAATCGATGCGCCGTGGACTGGCGTGGCTGACAGCGGACCACAACTACCGCTGCTACTTCTGGTGCCGGATCGCGTTCCGCCTGAGCTATCTCGGCCTGGCGTTTTTCGTACCGTACGGTGAGGACCGCCTGAGCCGTGAGGGTGCCGCAGGCATGGCGGTGCTCGGCGGAATTCTGGTGGCGACGTTCAAGGGCAGCGGTGTCATTGGCAGCCTGATCTGGGGCAAGTATGTCGACCGGTTCGGCTCGAAGAGCACGATGATCTGGGGCGGGGCCTTGATGACGGTCGCTCCGCTGATGGCGCTTCTGTCGCCGCGTCTGCCGATCACGTTCGAACTGCCGCTTCCGTACGTGGAGCGGGGACTGACCCTGCCGCTGCTGATGTATCTGCTTGCCCTGGCGGTATTCCAGCAGGGACTTCGCGCTCAGATGCTGGGCGGGCACCGACTTCTGATCAACGGGGCACCGTCGCACCGGCGGGCCTCGTACATCGCCTTCCTGAACACGATCACCTGCCCGCTGACGCTCCTGCCACTGGCCGGTGCGTGGTTGGCCGACATAGCCGGGATGGATGCGGTTTTCGTCGTGGTCGTCATCGGCGGGGCGCTGATGTTCGTCGCATCGAGCTTCATGCACCAGAAGGTCAACGGCGTGACCGCGTAGTTGGATTGCGGACGTGGGACTGACGATTGCGGATTTGGCTGCCGCCCGGCTGAGGACACCCCTGCTTCGACACGCGCGAATCACAAAGAAAGAACAAGATCAGAAGGATCACGAAGAGAACAACAATCTTCTTCCTTCGAGATCTTTGCGGCCTTCGTGTTCTTCATGACAAGAAACCGGATTCGTACCAGCGCCCCGTATGCCCGCGCTTCCCATGCGGCAGTCCCAATGGTCTCATCCGGCATCCCTCATCGCGCGTCCTTGGTCTTGGCCCGCTTCCGTCCGGACCGGCGGGCCGCCTGTTCGTACAGCAGGACATTGATCGCCAGCCGCTTGGCGTCGGCGCTGGTCAAGGCGCGGGCTTTCCCGTACGGCTGGCTCTCCGCAGGCCCGGTTACCCCGAGCAGGCTGAAGATGACGGCCGGGCGTTTGCCGACCATCCAGACCTCCAGCGGAGGCGCTGCCGGCTTGGTGGATACGTTGGGGGTGAATTCCGCGGCGGTCACGTCGCAACCGACCCCGCCGGCGAGTCTGCCGGTGATGATCGGGTGAGCGGCGGGGAGCTTCTGCGGGTCGGTTCCGAAGGTCTCCGACAGCAGCTTTCGGGCACTGTCCGCGAAATCCGCAGCGCCGTAGGCGGAGTCCACGAATATCGTCCCGCCGCCGCGCACGAACGCAGCCAGGTTCTTCAGCTGGGTCTTGTCGAGCGACAATTTCCGCGTGCCGGTGATCCACAGCAGGCGCGTACCGGCGGGCACCTCGCTCAGGTCGGTCGGGGCGGTTTCTTTCACGCCGATGCTAATGCCCAGGGCCAGCGCGTCGGAAATCCGGTCGACGGCCTTGGGGGCCTCGTTCCATGCTCCGGGGTGTTTGACGCGCGTGATGGTAAAGAAACGCTTCGGCTTCGGGCGGGTAGTCGGTTCGGGCGTGACGAATTTGCGGGCGGCGAGCCTGCCTCGCAACCCCAGCGGGCCGGTCGCGTAGACGGCGAGATTCTCTGCGAAGGCGAAGGAATTGGCGCTTTGCTCGCTCCTGCCGGTGCGGAGGTCGCCGAGGAAGTCCTCTGCCAGCACCACGACACGGATCCTGCCCGGGGCGTCGACGGTGAAGCCCTTCAGCGGCTGACACCGGCTCGAAACCGACAGCAGCGGATGTCCCTCGGCCAGATCGACGGCCCGGGTTCCGGGCAGCAGTTTCGTAAAGTACCCGCGGAGTTGCGTGTAAAGCTCCTCGTTACCCAGCGGGGCCTGCACCACCAGCACCGCGCCCCGACCGGCGGCTTGTTTGAGTTTGATCGACAAAGCCTCGTCGACGGCCAGCTTCTTCCTGCCGTCCAGAAGAAGGATCGGCGAGCGGGCGATTTCCTGCCACGTCTGGTTTGCTCGGACGTGTTCCCACGTAACGTCCTGCTCGAGCGCGTCGGAAGCGGCCCGCGTGAAATGCACGGCAGCAGGTCGGCACGGCCCACGGTCATCGAAGCCCAGGTAGTACATCAGCACCGGCCCGCTCGCCCGGGTCAGGGCCAACACGGCGAAGCTGGTCTGCAGGATGTTCTCCGGGCCCGGCTGGTCGTTCCGCGGACCCCACAGGCCGGTTTTGTGCCGGGTCCTCAGCAGGTGCGCAGTGATGGCGGGACACCAGTCGAGCTTGCCGAAGGAGGCGGTCCCGCAGCGTTCTGCCGCCCGGGCCAGGCACCAGAGATAGAAATGGTACCGCTCCTGATCGCTGCCCCAGACGTACTGCGGGTGTTTGTCGGCAGCGGCATGCTTCTGCAGCCAGTCGTTTCCGGCGGAGATGGATTTCTCGATCGGTGTGACGGTCTCGGCAGCGCGTCCGTTGCGGACGGCGTAATCCAGCAGCAGGCAACTGACGTCCACCCCCGCTGCCGTCATCGACCCGTAACTGCTGCCTCGCAGACGGGCCGGGCGGGCTTGCGGTGGAGTGTAGCCCCACCCGCCGTCATCGTTCTGGGCGTTGAGCCAGTAGGTTCGCAGACGCTCCCAGGTGCGGGCAGGGACGCTCGCCCCGGCTCGCGAAGCGCGGTCCAAAGCCATCGCGGCGTACTGCGTGTTCCACATGTCGGTCCATCGCGGCCGGACGATGGTCGTCGAATGACCGGGGCCGAAGCCCCACCCACCCAGCGGAGACTGGTTCCGCACCAGCCAGTCGACGTCCGCCTGCAGGCGTTTGCCGTACTCCTTCTGCGGAAGCTTCGCATAGACCAGCGTGCGGACCGATCGGGCGTAGACGGTGGTCGGGCTGACGGTCTGGATATAGGCCAGCGACTTGGCCAGTCGGGGCGAGTCGGCTTTCTCCCCGGCCTGGAGAGCGGCGAGTATCACCAGCGAGGTGGTACCCCCCTGATGAGCCGAGTCGCCCTCGGTGAACGAGCCGTCGGCACCGACCGCCGCCAGCAGCGCATCCACGGCCTTGCCGACCGCGCTGGAGACGCGCCGGTCGGTTGCCGGCCGGGTGGTCGGCTCGGCCGGTTTGCTCTGGGCAGCGGCGCCGGCCGCCAGAAGGCCAATCACTAGAATGGTCGCGACAGCACAGTCCCTACGGGACCCTCGCTCACAAATGGAATTCAGCACAGCAACCCCTAGTAACTGATTGCATAGAGAATAATGTTCAGGGCCAGGTTCTTCCCGTCCTCGTCAACATAGCCCTTGCTGGAGTACGGGCTGTCGCCTTCCAGGGCGCACGAGTAGTCATACTTGCTGTACACCACGGTGGTGCGTCCGTCAAGCGTGATCGCCTCCAGCGGGGGGTGGTCGGTCCCTTTGCTCTTCAGTTCCCGGGCCAGGATCTGTCGGTAACGCAGCGTTCCGAGCTTCCTGCCGACCTTCCCGCTTAAGATCGGGTGCGTTTTGGGCAGCTTTTCAAACTTCTCGTCCGGGAACAGCTGCGCGATCAGCGCCCGGAAGCTCTTGTCGAATTCTTCCCGACCGCAGCAGGATTCAGCCATCAGGAACCCGCCCTTCTCCAGGTACGTCCGCAGGGCGTCGACTTCCTTTTTGTTGAAGGTGAATCCGTAATGCCCGGTCATGAAAACCACCGGGTATTCGTAGATCTGCGGATCGTCGGCTGGGAGGGCCCGCTGCTTGGCGACGATGTCCACCTTCGCCTTGTTTCGCAGGAGCCCGGCCAGGTTGATCAGGGCGCGGGGATCGGCATCGTAGTCTCCGCTGTGGACGAGTCGCGCCACACGCACCGCCCCACGCGGGACTTCCGTCTTCTGCTGTTTGTCTGCCGCGGCGGGCAACTCCACTTCCACCAGCTTGTCACGCAAGGTTTCCCTGCCGGTCGCGTACGCGGCAATATTCGTGCCCAGGCGGAACGCGAATTCCGAATGCTTGGGGATCGTCTCCAGCTCCCACAGCACCGCCAGCGCATTGGGCGAAAAGATCACGCCGGTCCGACAGCCGACGTCGATGCCCTGGAGTTGGTAATCGGTGCCCAGCGGGTAATGGCTGCGGTAGACCGGATGCTCACGCGGGTCCAGATCTCGCAGTTTGTACTCCGGGAACGCCCGGGCGGCAAAGGCGCGGAAGCCCTTGCGGAAGTCCTCTCTCCCGCAGCAGGCTTCGAACAGCAGTGTCCCGCCGGTCTCGGCATAGCGTCGGAGCTTCTGGACGTCGCCCTCGTTGAAGTTCGGGAAGTCATGCCCGGTAACGAACAGGATCGGGCTGCGACGCAGCTCCTGCACGCTCTGCTGAAGGCTCGCGGTCTGCCAGGTCACCTTCTTGCCGAGCTTGTCGTCGATGAACGCGGTGAGGTTTTCCAGGTCGTGAATGTTTCGGTTCCACTCGTTCTGCCGCGTGGGATGCTTCCACTGCAGCTTCTGGATCAACACCGGCCGATTGCCCTTGGCCAGGAACATCACGGCAAATGCCGTGTCGTGAGCGTAGACGGTCGATCGGCCCCAGCTGCCGTTCTTGTTCTGCGTCTTGACCAAATGCTCGGCGCCCTTGCGATACCAGTCGTGCTTGCCGAAGTGCGTCAACCCGCTGATCATCCCCACGCGCTCCATACCGTACAGATAGTAGTGGTGCCAGCTGTTGCCGCGTCCGGGGTTGTCCTTCACCGAGAAATTCTCCGCCATCCACGCCAGACCGTCTGCGAGGACCTCGTTCTGCATGTATCGCCCGCAGCCGGGATACGCGCCGTCGACGAACTGCTTCTCCCCGCCCACGTGCAGTTGCTGCCCGCAGATGTACAGACTGGCGATACCGGCAGCGGTCATCGATCCGTAACTTGGGGTCTTCCCGCCGCGGTTGCGGACCGCCCGGATCCGCGCGTTCTGCTGGAAGTAGTACGCCCATCCGCCGTCCTGCTCCTGCGTGCTCTCGAAGTGCAGCCGGGAGTACTTCCACACCTGCGGCGGGATCTTCACGCCGACTTTGGACGCTTCGTGGAGGGCCAGCAGCGCGAACTGCGTGTTGGAATTATCGCCCCTGCCGCGGTAGCGTTTGTTCTCGTTGGGGTTCTTGTAGGTCCACATACCCCTTCCGCCGGCGCCGGTAACCTGCGACTTGATCAACCACTTGGCGCAGTCCTCGATCTCCTTGCGGTACTTCTCCGGGTCGGCAGCGGCGAATACCTGGCACTTGACGCTGACCAGGTAGGTGTACTCGTTGGGCAGGTCCTTGAGGAAGTCGATCATCTTCAGCACGTCGGGGTCATTGGCCGAGACGCCCGCGTTAAGCAACGCCAGCGCAGCCAGCCCGACCTGCCCCTGCTGATAGTAGCCCCGGCCAGCGTTCTTGAGGTTCTTGCCCCTGTCGCTGAACTTCCGGAGATGCCCTATGCCCTTGCTCACCGCGGTGGAGACCTGCTCTGCGGTGACGTCCGAACGAGCGGCGCCCGCAGGCAGCAGAACCACCATCAGCCCCCAGATCAAAGGCAGCCAGATCAGTTTCTTGTGCAGCCGGCTGTTCATACGTTACCATGCTCCCGTAAATGTGATACGGTCGTCCGTATCATTCTAACGAATATAAGGCGGGGATAACACCGCAATTGGTGGATCGCGACATGGCCAAAGAGACCTACGAAAGCTATATGGAGAAGTTCTCGCGAGGCCGGCAGATCATGCTCAATGAACTGGGCAAATCGATCATCGGCCAGCAGGAGGTTCTCGATCAGATGTTCGC
>JBKHHU010000125.1:0-10068 GCA_046539045.1 Phycisphaerae bacterium
TTCTGTTTACTCCCTTGCTGATCCGTCATCTCGGGGAGGAAGGCTTTGGGATCTGGCGCCTTGTGTTCTCGCTGGTGAGTTCGTTCTTCATTGTTCAGCTCGGGCTTAACTCGGCTGTGAACCGCGAGGTCGCCTGTGCCCACGCGCTTAAGAAGCCACGCTTGGCCAGCGAACTGGTATGCACAACGCTTGGGGTCTATCTGGTTGGTGCGGCAATCGTCTTCGCGTTTACGCTTGTCTTGGCGTGGAAATTCCCGGTGTGGTTCGATATCAGCGAAGAGAACGCCCTCAGTTCGCGAATCGCTGTTGCTATCGCCGGTTGTGTGGTCGCAACGGTGGTTCCGCTTGGGGTCTTCCGTGCCGTCTTGACTGGTCTGCAGCGATATGTCGAGGTCAACTCGGTGAAGGCGATGGCAAACCTCCTGCGGGCTGCCGCAGTCGGCTTGGTTCTTCTTGTTCAACGAGGGGTAGTGGAACTGGTGGCCATGACGGCCGGAATGGTTCTGCTGGAGAACTTGCTGATTGCCCGGCTTTCCCGCAAGGCGTATCCCGAGATTCGGCTGTCGCGTGAGCTGTGCCACCCCCGGGCGCTCAAGCCGGTGTTGTGGTACAGCCTCAGTTCGATCATGTTCGGCATCGGGGGTATGCTGAACCGCAAGGCCGGGCTATGGCTGATCGGCATCATGGTCGGGGCCGCTGGGTCCAGCCCGTACGCGGTGGCGATGTCTCTGTGCAATATCATCGTCGGTGTGGTGACCTTCGCCGTGGCTGGGATCAAGCCGGCGGCCGCCGCTCTCGATGCAAGCGAAGACACCCGGCGCCTGGAGATTCTGCTGGTCCGGTCCCTCAAATACACGTTCTTCGTGGCGATACCCTTCTCGCTGCTGCTGTACACGCTGGGCGGCAATTTTCTGCTCCTGTGGCTGCGGAAGCCGGCGTTCCTGGTGGTCGTGCCGGCATTGCAGTTCATGTGTATCACCCAGGTGTTGTACATGGCGCAGTTCAGCGGCAGTCTGGCGTTGCTGGGTGTGGGTCGCCATCGTGCCGTGGGGGCTACGACCATTCTTTCCGTCCCGGTCGGTATCGGGCTGTCGCTGCTGCTGAGGTATTACATGGAGGATCCATACCTGGCGGTGTCGATAGGCATGGGGTTGCCCACCTGGGCCTTGGGGCTGGTGGTCGTACCACTGCTGGCCTGCCATGCCTTCAAGGCCAGTCGCCTGCTGCTGTACAGGGAGGCCTTCGCACGGCCGGTCCTGGTGTCGCTGCCGGCGGTCGGGCTTTGCTGGCTGATCGTCCGATACGTAAGGATCGACAGTTGGCTGTCGCTGATGATGGCCGGTGCGGGGATATCGCTCACCGCGGCGGTGTGTTACCTTGCGGGCGGGATGGACGGACTGGAGAGAAAGGCGCTGCTGTCCAGCGTGTTGCGCAGGAAGCGAAAGGCCAGAATGGATGCCGAAGAGGAAGACGAGGACAGGCATGCAGAAGAATAAACCTGCCAGCCAGATTGCCGACGCCGAACTGCCGGTCCCGGCCGACCTGAGCATGAAGGTCGGTCTGGTCTCGCTGTACCCGCCACCGTTGGCGGGAGCATCGGTTTACGGCCAGCGCCTCTTGGCTGCGCTTCGCCAACGGGGTCTGGCGGTGGAGTTGCTGGCACACAAGCATTCCGAGGTCTCCGGGGCTGATCGCCAGGAGGGCGTTCGCCCGATGCCGGGAGAGCAGACTCTGCTAACCGCTCTGGACAGCGGGCAATACGATGTTGTGCACGACTTCCGGTTTCACACCCAGTGGATGCGCAGGAACCCTCTTCCGCTCTGGAAATACGCCCGCAAGGCCCAGAACAGCCGCACTTCGCTCGTGGTGACCTGTGGTGCGGGGATCTTCGCCAAACGGGTACGGGAAGGCAGTTGGTGGCAGAAGAAACTGCTGAAAAGGGCACTGCGATCGGTCGATCTGTTCATCTCCAAGCAGACCGAGTTGCTGGAAACGCTCGGGGAACTGGGATTCCCGTCCGGGCGAATGGCCTACCTGTCGTCGTCGCTGCCGCTCGGTGAGTTACCCCCGCTCCATGGCGAAGTGGCCGACTTCGCAGCCTCTCATGAACCATTGATCGTGACTTCGGGGGGGTATTGCAAGAACCTCTACCGGATGCACCAGGTTGTCCAGGCCGCCGGGCGCCTCAAAGGGAAATACCCTCGCCTAGGCGTGATACTGGGTACGTGCACCCCGATTTCAGTCGAGGATATGCGACGGGTGGACAATGCGGTCGAGCAATCGAACCTGCGAGGGCAGGTGCACGTAGCAAAAGACTACGACCGCTTCCCGTCTTTGCTGGCGGCAGCCGACGTTTCGGTACGTGCGAGCGTTGTGGAGGGCTCGTCGAATGCGGTGTTCGAGTCGCTTCTGGTTGGTTGCCCGACGGTGGTGAGCGATATCCCCGGGCGTCCAGAAGGGGCCATTCGGTACCGTGCCGACGACATGGAAGACATGACTCGCGTCCTGGGCGAGGTGATTGAAATCCGGATCCGGAAGCACTCAGGGAAGCCCGTCAGAATGTCGATGCATTGTTACGGGTCTACGCGCATCTGGCAGGTCGGTAAGTCCTTACCAAGGCGTGCGGACATTGCTTTCTCTTGGGATGGTCACTATGCTGAGACGCCGTTGGCGACCTTTGGGAAGGTCGCCCGCACCCCGCGTGGGCGTTTCTCTTGCCGTGCCGCAACGGAAATAGAATCATGACGCAAGCGACAACCCTCCGATCCGCCGGCCATCTGGACAACAGCCCGCTGGTATGGGTGGAGAAACCGGAACCCGCGGAAGTCACATGGACACTCGGGAGCATCCTTCGCGAGGGCGGGGCCGCCATTCTTGTGGCCTTTCTGCTGACCGCGGTCCTTTCAGGTCCGGCCGATTCGACCATTAAACGCCTTATCGTGGTGAGTCTGGGCTTCGGTGTCTTGATGGGCGGTTTCCTTCTGGCCACCAAACTTTCGTCTCGCCTGATCTTGGCGCTGGCATGCGCGGTCATGTACGAGTGGAACTACTTCCACCCGAAGATTCTGGCCCACATCGTGATGATCTCGCCGGCGGTGTTAATGGCTCTGTTGGCGTGGATGGTGGACCGCGCCCGGACCCAGAGGCCCGACCTGATCCATCATGACGCGATGGGTCTGAAAGGGGTTGTCGTCGGGGGCTATATTATCCTTCTGCTCTGTCTGCTGGTTGCCCAAGCCTTCAGCATTGCACCGTTGACAGTCTCACTCAAGTGGTACTTCATACGCTATATCTGGGCGATTCCCTGGGTGCTTGCCGCCGCTCGCGTGGTCCGCAACAGGGAAACTCCGAATTTCGCCGATGGCTATATCCTGATCGGGCTGGTGGTGGCGGCCTCGATTCTGATCTACAACCTCACCGGTAAGGAAGTCCTGATCTACCAGGGCATGGCCAAGTTGCTTGAGATACGCGAGGAAGACCGTTACGGCGGACTCCTGGTGAACCCCAACTCCTCGACGCTGATCATCGGTTCGGCCCTGGTGCTGCTGATGCTTCGGTGGAGGGCCGCTCGCGGAGCCGCCAGATGGGTCAGCCCAATCGTGCTGGCGGTGCTGGCACTTTCGATGATCCTGGCACAGTCACGCGGACCGATCCTGACTGTTGCTCTGCTGGTCATGGGGCTGCTTCTGCGACGACGCTGGCGAAAGACGGCCTTGGGCATCACACTGCTGGGTGTTCTGGGAATCACATTTCTCAGCTTCGCAGGCTTTGGCGAGACCCTTGCGGGTGGTGGAACCAAGCTTCTGGAACGGTTCCAAGAGAGCGGAGAAGGTTTCGCCGGCCGACTGGTGATCATGGGACATTCCCTTACACTGCTTACCGAGTATCCGGCCGGCCTGGGTGAGTCCCAGGAGATGTTCGCTTGGATCAGCGCCGGCGGTCACGTTGAGCACAGCGAGTACGTCTCGTTCTTGGTGCGCGGTGGATGGCAGAGCGGGATGGTTGCGGTGGTGTTGATGGTCACGCTTATCGCCGGGTGGGCCAAGGCCACCAGGCAACGGTTCCCCAACCGGCCGGGAAGCTTCGTTTCGGCGCTGCTGGCGTTTTTCCTGATCGCGTTTATCTACAGCCACCCCATGACCCTTCGGGTGGAACTGAACTACATCGTTCACATCGTGTTCACGATGGCGTTCGTCTCTTTGATCTACGCTCAGCCTCAGCCGTCCGACGTGGAAGTCTATGGACAGTCGTGATGGGTCTGTCGATAGAAGGCCAGGAGCGACAGCATGAGACTTCTTAACCCGGTTTTCCTGATGCGATTGCCGACCCGTGCGTACGGTTACCTGCGACGCAAGACGCTTGCGCGTGTGCGCCGGTATCGCTGGAGTCGCCGGCACCCTTCGGATCACCGGGCCATGGGCGACTGCCGCGTAGCAGTGGCAAACGCTCGCCTCCTCTGGAAAGGCCTCGACGAGCCTGAGACCTGGCCGCTTGCCCGCCAACGCTGGCCCCAACTGCACGAGGCGACCACCCGGTGCGCTCAAAACGTCTCGGACGGCATTTTCGACTATCTGGGAATGGGGCCCACCCGGGTCACCGATGAGCAGGGAAACTACCGCTGGAACATCGACTTCCGATGCGGCGCGGAATTCCCTCTCCAGTCGCTCTATCTCGATATCGGTCGATCGTTGAACAAGCCCGGGGCCGACATCAAGATCCCCTGGGAACTCTCACGATTCCAGTCGGTGTTCCCGGGTTACTTTTCCGGGCTGGACGGCTACGGCGAAATGTTTTTCGCTCAGTGGCGGGACTGGATGGAATCCAACCCCCTCGGCCGAGGTCTGAACTGGTCCTGTGCCATGGAAGTGGCATTGCGGGCGATGAGCTGGAGCTTCGCGCTGGCCGCCTGGGGCGGTGAATGGCCGCAGGACCGGGTAGACCAACTCTCGGCATCGCTTCTGGACCACGGCCGGTTTATCCGGGACAACCTGGAGTGGTACCCGGCGGCCCGGACGAACCACTACTACGCGAACCTCGTGGGGCTTGCCGTGCTCGGACTGCTGTTTCGCGAGCGGCCGGAAGGGCGCAGGTGGGCGAACTTCGCCAGGAAGCAGCTCCAGGCCGAGACGCTCCAGCAATTCGCCCCGGACGGATTCAATCGGGAGACTTCTACTGTTTACCACCGCTTCATGTGCGAGTTAGGGGTAGTAGGGCTTCTGGCTTGCCGGGAAGCAGGCGAGGAATGGTCACCCCGGGCCCAGGATCGACTGGCCGAGGCGTTTCGTGCCTTGCATCTTCTGGGCGGCAAGGCCGGCGTGGTACCCATCTTCAGCGACAACGACAGCGGCCGTGTGTTCCCCATTGTGGAGCGACGTGACACCGACGCCGGACAGCTTCTGCGCATGGGGAGTCTGGCACTGCCCGGGCATGGTCTGCCCCAGGGCGAACCGTCGCCCGAGGCAGTCTTGCTCTTTGGGGCCGAGGGACTTTCCGAAGCGTCCGGAGGCAGTTCGTCTACCCAAGCAGGGGGATCGCTGCCTGATTCCGGCCTGTTCATTCTTGGCGATACAGAGGACAGGATGATCATCCGTTGCGGCCCGCTTACGTATCGGCCGGTAGGGGGGCACCTGCATCTGGACCAGCTTTCGTTCTGCCTGATGGTGAAAGGCAAGCCGATCATTGTGGACCCGGGGCAGTTCTGCTACACGGCCTGGCCGGAGGTAAGCCTTGCCTATCGGCTGAGCCGCTCGCACAATACAATGACGGTGAACGGCCTGGAGCAGGGCAAGCCTGTTCTTTCGCCGCAGAAGTATGCGTTCCGTCGGGTCGAAGGCATTGACGTGCGGTGTGTCCAATTCGAGGCATCTTCGGAAGAGTCGTTCCTGATCGGTGAGCACAATGGGTTTGCCGACGGCTGCGGGCCGCTCATTCACCGGCGGACAGTTCGCCACAGCCGATCCTGCAGGGAATGGGAAATCTGCGATGAGGTCGTGGGTCGAGAGGATGTCTCGCAGGCCGAGTGGCGATTCCACCTGCATCCGGAGGTCTCGGTCCGCCAGGAGGCCGATAGCGTGATACTGGAAAGTGGAGTGGTTCGGGTCTGCCTTCGCTTTGAGCGGAAGGATTTGTTGCTGTCATGCGAGCCGTATGATTACTCGCCCGGATACGGCCGACGGACGGAGGCGACGGTTTTGCGTTTCCAGGCGGACTCTCCCGGCAGGGTGAAGAAGCGGTTCACGCTTTCAACGGGTAGCGACGCAGAGGTTCACTTCCACAGGGCATTACGGTCACAGGTCCATGCCCCCAACGGAGCAGACAGATGACAGCTCAGAGAGAAGAGGACGGCTCGCTCCAGGAAAGTGTGCAAGCCAAGTCGAGCGATTCCAAGGAAAAGTGGGATGAAGTGTGGCGACGGCAGTCCGGCAGGCGGTCCGGCGGAGCAAGGGGGCTGCTTCGCAAGTGCATCGGGAAGTTCCTTCCGAACAGCCAGGCGTTTCAGTATCTGCTGGCATACTGGATGGAGCGCGAAATGAATCTGCCCGCCAGCAGCGTGCTGGAGATCGGAGGGGCCGGACACCTGGGGCTGTTGTTGTTGCCCAAGGTGTCTCACTACGGGCTTCTGGATTACTCGGAAGAAGCTATCGAACGGGCCCGCCGGGTCATTGGGAAGAAGGCGAACATTTCCCTCATTCACGGCGACATGTTCACTTTCGAGCCCGAAACGGAGCCGGATATCGTGCTTTCCATCGGCCTGATTGAGCATTTCTTCGGTGCCGAGCGTCGGGAGGTGGTTCAGGCCCATTCCCGGATGACCTCAAAATACGTCTGCATCGGAGCCCCGGCCGACACGCCTCAGAACTGGTGGCGGCATTTCGGATATGAAAAGACCAAGCTTTACCCTTCGCAGCGTCCGATCTGTGAGGAGGAGCTGTGGGATATGTGTGTCGATTCTGGGTTGTCTCCCGTTTGCATGACGCGGCTCGACCCCTCCTACGGAACGAATCCGGGCCGGTTCAGGCGCCGTTTTGCCGAGTGCAAAGCGGCCTGGTGGCCTTCGAAGCGGAGCCAGGTGGACGTGCCTGACGGCGGGGTCATCGTTATGTTGGCGGAGAAGTAGTGCCTGTCACGCAGCAGGAGTCATTCATGCCAGAGAAGAGGCCTCTTCGGGTATCCATGATCGTTTTGAACGAGGTACTCCGGGACGCGCGAGTCCTACGGGCCGCGCGTTCCCTGCATGACCTCTGTGACCTCCAGGTCATCGGCGTGGACCGTCGCAAGAGCCCGCTGGATGAATCGAGGGCGCGCAGGGAACTGGGGCTGAACATCCAATGGGCTCCGATGGCCAAAACCAGCCGCCTGCCGCGGAACAAGCTGGGGTACACGGCCCGATTCGCCGAGGTCTTCTGCAGGGCGCTGCGCCTGGCGGGGCGGCATCGACCTCACGTGGTCCATGCCCACGACCTGGATACGCTGCCGATTGCCCTGATCATGCAGGCGATGTTCCGCAGCCGTATCGTTTACGACGCCCACGAACTCTACCGCGACACCCTCTGGAGCGGATTCCGGGTGATGGGGATCAACTTCTCCAATCTGTTGGAAGACTACGGGATGTCACGTGCGTCAGCAATTATCGCCTGCAATCGCTACCGGGCGAAGATCATGCAGGAAGAGTACGGGGCGCCGGTTGAGCCTGTGGTGATCTCCAACATCCCCCAGGCCGGCGAACCAGTGGAGAGTGATATCCTGCAACGGTACGTGAAGCAGAGGAATCCGGGAATTCGCAAGGTGGTCCTGCACCAGGGCGGAATCTGCGCGGGAAGAAACATCGAGACGGTTGTGGCGAGCCTGCCTCACCTGCCGACAGATACCGCCATCGTATTGCTGGGTGGGGGAGGCGATGATTACGTCGATTCTCTCTTCAGGCAGGCCGAGGAACTGGGTGTCCGCGATCGGCTGTTTCAGCATCCTCCCGTGAATCACGATATCCTGCTGCCGATGACCTGCTCGGCCGACGTTGGAATCGTGATCTACGGGAAGACCCCCCGCAACAACTATTACTGCGCCCCCAACAAGCTGAACGAGTACGCAGCCGCACGGCTGCCGTTCGTGGGAGCCGACCTGCCGCCCATCCGGGATTTCATCGAGACTTGGGGAGTTGGTGAGATTTTCGATCCTGACGACCCCCGGGATCTGGCCGAGGCGATCAGGAAAGTGCTCGCCGACGAGAACTCCCTGAAAAGCTACCGGGCGAACTGCGACAGAGCTGCCCGGGAATGCACATGGGAGAAGGAAGCCGATAAACTGCGGGCCCTCTATCACCACCTTGGTGAGCGGATCCCCCGCTGATGGGGGCTCAGACCTTTTCCATGAGCCTTCGCATCCGGGTCGATCGGCGGGAAAAGAAAGCCTTGACCGCGGGGCGAATCTTGAAAAAGGCCTGATACTTCAGGCGGCTCAGGCCGGACAGCCCGCTTTCCTGAATCCGCTCGATATCCCGGGCCATGTCGTCATCGAAGTGGTTCTGCCAGTCGCCGATGATGCCTTTCCTGTAGAACCGCTTTTCTTCGGGTACGCCTTCTTCCCCTCGCTTCTCCCGCAGCCGCTGAAGGGATGTCTTGTCCTTGATCCTGTCGATATCCTCCTCGGACAGGTCGCAGCCGAGGAAACTTCCGATCCGCCTGACCTCGTTGTGGAAGTCTGTCTTGAGGCTCTCAAAAGACGAGACGAACATCTGGGGGTGGTCCACGGACCACAACTTGTGGTACTCGACGATCTGATAGGCCTTGTATCGGCCGAGCTTCCAGTAATAGGGCCCGAACTCGGACTTCACTTTTCCTTCGCGCACCATGTGGTAGTAGTGGGAGACGATGACATCTCTCACGTCACGGGTAATGTCGAACACGCGGACATCGGGATGCGACAGCAGCAGGTCTACGTACTTGTGGCTGTGTAAGTGGCCTTTTGAAATGAAGTTATGGTTTTGAAAGTCGACTTCGCGCAGGAAGTCAGCCAGCCGGTACGACGAGATCCACAGCAGGTAGTCCGGATGGCGGTACGACTCGGGAATGGGTTGGAACTCCATCATCTCGAGGATGATGTTCCGAAGCCAGGTTGAGCCTGACTTGAAGGCTCCGTTTGCCATGACGAGCATGCACGAATCTCCCAGAAACAGAAGGGCCCCCTTCAGGGTGCCGATAATCATAAGAGTTTCAGGATGGACGTTGTTTACAGTATACAGTACAATTCAGGCAAGAGGCGAGCAACATAACTGCTTCCTCCCATACAAGTTGGCGCAGACCGAACCGAGAAGCTTCCCAAGAGGAAGCTGCGGCACCACAGAGCATTGTACTACACGATAGGGAGAATGATGGGGTCTACTTATCATCTGTGTATTTTGTCTTGCCAGCATCCGGCTCAGGACGCCCGAACAACCCACAAGGTTGGTCGTTCGCTCCGTGCGGCGGGACATCGGGTAACCTGGATCGGGCCGGAAAGTCCCCTGCCTGAGGACGATTACGGAATCAACTTCCTGACCTACTCCCGCAATCGCGGGGCATTGGGAAGGCTGGGCCGCAGGAAGATCCTGGCCAAGCTTGCCCGTAGCCAGAAAAGCGTGGATTTCTGGTACGGGGTTGAGCCGGACTCGGCACAAGTCGCCGTCTCACTGGCAGAGCAGTTCGGGGGAAGGGCGATTTTTTCGATACACGAGGTGTACCATGACGAGATGGCATACAAGTGGGCACCCTCTTGGCTGATTCCCATAGTCAGACCCCTTCTGAGGAGGCATCTGGAAAGGTTGTGCGACCGGTGCGACCTTCTGGAGGCGGCAGGTCTTACGCGGCTGGGGCCGTACAAGACAGGCAGGACTGAGTCGGTGGTTGTGCGAAACTGTGCCAGCCTTCACGTTGCTGAAAACCAAGCATCTCAGCCGTTCCCTCCGAACCGGGACGAAATCGTGCTGATGCACGGGCGGGGATGGTTGTCGTGCGGTAGTGCAACGGTCATCGAGGCCGCAAGAATCGTGGCCGACCGTACCGGGAGGAGGCCTCGGGTCATCTTCTTGGGAAC
>JBKHHU010000126.1:0-10003 GCA_046539045.1 Phycisphaerae bacterium
CCCTCGCCGATTGCCTTCGGAGAGAAAAGGGCGTCCTCCACGCCAAACTCGCCGCTGGTACAACAGGGCAAGCAATTCACCGTATTGGATAGCATCCCCGCGCCATGCCGGTCGTGCCGGAGGTCCTGATCTCCATGGCCGGCTTGGGAAAAGTGCATCTCAGACGCTTCATCTGCGCCTTGGCTATCGGGGCGATCGCGATGGGCTTGCCGCCGTTGCGAGGCTGGATGGCCAAATCCACGATGTTCTCATCGCATCGGGTCGCCGCCTGGGCGATTCGCTGCCGATAACGGCCAGTACGGCGTCGCCGGGGGCGTCGATGAACGTCCTGCCGGCGACGTAGCGGCAGCCTTCGATGTTGTGAATCACCACGCCACGGACGGCCCCGTCGGCGGCGACATCCGCGTCCATCACCCGCGTGAAAACCGCACCTCCACGCCCGCCTCTGTCGTCAGCTCGTCCAGGAGGCGCTTGAGACCCTCGACGCGGAACGGCGTCCAGCAGTGATAGTTCTTCCTCCAGAAGTCCGGCGTGACGTGCGGGGCGAGTTCGCCTCGCTCGTAGAGGGTCTCGACGATCTCCTGCGTGACCCCACCGACCAGCGGCTTGTTTCGGTCGGCCATCGGGTCGAAGGCGGTGACCAGCCCCGAGGTGCCCATTCCCCCAAGGCATCCCATGGCTTCCTGGACAAGAATGACGCCTGATCGGGCCGTACGCGACGAATTTGGGCGGGCACCGCTTTCTCCGCAAATCGGTGCCGGACGATGTGCGTCCCGGCAGAATGGTGGGCATGGGAGTCAGGTGCTGTCATGGCAGGAAATGAGCGCCGGAAGCGCTGCAAACGGTGGGACGTGCGGTATGCCCCGCACTGTCTGACCTGGTCGTGCTACCGGCGGCAGGCGTTCCTGACGCGTGAACGAACGCGTTGGTGGACGCTTAACGCGATTCGGAAGGCCAGAGCCAAGCACGGGTTTCATCTTCGGGCATGGGTGCCAATAGTCGAAAATGCCTGAGCATGTCCACATGGTGATCTGGATTCCGACGGAGGCGAAGATTGCCGGGATATTGAAGACGATCAAGCAGTCGGTGTCGCGGCGGGCGTTGTATTGGGTTCGTCGGCATGCACCGGAGGCGCTGCATCGGTTCCGTCATGTGACTGAAAGGGATGGGGCATCTGCTGCTGGCGGTGCGAGACATCGGGCGGAACTCCTTTGCCGCACGGGGATGACCCGAGAAAACGCGGGAACCGCCCCGTTGCATCCTGCGCATTGTGCTTCAGTATTTGCGCGTTTTGGCGCAGGTTTGGGCGGAACGATCTGCCGGGCGCGGTGTTCCATGGGAACGGGCGACTCTGCGCAAGACAACCGTGGCAGCCGTGGAAACAGGGCAAAGAAGGAGCAAATAGTGAAATACAACATGTTGAAAACACTCGTGTTGGGTGTGGTTCTGGTAGCGACGGCAGCGGCGGTTGCCGAGGATACCGTGCCGGTGCGGTACTATCTCGTGCTGGACAAGCCGATGTTCGGCGGTGATGAGCAGACCGACTCCAACTATCGCGAGCTGGTGCTGGACCTGGAACGCGAAGGCGACCAGTGGGGACCGGTCTACGGGATCAGCCGGAACTACAACATGGCCACGCACAGCGGGGCGGTGGAGAAGTCTTCTGTTACGGACAAGAAGGTCAGCATCCGCCTGATGATGGACATCACGCCGGACAAGTGGATCAAGGGCGGGCGCGGCGAGTATGAAATCGAAATGACCAAAAACGGGCCGGTGCTGGCAGGGACGTTCGAAGGCACGTTCAAGGGCAAGAAGGTCAAGGGCAAGGCGTGGGGCTGGGCTTTCGAAAGCAAGCCCGTTTCTGAAGACTTCCAGCCGCTCAAGCCGCAGGAACACCCGCGGATTCTTTTCCGCAAGAGCGACCTGCCCGACCTGCGGAAGAAGGCCAAGACCCCTCTCGGCCAGGCTGCGATGAAGAAGATGGAAAACTCGCTGGTCGGGCTGGGCGTGCTGTATCAGCTGACCGGAGACAAAAAGTGGGCCGACAAGGCCCTGGACGAGGCCAAGCGTGTCCTTAAGGGCAAGAGCTACGGCTGGTACGGCACCGCAGCGTTCACACCCAAGCGCCCGCTGGGCGGTCGGATGGAACAGCTGGCGATCGGGTACGATCTGTGCTACGACGCCTGGCCGGAGGATTTCAAGGCGAACATCCGCAGCTGGCTGATGGACATGTGCTTCAGCGTGTTCTTCGCGCCGGAATCGCTCGGGAGCACCAACTGGAACGTGCAGAGCAACCACGTGGGGATCGTCTATGCCGCTCTGGGCATGGCTGGGCTGGCGATGTTCGACGAGCCGAGCCCGGAACCGACCCGACCGAGCGAGCCGTTCACCGATCTGGAGATTCCCGCAGCCAGGGATTTCAAGCCCGCCAAGGGCGTACCGGTGGTCGAGATGGCCCCGGGCAAAAGCCCGACCGACTGGCTGGTCACCGAGCCGCTGCACGCGGTGACGGCGGACGACCCGCGGGCGCAGTTCTACGGGCTGGAAGATATTCATCCCAAGCCCGGAACGAAGGTACAGGTCGGCGAGTATGAACTGACATTCCAGCCGATCAAGGAAGAGAACAAGTCCACCAAACCGTTCGGCGGGGTGTACATCGGCAAGTGGCTGGAGTCCGGCAAGCGGTCGAAAAAGCCGCTCACGCTGGTGTTCTACACGGTTCTGGATGTGAAGAAACCGGGTCTCTACAAGGTCTTCAATCCGTCCAGCCGCGGGAACCTGTCCCAGATGGCCCTGAACGGTGAGCTGCTGGCGCCGGGGCAGGTGGTCAAACTGGAGAAGGGCCTGTACCCGCTGATGTCGATGATCCAGTTCCGCATCAAGTGGGACGAAGCGGCCCCGCACCTTCAGGAGGCCGGCGAGAAAGACATCGCCGCGTTCAAGCCCACGCTGGAAGAAATGCAGAAGAAGTTCCAGGCCCGCCTGCTGAACTACCGGGCGGAGCACAAGCTCTGGAAGCAGTACGGTGGGGCGAACCCTGCCTATCAGCGTCTGTTCCGTCTGGGCCGATGGTACATGTTCCTGATGTGCCGCTACGCGGTCGGGACCGGCGGATACCAGGCCGAGGTGTCGCATTACAATTACGACACCACCGACGGGCTGGCCCGGTACGCCCCGGCCTTCCGGCGGATGTTCGGGTACCAGCTCTCGCCGTTCAAGGACATCACCTACTACGTCCCGCGGAAGATCGTGGCCGGCCCGCAGGATATCAACGGCACGACGAAGATCGGGTACCCGTACTTCGCTGGGTTGTTCCCGATCGTCCCGGACCGCTGGCAGGGCGAGGTGCTGACGGCATGGAACCGGTCCGGTGGTGTGACCAAACCCTCCGAAGCCGGCAAACTGCTGGACCGCGACGGCGTGCAGGGTTTCCTGAACTATCCGCTGGAGATGAAGCCCGAGCCGCTGGGCAAAGACCTGCCGAACACCTGGATCGCATCGGACTTCGGCTTCTACGCCGGGCGCAACGGCTGGGATGGCGATGCGTTCATTACCAAGGCGTTCTGCAAGTCCATGCCGATTCACGGCTGGAATGGCCCCAATGCCGGTACGTTCCGGTTGCGCGGGCTGGGGCAGGACTGGGCGGTTGGCTCGACCGGCAGGAACCGCAAACGCTTCCAGGAGAACGTGGTCTGGTTGCCGAAGGACGAGATCAACGAATCCGGTTTGGCTGAGGCGAGTTACTTCAAGACCGAGGACGACGGTTCGTTCGTGCTGAGCATCGACATGAACGAGGTCTACGGTTCGGCCAAAAGCGTGTCCTACTCCAAGTACGGTAAGGTGCAGCTGCCGGGCAAGAACAAGGACGCCAAGCCGACCGGCATCAGCGGAATGCGGGCCATCGGAGTGGATTACAGCGGCAAGAGCGGCGCTCCGTGCCTGCTGGTGGTGGTCGACAAGATCTCCGGCGGCGGGAAGAAGCTCTGGCTCTGGCAGACGCCGGGTTTGCCCGAGGAGACGGTTAAGGCGGCCGACAACGGCTTCACGATGACCGGAAAGGACGACGCGACGCTTCGCGGACGGTTCATCACGCCGGAGAAGATCTCCGTGAAGGCCAAAAGCCGCACCGAGATGTTCACCAAGGCCGCAGGTCACGGTGCCGGTGAGAAGAAGTTCAAGGTCGACATCAATGCCGTCACCGTGGAAGGCGGAGACAACTGGTTCTTCGTCGCGACGGTCGGCAAGGGCGAGCACCCGCCGATCAAGGTGAAAGGTTCCGGACTGGACGCCGTGGTGACCGTCGGGAAGCAGACGGTCCGGTTCGACGGGAAAAAGCTGATCTTCGGCAAGTAGACCGAAGCGGATCCGCAGACCCCAAGGGCGGCGGGCGCTTGCGCTCGTCGCCCTTGTTCCATGGACGGCGACCGTGCGGGAAGTCAGCCGGATTTTCGGGAAGAAAGGCGGCCGCGGGTCCGATGTATATTCTGGCCGGCGGGGCCGGTCGACAGGCGTTGCCATCCCCGCCGGTGAACTGTAGAATGCCAGCGAATCGAAATCGCGACCCGCTATTCAAGGAGACGCCGTGTTCGAACAATTTACCGACCATGCCCGCCGGGCCCTGCAACTGGAGGGCATGGAAGCGACTCGCATGCACCACTCATACCTCGGAACCGAACATCTCTTGCTGGGCCTGCTGCGTGAGCCGGAAGGTCACGGTCACCGGGCGATGCAGGCGCTGGGCCTGGACCTCAGACATGTTCGTGCCGCTGTCAAGAAAGTTGCCCAGAAGGGCGAAGGCACCGCCGTCCCGGGCAGCATCCACCAGACCGACCACTTCAAGCACGTCATGCGCGTGGCCGTCGATGAAGCCCGTGCACTGAACGCCGGACAGGTCGGCACCGAGCACCTCATGCTCGCGCTGCTCCAGGAAACCGACGGCGTGGCCATCAAGGCCCTCGAACGTCTGCACGTCAAACCGCAGGACGTCCGCGACGAGATCATCCGAATGCTGGAAGAAGAAGGCAGGGCGTAGAGACGCTGCGGACGCGCCGCTTCCACTGAAAATTTCAGCAAACGACAAGCCCGGGGATTAGATGAATCCCCGGGCTTGTTCCTATAGCAAGGCGCGGCGCCATTTCCAGGCAGACCAGCGGGATCTGGAGAATCTATTTCTCCGCCTTGGCGGTCT
Source organism: Phycisphaerae bacterium (assembly GCA_046539045.1). Taxonomy (GTDB): domain Bacteria; phylum Planctomycetota; class Phycisphaerae; order SM23-33; family SM23-33; genus JBKHHU01. The sequence goes on from JBKHHU010000126.1 coordinate 5,189, forward strand.
TTGTTTTCTTCTCCGGCAGGTAGCTTTCGGGATTGTCGACCTTCTGCAGCTTGAGCCACTGCAGCGCCAGTTCGCGGTTGGGAATCCACATGTAATCTTCCCGCTCTTCCTTCGGCACGTCGGTGGCGTAGCGGATGAGCTTGTCCTTCTCGACCGACCCCTGCTTCTTGTCGTGGACGGGGTGCTTCTCGTCCGGCCAGGGGATGGTCTGGTAGACATCGTCCTTCTCGCGCCAGGCCATCCACTTCATGTCCAGCAACTGTTCCGGGGCTCTGGGGTGGATCAGCAGCCCGTTGTCGCGGTCGACCTGCTTGAGGTCCAGCGGCTTGTCGGTCGGGTACTTGTCCTTCGGTACGCGGAGTTTCATGGCGTTGTCGATGAACGCGGCTACGTAATTCCACGTATCCAGGCAACTGACCTTGCCCTCGGGCACCGGCTTGCCCCATCCCTTGCTGCCGTGCATGTCCGGGTAATTCCCGTGCCCGATCCCGGGCAGGACGACCTGGTGGGCCAGCCAGTCGGTATTGTTGTGGTAGTTCAGCAGGTTCGGCCGGACGTGACGGTACCACGTGCCGGACCATTCGCTCTGGCCGTTAATCGCCACGTGCAGCACGGACTCGTCCTTGACGGCGTCCTTGGCCCAGTCCTTCATCGGCCAGGTGGGCGTTTCGCCGTGGTAGGTGATCGACGCGATGACGCGCTTCGGGAACCACCATGTGGTGCGGAAGGGGAACCTGCCGCGGGACGACTTGCCGAACGTGATGAACGGGGCGTTGCGGAACTCCTCGATCCCGGTTTTCTTCGCGACCGTATCCAGCATCGTCTGGAAGGCCCAGTCGGCATCCTTGGGCGGGTTCGTCCACTCCACGACGGCGCCGGGGAAATGACGCAGGTAGATCACTCCGACTTCGTGCTCGGCCAGCACCTTGCGGACGGCATCATGCTCGAAGACGTTCTTGGAGTCGGTGTTGTTCGGCACGACCACCGTCGCACGGATTTTGTCTGCCTTGGGCGGCACCCAGACCAGCACGTTGGCCTGGGGAGAGTTGATCCGCTTTTTCCCGCGTTTCTGGTCGAGCATCAGAACCTTGTCCGGTAGCTTGAACCCGACCGGCCAGTGGGGCGGCTCGGCGTAGGATTTGTCATCGGACGCGGATTTGTTCGCGGCATCTTTCTCGGCAGCAGAAACGGCCGTGCACAACGCGGCGACGGCCGTCAGAGCAAGAAAAGCCATTTTGAGTGAGCGATTTGTCATGGATTGGTCTCCTGATGTTCTGTTGCGGCTGATACACACTCTGTCTCTACCAGTATAACACGCGGGCCGGGACGGCAGGCCGGGGCAATTGTCCGCCGACCATACCGAACTGTCCGCGGCGGCCGGCGGGTTTGCTGACCCCGTCCGTCTGACGGGGGAACTTGACGCAGGGCCGGCCCGCACAGATAGAATACACCGAACGCCCGGACTTGCGAAAGTACCCGCCGGTTTGCACCTCTCCAACACGAGAAGAGTCTCATGATTACCGCCAGGCAAACCGACAACATCACGGAACTGATCGACCTTTTCCGCCAGGCCGAAGCCGGCGAGACCTTCGCCCGACGTCAGTTGCGATTCATTACCGACTGCCGCAAACAATGGGTCCGGGACCGGGCGAAGTTTCTCGGGCAGTCAATCCAGCCGGGCGTGCTGCTCAACGATGAGGTCAACGGCGATCGGCAGCAGCGCCTTGACGTCGGCTAGTGCGTCTCGCCCTTGAGGCGAAGCCCTTTCGGGAGCACGAGCAGTTCGACGGCCTCGAACGTCAGATGAACCACGATCGCCAGCAGGGCCGCCGGGACCGCTCCCTGCATGATCATGCCGAAGTCGTCGCGGCGGATGCCGGTCATGATCGGCTGGCCGTACCCGCCGGCGCCGATCAGCCCGCCAAGGGTGGCGGTTCCGACATTGATCACCGCGGAGATCTTGATTCCCGCAAGGATCGACCGCAGCGCCATGGGCAATTCGACCAGGCGGAGCCTCGCCATCGGCGGCAGACCCAGCGCTTGGGCGCTTTCCTGCACTGACGGGGGGATGCCTTCAAGCCCCGCGTAGGTGTTTCGCACGATCGGCAGAAGACTGTAGAGGAACATGGCTGCGATGGCGGGCTTCTCCTCGATCCCCAGCAGCGGCACCATGAAAAACAGCAGCGCCAGGGCGGGGATGGTCTGGAAAATGCCGACGAGCGCGAGAATTCCCTGCCCCAGCGTCCGGTACCGCGCGGCGATGATGCCCAGCGGCACGGAAATGACGATCGCTCCCGTCATCGAGATCGCCACCAGCAGCAGGTGGTTCAGCGTGTTCCGCCAAAGCCGCTCCCAGAAGCCCTCTCCCGTCGCCTGCACGTCTATCCGCCACCGCGAACGGGCGAACTGCGCCGCCGCCTGCGATTCGGTCATCTTGTCCTGCTTGACGCGGAGGTTCATCGCGATCATCTCCTTCTCGGAGATCGCTCCCTCCAACTGCAGCAGGGCCTCGACCGCCTGCGGTGCCCGGTCCTCCAGATCGGCACGGTACAGGAAGACGGCCTTGTACTCCGGGAAGTAGTTTCGGTCGTCTTCCAGCACGACCAGGTCGTACACCTCGATCTCTGCGTCGGTCGAGTACAGGTCCGTCACGTCAATGGCGCCGGTATCGATCCCGCGGTAGGCCATCTGGTGCTCCAGACCCTTCACGTCCGTCTGCGGAAGGTCGTAGGCTGCCTGAAGTCCGGGCCAGCCGTCGGCGCGGTCCATGAACTCATTCGAGAATCGCAGCGTCAGACCCGGATGATCGGCCAGGTCGCTGATTGTTCTAAGTCCCAGTCGCTCGGCCACCTCGCGACGCACGCCGACGGCGTAGGTGTTGTTGAAGCCCAGCGGTTCGGTCATTCGCAGGCCCATCCGAGCCAGGACCGGCGGCAACTGCTCGGCGGAGTCGAGATTGTGAGCCGCCAGCGTTTCCTGAATGATCGTCCCGGTGTAATCGGGGTAGATGTCGATCTCCCCCGAGCGAAGGGCCCGCCAGCAGATCTGCGTTCCACCGAGCCCCGCTTTGTGGTCGACGGGGTATCCGGCATCGGCGATGAGGTAGCCGGCCAGCTCGCCGAGGATAATCGACTCTGGAAAGACCTTCGATCCGATGCGGATCATGGGCCTCTCGGCAGGGGATATGCTCGGGGCGAGCGGTTCCTCCCGCGTTTCTTCCGCCGCGCCGGAACGGGTACCGAACGAAAACACCGCCACGATGACGGCCGCCGCGATCAGCGACGAACGCCGGAATCTTCGATAGCCGTCGCCGGCGCTCATTGCTCCTCCCCCCGCAGTTCTTCCGATTCCAGCACGCTCCGCTGAGCGTTGATGAAATCCATGACAAACGCTTCCGCCGGATCGTGAATCAGCTCCCGCAGCGGCCCGGTCTGGACGATCCGCCCGTCGCGCATCAGCACGATCACGTGTCCGAAGTACGCCGCCTCGCCCATGTCGTGGGTGACCATGACGACGGTCTTGCCCAGGCGATCGAAAATGTCCCGCAGGTCGCGCTGCAGGTCCGCGCGGATCAGCGGATCCAGCGCGCCCAGCGGCTCATCCAGCAGCAGCACGTCCGGGTCCAGCATCAACGCCCGCATCAGGCTCACCCGCTGACGCTGCCCGCCGGACAGCTGGGCCGGGTAACGGTCCAGACCGTCGGCCGGGAAGTTCACAAGCTCGGTCAGTTCGTCCAGCCGCGAGTCGATCTCACGCCGCGGCCGCTTCAGATGCCGGGCCATGAGCGTCACGTTCCCGCGGGCGGTCAGGTGGGGAAAGAGCCCGCCGTCCTGGATGACGTACCCCATCTCGTGACGGAGTCGCAGCACGTTGGAATCCTCAAGCCGTCGGCCTTCGAAGACCACCTCGCCCTCGTCCGGGCGTAGCAGTCCGATCATCAGACGGATCATCGTGCTCTTGCCGCACCCGCTCGGGCCGATCAGCACCGTCGTCCGCCCGGGCGGGATGCCCAGCGAAGCGTCGTCGACAGCGACCTCCCGGCCGAATGTCTTGCGGATGCTTTCGAGCTTGAGAGTCTGAGTTTCGGGCACGGTGTCCCTCCGATTCTCTGCTATTGCGGGCACTTGCATTAATTGTACGTCTCGTTACCCGCTGCACACCAAAGCCTTTCGAGAAGACCGCCGCCACCGATCCGTCGCGCTGCGTTGTCCTGCGGGAGACGTTTCCCGCAAGGCTGCTTGCGGGCTATCCCGAGGTGGGTCATGCCATCGATGACGGAGGCCCGTTCAGCAGCATGTGGCGAGGTCGACACCTGCCGCCAGTAGCAGAAAGCCCCGGCAGGGCGGCAGGATCAGGCAAACTATCGGGCGCGTAGCACGAAGTGCAGAAATCGCGGTGCAAACGATTGACAAACCCCGCCGCGTCCGCTACTAATACGTGTAACAGCCGCGGGCGTAATTCAGTGGTAGAATGTCAGCTTCCCAAGCTGGACGTCGTCGGTTCGAATCCGATCGCCCGCTTTTCGATCTTGCCCCCTCAGCGTCGATCTCCGCGCCCGTCTGCGCCCCGCCGTCGAGTTTGAATTCATCCTCCCCGAGCAGCGCGTCGCACTCGCTCAATCGCCAGAATCCCTCGCGGAACGGGTCTTCGAACATTTCAAGCTGCTTGCCGTCGCGCACCGCCAGAACCGGAACCTCGAACCGCCCGCCGGGTGCTGCCGGCCAGGCGTCTTGCCCGCCTAGCCGGTCGCGAAGGGGACTGGCGACACAGGGGAAAATGATGGAACCTTCCGGCGGGGCGCGCGTCAAAGCATCC
>JBKHHU010000127.1:0-9995 GCA_046539045.1 Phycisphaerae bacterium
TCAAGTACCGTTGGCGGGTCGGGAGACCCGCCAACCGGCAAGAGGGGGAGACCCGGCAACCGGCAAGAGGGGGAGACCCGCCAGCCGGAAAGGGTAGTTCGTTTCTCAATGCTCTCGCTGTGGCGCTTGATCCATGGAGGGGGCAATGCGAGAATACCGGGTAGGAGCCGCTTTCTTAGGAGAACCCTGCGAATGCTTCTGATCTGGATCGGCGCCATCGCGCTTCTGGTCGGCGGACTGCTGCTTGCGCTGTATCTCGGGCAGGGGAAGCTGGTGTATCACCCGAGGCGCGAGCACGAAGCGACGCCGGAGGAGTTCGGCCTGAGCGTGGAGGACGCGTGGCTGACGACGGATGATGGTGTCAAGGTCCACGGCTGGTTTGCCGCCACCGAGAACGCTCGCGGGGCGGTGCTGATGTGTCACGGCAACGGCGGGAACATTTCCCACCGCCTGGACATGATCGACCTCTGGCAGCGGCAGGGGCTGAGCGTCCTGGTGTTCGACTATCGCGGGTACGGCCGGAGCGGGGGCAGCCCCACCGAGGAAGGCACCTACGCCGACGCCCGGGCAGCATGGGCATACCTGACCGAGCAGAAGCAGATCCCGCCGCAGCGGATCATCCTGCACGGCAGGAGCCTGGGCGGGGCGATTGCCGCTTATCTTGCTTCCCGGTACGATGCCGGCGGCCTGATCGTGGATTCGGCGTTTACCTCCCTGCCGGACGTCGGTGCGGACATCTATCCGTATCTGCCCGTGCGGATGCTGGTCAAATACCGCTATGCGACCAGGGAGTACCTCGCCGAGGCGAACTGCCCGGTGCTGATCATCCACAGCAGGGACGACGACATCGTCCCGTTCGAGCACGGCGAGGCGCTTTTCAAAGCCGCCGGCGAGCCGAAGACGTTCGTGGAGGTCAATGGCTCGCACAACGACCAGTACCTCATGGACGCCGGGAAATACAACCGGGCCCTGCGAGAAATGGTCGATCGCGTGTTCGGCGATCAACCGCAGACAGCCCAGCCGCTCAGTCCTTGACCGGCTCGCACGCCAATGCCCAGTAGGGCGTCAACCGGAAATCGTCTGCCGCCTGGGCGGCTGTGATGTTCTCCAACTCCCGGTGTGCGTTGAAGCGGTCCACAGTGAGTCGATGCACATCGCCGACCTCGAACCCGGCTGCGTCCGTCTTCTTCCGGTCGCGCATCCCCCAGTGGACCACAAGGATTTCATCGTCCCCGTACTTGCCGGAATGCACCTTCAGCACCCTGTAGCGGACGTAGGTCACGCTATCCTTGTACGGCGCAATCTCCGCTGCGGCGGGCACCCCGGAAGTGGCGACGATCTTGCCGGTTACCTGCAGAGATTGGTTCGCCCGGGCGTCCGTCTTCTTCGGAAGGTTGTAGACATACGCCAGGCGGAAGGCGTATTCCGCTTCGTGTGATTTGGGATACTTGTTCCGCAACTCTGCCGTGAGCTTCACCATCTCGATGAGCACCGCCCGGTTCCGCTGGAAAAACTGCTCGTTGCGGTAATCCCTGGGCTGCCCCTTGACCCGCTGGATACGCTCAGCCAGCTTTGCCAGGCGGTCCAGCTTCCTTGCCAGCATCAATCGCTTCTGAAAATCCCCGGCCGCCAGGAGCTTCCGGGCTTTGGCCCCCAGCGGATGACCGGCGAACTGCTCGGCCAGCTCCGAATAGAGGATCTTCGCCAGACGGACATCCTGGGTATCCTTCGCCCGCGCCAGCTGCAGTCGGCCGATGGTTTCGACCTCCTCGATGATCTTCGTAGCCTCGGGGTCCTCGAGTTTCTTCAGTTCGTCCAGGATGGGAGTATAGCTGCGGGCACCGGCGAGCTTCCGGGCGTAGTTCTGGAGACGCTGAAGTTGGAGATGATCGACCGGGCCTGCCGGCTGGGTTGTCGGCTTGTCGGGAGCGGGCAGCCAGAGATGCGGAGCTAGCCAGTTGCCCTTGAGATGGTTGAGGATGGCAATCTGCTTGCTCCGTACGTCGATGATCACCGGCTTGTACGGTCCCTTGCTCTTGTGGATGACGGCAGAGGCCACGGCCGCATCGGTCGAGAAGCGGGGTGTCTGCCAGCGAGACCGGGCCGTGGGTACCGGTAGACGCCACAGTTCCCGGTCAAAGCGATCGCGGATGACGAAGTGGTAGTGCGACAGGGTCAGGTGCATCAGCCGGTACGTGTCGTCCGGGCTCATCGAGCCATGGCAGGCCTGCCCACCGCGGTTCAGCAGGTAGGTTTTGCCGGAGGTCAGATCTCGCATCAGGGCGTTGGCGTAGGCATCGCCTGCGAAGGTACCGTCCCTGCTGAGCCCGCCGTCCAGCGGGAAGTCCGCGAGCGTTTCGGTCCGGCCGCTCTTGGGTCGGTACAGGACGGTCTTCCCGTTGCCCCGGTCGCCGGGCCATCGCATCTTCCCGGTCGTCGTGTTGTATACGATGCACCGCTCGCCGGTTTCGGGGTCGTCCCAGAAGACAGGCTCAAACACATCCCGCCGCTTCAGGATGCGGCGGGGCGTGGGCTTATGGCCATCGTCTACGATGAAACACCGGCCCTGGTAGGAATAGATGATCTGCTTGCCGTCGGCGGACCACCACGGGCGGCTGAGCCCACCGAACCATTCCTCCGGTTTCTCGTATTCGGCGATGACGGTGATCTTGCCGGTGGATAGATCCATCCGCACGATGTCGCCGTCGCGGTGACTGACGAGCTTTGCCGCGGGCAGCCTCTTGCCGAGAATCAGGTGCAGACGGGCGCTGTCCTCATCCGGAAGGGCGGCAGCGGTTCCACTGAGCAGCACGATCAGCGTGAGGATCGAACGAGAATATCGCATCGACAGCATCTCCTCTGAGAGGTCACCACAAGTATAACAGCACCGATCACTTGAGGGCACGTTACGCACACAGAAAAGCCCCGCGGGATCGCTCCAGCGGGGCCGTTGTGCGGATCGGTGAACCGGCTACTCTGCCAGTTTCACCAGGATGTCCAGGCCTTCTTCGAGCACGTCGTCGGGGACTGTAAAGCACATGCGGAAGTGCGAGTCGCGGTCGGAGAAAACGTTGCCTGGAATGACGAGCACGTTGCGGTCGATCGCCTTCCTGACGAATTCCGTTCCGCTTCCGCCCGGTGCGGGGGCGAAGGCGTAGAACGTGCCTTGCGGTTTGACCAGGCCGAAGGCCGGCCCGAGTTTCTCGGCGACCATGTCCCGCTTGCGCTGGTATGCTTCGATCTTGTCGCTGACGTCGACCTCCAGGGCCTTGAGCCCCCCCAGTTGGGCCATGCTCGGAGCGCAGACGAAGCTGTACTGCTGCAGCATGGTCATCTTCTCGAGGATCGCGGCAGGGCCGGTGCACCAGCCCATCCGCCAGCCGGTCATCGCGTAGCTCTTGGACCACCCGCGGAGCAGCAGCGTGTTCTCGTAGAAACTCGCCATCGAGTGGAACGGCTCGTAACAGAATTTGTCGTAAATCTCGTCGGAGATCACCAGCAGATCGTGCTTGCGGGCGATCTGGGCGATGGCTTTCAGTTCGTCTTCGGTATACACCACGCCGGTCGGGTTGGACGGGGAGTTGATCAGCAGGAACCGCGTCTTGTCGGTGATGGCGGCTTCGATCTTCTCCGGGTCCGGGCGGAAGTCCGGGTAGCTGGGCACCTTCACCGGCACGCCGCCGACGAGGTTGGTCAGGTGCTCGTACATCACGAAGTAGGGGTCCATGAAGATCACTTCGTCGCCCGGGTTGACCAGCGTGAGCATCGCCAGCAGCAGCCCGCCGCTGACGCCCGAGGTGATCAGGTACAGCCGGTCGTCGTCCCATCCGAATTCCCGCTTGCACTGCTCGGCAACACCTGCGCGGAGCTCGGCGAGCCCCTGCGTCTGGGTGTACTTGTTGTATCCGTCGCGGATGGCCTGGATCGCGGCTTCCTTGACCGGTTCGGGCACGTCGAAATCCGGCTGGCCTATCGAGAGGTTGATCGGATTCTCCATTTTGGCGGCGAGATCGAAAACCTTCCGGATTCCGGAAGCGTCGAGGTTGTCCATTCGCTGTGCGATACGCAGGGGGTCGTGACTCATGTTAAGTTCACCTTCAGGCGGTTTATGGGCGCAAAAGAACGGGACGAATCCGGGCGCCGTCGCGGGTCCGAATTCGTTCCGTTATGTTCGATAGACGTCCGGGCGTGGGGCCCGGCCGGCGGGAAGCGTTACTCTTCTTCCTTGTCCAGCTCTTCGGGATCGATGCGGACCGGACCGGCGGTGGGTACCACTTCGGTCTTCCGCAGGCCCAGCGGGCTGTCGGTCTTCGGGTCGAAGTCGCCTTCTTCCATCAGTACGCTGATGCGTTCGGCGCGGGTCATGACGTTGCGGACCTTGACGATACCGCCGGAGGTCTTCAGTGTGCTATCCAACGACATTTTCAGATGCTCCTGTTTGACAAAAAGAGTCCCGCGAGCCTGCTGCTTGCGCGGGGCTCGAGGCTCGACTAATACTTCACGAATCGCGGATTCTGGAAGCCGTACCGGCCTCCGCGCCGGCGGTACTCCTGACCGGCCTGTTTCACGTCTTGTACGTATTCTCTGGCGTCCGGATTGTCTTGGACCTCCTTGAACGGGTCCTTGGACCAGACGATCAATACCTTCTCGCCGTCCCTCGGGATCGTCGCCAGCCCGGCGTGGATACCGCCTTCGCGGAATTCCTCGCCTGCATTCTGGAGGAACTGAACAATATCCTCCGCCGCGGCGCGATCGGCCGCGCTGTTGCCGGCCATCTCCTGAATCACCAGGTAGTAGTTGCCCTTGGTCCAGGTCGTCGGGGCAGCTGGTTTCTTGACGACGGGCTCTGCCGTCGTGGCGACCATTGAGCGTCCCAGCAGGAACGAGCCGACCAGCAGCAGAATGAGCACGGCTGCGATTATGCCCAGTATTACCGGCGACAGCGCCAGTTTGAGCCTGCCGGGCAGTATCTCCACCATTCGCTCATCGGCCATCCGTGGGGCGGCCGGGCGCGGCTTCCGCGGAGCTTCCGCCAGCGGCGGAGGGCCCTGCTGACCGGGCTGTTGCGTTTGCTCGGCTGCTCCGGTCTCTTCTTCTTTATTCATCCAGGCAGGAACCTTCATCTTCAGGTTCTGCTGTTCCTGTCTGGCCTGCTGTACCACCTCAAAGGGGGCGACAGAGTTCTTTTTTCTTGCCATGGTGCAACTCCCCACCGGTTCAGCAGGGTGATGGCAATTCTCCACATCCCTGTGAAACCGTCGAATGGTAATTGCAGAGGGCCTTTTTGTCAAGACCATCCCTGCCGGTGTAAAAGCAGACACGTGCGGGGCGAAGGCCGCTCGCGATCCCGATCACGGTGAGACTCCCGTCCCGCAGACCGGGGCGGCAATGGAGCAGCGCTTGTCCCGCCGTCAGCAATTCGGATACGCAGCACGACCCTAGCAGTATACCAACTGCCGGTCGGGTCACCTACGGCCATCTGGAAAAGCTCTCCGGCTTGTCTATCCCAACTGTCGACCGGGCGGACAGGCCTATCCGGACTGCCGATGATCTCGGCAGGAGGCTTGGCGTAAGCATCGGTCATTGAGAAACTTGCGCTGGAAACGGTCCCGCTTCCAAGGTTCCGGCCTATCGGTCGGCGTCGGGGCTCGGCTGCTCCGGCGACGTCCAAAATACCTGCCGGGCGGCCTTGAGTATTTATCGGCAAAAACAGGCGATCGTCGTGAAGCTATCGTATGTTTCCACGTGGCAGAGACGACAGATACCCGCTGGTCGGCAAAAATCGGAATATTCCATGAATTTTGCCCATCTTCGTTCGCCTGCCCTGTTTCCAGATCCTACTTTCCGTTTGTTGGGCATTGGAAACATGCTTTTGGGCAAGCATTGATCGCATGGTGACGCGCTGAGACCGGACAGGTCCGGCGCGGTTCGCCCAGGCGGTCTGCAGTACATTCGAGGGACGTTATGAAGTCGTGCCACACCGATCCAGCGCAACTGGAAAGCCTCGAGCCCCGCTTGATGATGAGCGGCGACTCTCTCATTTCCGAACCACTCGGCAACAACGAAGTGGACGATTCCTTCGGGAGCTACTTCGACACCGCCGGGCAGATCACCCTTCAGGACGACGGTTCGGCCGGTGTCTCGGCTGCGATGAACCGCGATTACGACATGGACGTGATCCAGTTCACGGCCGCACAGACCGGGATGATGGTCGTGGAGATGAAGCAGGTCAACTCCGCTGTCGATCCGGTTCTCTCGGCGTATTCCTATGACGGCGAGTACCACTGGCTGACAAGCAACGACAACTACGGTCAGACCAGCGACGCCGCTGTGGCCTTCAAAGTCACTGCCGGCCAGACGTACTTCATCAAGGCCTACAGCGCCGATCGCTACGCCACCGGCGAATACTCCCTGGCCTTCAGCACCGTGCCGGACGATCACGGCAATACGCCGGATTCCGCCACCGCCGTTACGTTGGACCAGAGCGGATCGGGCACCGGTAGCGGCAATCTGGACTACACGTACGACGCGGACTTCATGGCCGTCACGGCGACCACCTCCGGAAAGATGATCGTCCGCATGAACGCGACTTCCGGCGATGCCGATCCGGAACTGTACGTTTACGGCCAGGACGGCACGTACTACTATCTCACCAGTGACAACGATACCGGCACGGGCACCAACGCCCGGGCCGAATTCGACGTCCGGGCCGGGCAGACGTACTACATCAAGGCGTTCAGCCACGACCCGGCCGCCACCGGCAGCTACGAGATCAGCATCGTCACCGACGTCGACGATTACGGGAACTTTTTCAGCGGGGCAGGGTCCTTCAGCCTGGACAGCAACGGCCAGGCCAGTGTCACCGGGCGGATGGGCTACTCCTACGATATGGACGTGCTGTCCTTCACCGCGACCCACTCGGGCCTGATGAAGATCGACATGGCCGGGACCAGCGGGACGATCGATCCGCGTATCAGCACCTACCACTACACCGGCTCCTCCTACAGCTACCTGTCCGGCAACGACGACTATAACGGGAGCAGTGATGCTCACGTGGCTTTCCAGGTCGAGGCGGGGCAGACCTATTACATCAAGGCGTTCAGTTCCGACCGCGAGGAGCTGGGCGACTACACCCTTACCCTCGCCACGGAGCCGGAAGATTTCGGCAAGTATTTCCACGACGCGGGCATCGTAACGCTCGATGCCGGCGGGGCCACGACCTTCACCGGCGAGATGGGGTATGTCCGGGACATGGACGTGATCGAGTTCCAGGCCACCGCGACCGGCGTGTTGACGGCAGACATTGCCGGCACGACCGCGGGCATCGATCCGGTCGTCTCCGCCTATTCCTACGACGGGTCGACCTACACCTTCGTCGGCAGGAACGACAACTATGACGGGACGGGCGACGCGCGCGTCTCCTTCGACGTCACCGCCGGACAGACCTATTTCCTGAAGGTCTTCACAGCCGATCGGGACGTCACCGGCAGCTACAGCGTGACGATGGGCACCAACCCGGACGAGTTCGGCGAGTATTTCCACGACGCCGGGCTGGTTACTCTCGACGCGGCTGGGTCGGTCTCACTGACCGCCGAGATGGACGGCGCGTTCGACATGGACGTGATCCGCTTCCAGGCGGTCGCCAACGGAGTGATCACCGCGGACATGCTCGCCACGAGCGGCGGGATAACCCCGTCGATGAGCGTCTATCGCGACACCGGTTCGGGCATCGAGTGGCTCGCGATCGGCTCCAGTTACAGCAGCGGCTCGGGCACGGTGGCGAGTTTCCGCGTCTCCGAGGGCGAGACGTACTACCTGAAGGCCTACTCCGGCGACCGCTACGCGATGGGCGCCTATTCGCTGGACCTGACCACGGACATCGACAAGTTCGGCAGCTTCTTCTCCGATGCCGGCACGGTCACGCTGGACAGCAACGGCGCCGCCACCGTCGCCGGGCGGATGGGCTTCGAGTACGACATGGACGTGATGTCGTTCGTAGCCAGCCACACCGGCTGGATGAGTGTGGACATGTCTGCCGTTAGCGGGACCGTTGATCCGGTGCTCTCGGCCTACGAGCAGATCGGGAGCGACACCGTTTACCTGACCAGCAACGACAACTACGGCGGGACGAGCAGTGCCCACGTCGAGTTCAAGGTGGTGGAAGGTCGGACCTATTACCTCAAGGCCTTCTCGCAGGACCGTTCTGCCGTCGGCGATTACACGGTCAGCTTGAGTACCGAGATCGACGACTTCGGTAACTACTGGGTCGACGCCGGGCAGCTGACACTGGACTCTGCCGGCGCCCTGACATTCAACGGACGCATGGGCTACCCGCAGGACATGGACATCGTAACGTTCAATGCCGCCATCAGCGGGAAGATGACGATCCTGATGGAAAACATCAACGGCGGGGTGGATCCGAAGTTCTCCTTCTACCACGAAGAGGGCGGGAAGTTCGACTACATCGGAGGCGACGACAACTCCGGAAGCGGCTCCAGCGCCACAGCGACGATCCGCGTCACTGCCGGTGAGACGTATTACCTGAAGCTGTACAGCGCCGACCGCGCGCTGACCGGCGATTACAGCGTGTCGGTCTCCACGGCTGAGTTCCTTCCCGGTGAAGAGGACCCGACCCCCGGCCATGCCGTGGAAGGGTACATCTACGAGGACAACGGCGGGGCGGTCCTGCGTGTGACCGGTACGGACGGCAGCGATGTCATCCGCGTCAGCCAGTCCGGCAACGTCATCACCGTCAACGGCACCGATTACACCGACGCTCTGGAAATCTTCCGCGTGGAGATCTACTCCTTCGGCGGAAGCGACACGATCTACAACGACTGGTCGGTGTCGGTGGGAACCACCATCCAGAGCGGGGAGGGGAATGACCGCATCTTCGAGAACTCGATGGGCAGTGCCGTCATCCAGGACGGGCTGGGCGACGACCTGATCGTTACCATCGGTGGTGGTGAGGACGTGATCTTCGCCGAAGGCGGTCTGGATTCCATCTGGTACGACAGCAGCGACAGCCTCGTCGGCGCCGGCACCGCAGAGCACAACTATCGCACGTTGCACCGCGTCTCCTCGTTCTACCAGCCGTGGACGTCGGATCCGGGCAGCAGCGACTATATCTCGCTCGACATCAGCGGGCAGAACTTCAAGGACCCTGCCGTTGCCGGCTACGCCAACGGCTGGGCCAACTACTCCGATCATGAGGTGTGGGTGGACGGTGCCCAGTATGACGACGTCATCCAGGGCTGTGTCGGTGACTGCTATTTCCTGGCGACCTTGAGCAGTCTGGCCGACGCGAATCAGATGTCGTTGCGCCAGATGATCACGCCGCTTGGCGACGGGACCTATGCCGTGCGCTTCTTCGACAGCGGTAACGAGGTGTACCTGCGGATCGACGGCGACCTGCCGACCTACAACGGCAGCATCGCCTATGCCCAGTTGACCCCGGATGGAGAGACCTGGGTGGCCCTGGCCGAGAAAGCCTACGCTCACTTCCGCTACTACCAGGACTCCTACAGTTCCATCGAAGGCGGCTGGATCAATGATGTGCTTCCGGAGATCACGCCGATGTCGACCGGTTCGCTGAGCACGTACAACGACGATGCGACGGTGGCCGGTTACATCCGGGACAACCTGAGCAAGGGCTACTCGGTGACCGCCGGCTCGCGATCCGACGCGAGCAGCCCGATCGTCGGCTCCCACGGATACGTGGTCAAGAGCATCGACTCCAGCAATTACGTCACGGTGTACAACCCATGGGGTTACGATGGGGTCAGCTACGACAGCAACTCCAGCGACGGGCTGCTGCGGATCTCGCTGTCGAACTTCAAGAGCAACTTCTCGTACGTGATCCGAGGGCTGATCTAGAGCGAGTGACAACGACTTGAAAATGCCCCGTCGGCGAGTGATCTGCCGGCGGGGCATTTGCGTGCGTGGCGCATGTGGTTTGGGTCAGGGGGCCGCGTAGTCCGGGGCGGCCGACTCGA
>JBKHHU010000016.1:0-29769 GCA_046539045.1 Phycisphaerae bacterium
CTCCGGCGACACTGCCGTCATGCCCGCCATCGAAGTGCCGATCCGCCTGGTCCGCCTCAGCGCCGGCGGGGCGTTGCTGGAGTTCCCGGCCTCCCGGCTGACGGACAAAGACTTCCGCTGCGCGATCCCGCGTGAATGCATCCGCTGCCGGGCGCGAAGTCACCTGCTGGCGTATCCGGTAATCTACAGGCCGGAACTGAAGCAGGGCGTTTCCCTCAGCGCCGAGCATTCCACCGGATCGCTGCGTCTGCAGAACCACGAGGTAAGCGGCCTGAGTTGCGGTGAACTGCTTCGCCGGCTCCCGCGCGTCCCGAACGTCCCGCCGCCGGGCGATCTGCCCATGCCCTATTACGTCTGTGACATGTGCACCGCGTCCAAGCAGATCCTCGGACAGATTCAGGTCAACTCGTCTACCGGCCACGGTTGGTGCCGGCTGTTGATCCGCAATCTGCGCATCGCCGAGAAGTTCCTCGTCAACGTCGGCGCCGAGGACACTGGAGATCACGAGCAGATCAAACAGCGCCTTTCCGCTATGGAGGAGTCGCCGTGGAATTCGGTGCCTCAAGGTGTTCAGAACCGTCTGCAGCAATGGTATCAGCCGCACCCGGGAGAGAAGTTTGTCGCCTACGTCCGGACCGCGACCACGGGAGGAGCGAGGACGGCATGTTCGGGATCGTGATTACCAACATCCGGCTGATCCAGTCGCTTCACGGAAGGCGAAGGCAGACGGGCGTTGGCGATCCGCTGGAAATCGCCTATGCACTGGAGACGGGCAAGGGCCGCATCGGACTCAAGGCGGGCAAATGGGACAGCAGGATGGCCGTCGATCGCGAGGGCATCGCCACGCTCCGCAAAGCCTTGACGCACGCGCGGTTCAACGTCAATTGGGTCTGAAGGCCGATCAGAAAATCCCCGTCAGGGCGGAACCGGCGCTGAAACGACCTCCGATAAGCCGCTTCAGGAGCCGGATTTGCCTCCGCCGGAATCGCCCTTTTTACCGCGCGGTTTCTTGCGTCTCCGGCGCTTCTTGCGGTTCTTCCCGCCGGAGCTGCCTTTGGCTTTGTTGCCGTCTTTGGCTGCGCCTTTGGATGACGAGCGGCTGTTGCGGCGCCGCCGGCGCTTCTTCTTCTTGCCCGGTTTTGGCTGTTCCTGCGGTTTCTCCTGCGCCTGTTCCTGCTCCTGCTCCGGTGCGGGCGCCTCGCTGGGCGTCGGCTCGTCGCGAAGCAGCCGCTTGGATCGCGGCTTTTCCTTCTTCTTCGGGCGAGGTTTGGGCGATTCTTCTCTGTCGCCTTCAGAAGGCGGCTGGATGTCGCGCTTCTCGATTTCCTCGACGGGTACCGCAATGTACGTCCGCGTCGGCAACTGAATTTTTACCAGTTGGGTGATGATCTGCGTGTCGACCACCCTTCCCACGACCCCGTCAACCGTCTGTACCCACGTGTTCCTGTGGGGGAGATTCGACTTCATGTCGCGATAGCATTGGTCTTCGTACCGCAGACAGCACATCAGCCTCCCGCATCGGCCGGAAATCTTGGACGGGTCCAAGGTCGCTTTCTGGACCTTTGCCATCCGCATGGACACCGGCTGGAGCGCCTTCAGGAATCGCTGACAGCAGCACTGCCGGCCGCACCGCTCGTAATCGGCTACCAGCCGGGCTTCGTCGCGAGCGCCAACCTGCCGCATCTCAATCCGGGTGCGGTACTGCCCCGCCAGACGGCGCACCAACTCGCGGAAATCGACGCGATGCTCTGCGGTGAAGTAGAAGACAATCCGTTCACCGCCCAGCAGGTGCTCCACCGTCACGAGCCTCATGTCGAGGTTCATCTCGCGGATCAGTTCCCTGCAGAAGTTCGCTTCCTTGACGGCAGAGCTCTCCAGGTGGCGATGGTCGATCACGTCCTGATGGTTGGCGACCCGCAAAACTCTCCCGGTGCGGCGGAGAGGGTAATCGGCCCCGTTCTGACGGATGAACTCTTCCAGTCGGTCCGGGCTGATCGCACCGGACCCGTCGTCGCTGGTAACGTTTGCCACCACCTCGCCCAATTCCACACCGCGCTCGGTCCGGACCACAACGTGGCTGCCGATTGGCGGAAGGTGATCGAAGTTGTGGCGGAATTCGCCGATGTTCCGCATGAAACCGTAGCGTGCGATCAGTTTCGGAGGCCTTGTCCCCTGGCTGCCGTCGCTGCCGTTGTCGTCATTGCTCTTCGGGGCCTGCTCCTGGTTCTCTGGGTTCTGGCAGTGATCGGAGTCGGGTGAAGGCTGCTGTGGAGGTTGGTCGGAGGATTTTTCCTGCTCAGCGGACGTTTGTTCCGCCGAATGATCACTAGGCATCAAAAACTCCGGATTCTATTCTGCCGCACGTAAATCGGTGCGGATGATTTATTTCTGCTGCGTCGACCGGCCCGCTGCCGGGACGCTGCGATCCGTCGGGCCAGAGCATCAAAGACAATGCCCACGCCGCGCAACGGGACGCGACGATTATAACGTCAGGAAAGAACTTCACGAAGGTTTTTTGCCGGGCGTCCGACGCGGTGCGACTGCGGATTGTGCACCTCCGGAAGGCAAAAATTGCCTTGCAAGGCCCCCCGCCGGATTTATAATCGATAGAGGTAACATGTATACAAGGGAGTTCCGCGCAGTATGCAAGCTGGTTCAAACTCCGAAAACCCAAAAGCGACCGCCCGATGGGCCTGTCGATTCCTCCTGATCGCCGCACTGGCCGGTTTCGCCGGTGGGCTGCTCATCCAAGCGATCGGCTCGACTCCGGATGCCTTCGCCCAGGAGACGAACTACGCCTCCGACGGGAAGGTCTTCGCCATCGCCGGGAAAGTGTCCCGCGATACCTACGGAGTCTACCTTGTGGACACCCAACGCGGAACCATCGCGATATACCAGTTCCTGCCCAATGAGCGCAAGCTTCGCCTGATGGCTGCTCGCACTTATACATTCGATATGCAATTGGACGACTATAACTCAGCCGCTCCGTCTCCCGCCGACGTCAAGAAAATGGTCGGCAAGGCCAACCGGTTGAAAGATACAGGGCGAAGCGAATAAGTTTCCATGCACCGCGGCAGGTTTCCGCGGGCGCTACACACGCCGCAGGGCGTCAGGAGTAGATACATGGCCAAGATGTATTACACCGAAGACGAAGCCGCCGAAAAACTCTCGAAAGAGCGGCTGGATGAACTGGTCCAGAATGGCGAGTTGCAGGCCTACCAGGACGGGCCGCGACGGATGTACAAAGCCGCCGACGTCGATGCCATCGCCGGTGACAGCGAGCAGGACGACATCGGCGAGATCGAACTGACCCCCGCCGATACCGGCACGGGCGATGCGATCAGCCTGAGCGAGGCCGATGAATCCACCGGTTCGACCAACACCAAGGAAGACACCGTCATCACCGCAGAGGGCATCAGCATCTTCGATGATGAAGACCTGGAGATCGAAGCCGATCCGATGGCGAAAACCCAGATCGCCCCGAGCATCGAGGACCAGATTTCCCTCGAAGGTGTCGGCAGCGGATCCGGGTTGCTGGACCTGACTCGCGAAAGCGACGACACGTCCCTCGGTGCTGAAGTCCTGGACCACATCGACATGGAAAGTGCCGTCGGTGAGGATATCAGCGAGGAACTCGGCGGGCCCGAGCCGGTCGGCGCCTACCCCCAGCCGGAACCCGTAGTCGCTCAGGGCCCACGCGTTGTCGAAGCTGTGGACACCACCGCGGGCCTTTTTGGAGGCATGGCCGTCGGAGTGGCGATCATCGCCGTACTCTACGCACTGGCTTCCATGGCGATCATGCTCGGAAATCAGCCCGATTTCCTGGTCGCGATGAAGAACAATATCGTCTTTGTGCTCGTCGGCGCGTTTATCGTGCTGGTGATCTGCGCGGTGATCGGACTGCTGATCGGTATGTCCGCCGCCAACCGGAAACGTGCGATGCGCACCATGGGCGCTTAACCACAACTTGTGTGAATCTTCCGATCCGCCCCCGAGGCGAAGATCGGGAAGGAAGGAACCACTATGAGAACCGCCCTATCGATTCCCTTGGCAATCGTCGCAGCAGGGATGCTGCTTGGCGGGTGTGTCCCGCAGGAGAAGTACGACAAGGCTGTCGCCGCCTGGCGCAGGGCTGATCAGCAGCTCAGCGACTGTCAGACCTCCCTGCGGCGTGCCAAAACCGAACAGGACCGCCTGCAACAGCAGATCGAACGTCGCGAGGGGGCCCTCGGTACCCGCCAGGAGGAGCTTGCCCTGCGGGACACGCAGGTACGCAAGCTCGAAGCGACGATCTCCCGCCTGCAGGACATGCTCCGCGAAGCGACCGCCGATGCGGACGACCCCGTGGTCGTCGGCCCCATCCGCGTTCTGCCTGTGAAGGTGGACAAGGCATTGAAGGAATTCGCCAAGAGCAACCCGGAGCTGGTGGAGTACCTGCCCGAGTACGGCATGGTGAAGCTCAAGGCGGACCTGACGTTCAAACCGGGCAGCGCCGACGTGAAGTCCGAGGCCGAGGAAGTGCTCGGCAAATTTGCCGATATTGTCAAGTCCATCAACGCCAAAGACTTCAATGTCTACGTCGCCGGGCATACCGACAACATGCCCATCCAGCGGCCCAGCACCAAACGGCGGCACCCGAACAACTGGTACCTGTCGGTGCACCGCGCGGTGGCCGTGCAGAAGCAATTGGTAGGCGGTGGCGTCCAGGCGGAGCGGATCGGCGTGATGGGCTTCGGCGAGTACCATCCCGTGGCTCCCAATGCCCCCGGCAAGAAGGGCAACGTCAAGAACCGCCGCGTCGAAATCTGGCTGGTACCGCCGGGCCGGTTCCTGACCGCCGCACGTCAAGAATCGTAAAGCTGCCCCCTCCAGAGCAAATATGAAGCTGCAGAAGCCCCGGCGTTTACCGCGTCGGGGCTTTTCTATACAATCGCCTTCGTGAACAGACAGAACAACAGGCCCAAGCTCCATAACGCCATTCGCGCGGCAGGCGGGATCGGCATCGGGGGCGCCATAGTTGCGTTGGGAATCGTCTATCTCTCCATCGCATCGACGATTCCGGACCGGCTCGCGAGCGTTCTCGGGACCCGGCCGGAGGCAGTCTACCGGCACTGGATTCCCCTCGCCCTGGCGGCCGCGTTGGTGATCAACGTCACGCTCGCGACGGTTTTCCGCCTTCCGCGCCGTGTGACGGCGGCCGGGGCGTACCTCGGGCATATCGGCGTCATTGTGCTGGCCGTCGCAGCCGTCTGGTATACGCTGGGGCGACAGTCCGGAACCGGGGCTTCCATTCGCATCTCCGAGAGCCAGTGGTCGGTTTTCTCCCACGCGTACACGGACACCGGCGCTCTGTACGTTCGTCGAGCGGACCAGACAGAATGGCAAAAGGCCATGTCGCTCGACTTCGATCCGCTTGGTTCTGATGACCGTGGGCCGGATGCGCCGGTCCTTCTGCAGCAGGAGGATGCTGTCTTCCGCGTGAAGGAGTTTCGCCAGCGGACCCGCCTGGTTCGGACCTGGAGAAGCATTGGTCCCGGCGGGGCTACCAATCGGCTCGGCAGCAAGGCCGTCCGTCTCGCAGTCAGCACAGGCGGCCGGTCCGGAGAAGTAGTTCTGCGGGAAGGAACCATGGAAGCGGCCAGCCTGCCGGGTCTGTTGCTGGTGAGGCTGATCGGCCCGGCCCTTTTGACCGCCTCGGTTCCGGAAGACATTCCGGTTGCATGGATCGGCATCCCCGAGGACGGCCCCGCCGTGCTCGAACTCCGCCGGAACGGCAAGATCGTCCAGCAGCGCCCTATGAAAACAGGCGAAACAATCCGGCTCGAGACGGAAGGTGAAGAGATCTCTCTGCGCGTGGTGGAAGTGCACCGGAATGCTGTCGAGGTTCTGCAGGCCGCCGCACCCGGCCCCCCGGGCGATCCGCTTACCGGCCCGGCTTTACGCTTGCGCGGGGAGCTTGCAGGAACGGAGATCGAGACGTGGGTGCCTTACGTCGAGTTCCCCCAGATGGAGCAGTCGCCAACAGCCATCCCATCTCCGGACGGAGCGGCTTTTGAGTTCGCCTTCAGCCGGGACCGCTTCGACCTGCCCGGACAGGCCGAAGTCATCTCTGCCCGCCGCACATACTACACTGGAACGATGGTCGTCAAAGACCTCGCATCCCGAATCCGGATCCGCTCGCCCGAGGGAGCCGTGGAATACGGCACGATCACGTTGAATTCGCCCGTGTCGCTCGGACCGTATCAACTCTCGCAAGGCCAGTGGCTGCCGGAAGCGGGCCAGCCGGAAGTCGTGCTCGTGAACATCTCCTCCAAGCCCGGGCTTTGGCTTGTCTGGGTTGCCTGCGGACTGACGCTGTCCGGATTGGTCTTCGCCTTCGTCATCAAGCCGATTCTTGTCCGCCGAAAGGGGGTTCCGCGATGAAAGCTCTGCCGGCAGCAGTCTTTGCTATTTCGTGCACGGCCGTCTTGGCCGCTGCCGATGCGCAGGTATTCGATGCCGAAACCGTGCGCTTCGCCCGGCAGGTTGACATCGACAGACTTTCGCTTCTGCCGGTGCAAACCCAAGGCAGGGAGTCCATCTGGGACACCCACGCTCGCCGGTCGGTCAGCAGGATCTACGGCTCGACGGAGGTGCAGGGTCTCCCGCCGTCGTTCGTGGCGATGGAGTGGTACGTCAACACCGGTGCGTACCTGGACCGGCCGATTGTGTATATCCGCGAGAAGCAGATGAGAGCCGCCGTCGCCGAGGCGCTGGTCCCACCGACGCGGGAGACATTTCAGGAGACCGACCGTCTGCCGCCGACGGTTCTGCTGGACGAACGGGCCTTCAGGCTTCTCATCACGAACGGCAGGGCGTCCGTTGAGGATTTTCAGCGTGCGGCCGAGATCCCGCAGATCGGCAACGAGCTGGCCCGGCTGGCTGCGGCCAAAGAGTACCGCCTCCCTCTGGAGCGACTGGAGATACGCGTCTCAGCGCTGCTCGACCTCGGGCAGGTTCATCTGCCGGCGGGGGCGGGCAGAGCGGTAACGCTGGATTCCCTGCTGGAGGCGGGGAAGACGACGACCCAGCCGCAGGCCGCCCCGGCAGACGCCGCGGCAGCGCTTTCCGATGCGTGGCGCGCTCGGGACGCAGATGCAGTCAACCGGGCGCTGGCAACGCTGGAGGCCCACTACTCCTCTGCGGCTCCTGTTCGCCCGCTCCGCACGATGGAGCGGTTCTACAACCGCGCCAACCACGGTCTGTGGGCGTTGCTTCCGTTCCTGATTGCTGTCCTGCTGTTGGTGATAGCCGCGGCGACCGGCCGGCGGGCAGCTCGAATCGGTGGCTTGATAGCCTTTTCACTGGGGGTTCTGGTGCTTCTGTTGCAGTTCGGTATCCGCTGGGCCATCTCGGGCAGGGAATGGTACCTCCCACCGCTGCTGAACCAGTACGAAGCGGTCATGGGATCGGCACTTTTGGGTACCATGCTTGCCCTTGGGCTGGAACTGCGGCGTGGCAGGAGCTTTTGGGCTCTTGCCGCGGCGATCTATGCCTCCGCGGTGCTGGTGGCGAGCATGATTTTCCCGGAGCACATGTCTTCGGCGATCCAGCCGGGCCATGGCATCCTCAACTCGCCCATCATGGCCTCTCACGTTGCCGTGATCATCCTCGGCCATGCTCTGGTGGGGATGACGTTCGTACTCTCCAGTTTCTATCTGATCCTGGCGGCTGTCCGGGGGCTCGGGCGTTCGCCGAGCGCACCGGCTGCTCTGACTGTAGACGGTCGGGCAGATTCCGTCCTGGCCGGATTGGATCGCAGCAATCTGCTGGCCGCCCAGTTGGCGCTTCTGCTGGTAACGGCGGGGACGGTTCTGGGAGCGTACTGGGGCGAGATCGCCTGGGGCCGATGGTGGGGATGGGATCCGAAAGAGACCTGGTCGCTGATCACCATCGCAGTCTACGTGGTGGTGATCCATCTGAGATACATCAGCGGCGACCGATGGCGTGGCGTTGTGACCAGTTGTGGATGCATTCTCGGCTGTCTGGTGATGCTGTTCAACTGGACGGCGGTGAATTTCCTCATCCCCGGTAAGCACAGCTACGCATAGCAATTTTCTTGCCGTCGGCGGACAGGCGTTCCGATTTGACGGAGAGAAGGTCGTCTTCGAGAAAATGGTTCCCGGCTGTGATGGAGCGGAAGAGCCGCGTTGCTCCGTAGTGGGCAGGGCGGCTCTTCCTTTGCCGGCCGGGCTGTGGTCGCCGAAAGGCCTATACCATCGCCAGCCAATCCCTGAGCGGGTCGATCTCGGGGACAGGCGCGAACATGAGCCACAGGATGTTCAGGCCGGTGATGATGTCATATGGAATCGTCATCCGCGGCCAGAGCCACGGGCGGATCTTCATCCACCAGCCGCCTTTACGCGGATCAGTGATGGGATTCTTCCCGTCGATGATCGCTTTGGTGTGTCGCATCCGGCGGATCCAGGTGAATGCGGGGCTGATCGCCTGCTGGACGACCAGTGCAGAAATGTTGAAGGCGAATGTCCCGATCAGGACAGCCGCAAACCTCTCGCCACGCTGCCAGTATCCGACGCGGCACTTCTCGATGATGTCTTCGGCCCGAGCACGCGTGTAGGAGATCATGAACGCGTTGAAGAAGGCCAGCATGCTGAGCAGGATGAATGTGACGTTCGGGACCTCGCGGGAGGCGTAGTAGACGGCGATGCCGGCGTAGATCGCGAAGTCGCTGTAGCGGTCCAGCGTGGAATCGAGGAAGGCGCCGAAGCGGCTGGTCATGTTGCCGAGGCGGGCGACGGCCCCGTCAAGCATGTCGCACGCGGCCGAGAAAATCAGCAGCGCCCCAGCCAGCATGATGAACCAGAACGAGCCGATCGCATAGCAGATGCCGGCAGCGGTGGTGATCACGATGCCCAGAGCGCTCAATGCGTTGGGTGTCACCTTCACCCGCACCAGTCCGCGGGCGATCGCATCCCGCGCCGTGCTGAAGCCCCATCCCACAGCTCGTCCGATCATTCTCTAACGCTCCCTTTTTCTGGAACCGTACCCACGCTTCCCGGCGACACCCATCCCCGCCCGGGCCTTTGCCTTCCGTTAGTCTGGCTACCGAGGGACGAGCCACAGCAGGAATTCGCGATTCCCTCCCTTGCCCTTTATCCTGCAGCGGGTTGTTGAGCGAACCTCGAACCCCAGTTCATCCAGACGCTCACAGACGTCCGTGCGTACCTGTTCTGCTTCCTCGCTGGTGAGTGTGCGGTGAAGCTTTTTCTTGTGCAGCTTTGCGTACTCGTAGTGAGGCTTGAGCAGGGCGACAATGCCCAGGCAGTCCGGCTTGAGCCACTTCGCTGCCTGTGGGACACCCAGATGTAACGGCGTCCAGGACATGTCCAGCACGACGAGATCTACCGGTTCGACCGGCTCCAGGTGCAGGGCGTTAGTGCGTTCGTGCACCACGACGCGATCGTCCTTCCGCAGTGTCCATGCCAGATCACCGTACCCGGTGTCGATCGCGTGCACTTTCCCGGCACCCCGTTGCAGCAGACAATCGGTGAACCCGCCGACATTGCAGCCGAAGTCTGCTGCGGTCAGTCGGCTGACGTCCAAGCCGAAATCGCTGAGTGCGCCGTCAAGCTTCAACCCGCCACGGGAAACGAATTTTCGCTCTTCATCCGTCATCGCCCGCCTCCCGATTGCGCACGAAAAACAGCCCACAGAATAGCTTCCGTGGGCTGATGGTGTCCACTGTTACCGCGGAAATCAGGCTTTGGCTGCGTTGAGGCGTTTGGTCAAACGGGCCTTTTTGCGGGCGGCCACGTTCTTGTGAATCGTGCCTTTGGACGCGATATGGTCGAGCGTCCTGTAGCATTTCTTCAGCGCCTCTTCAGCCTGGGTGGTATCGCCGGATTCAAGGGCTTCGTCAAAGGTCTTGACCGCCTGCTTGATCTGGTCTTTGCGCCAGCGGTTGCGGGCGCGTCTCTTCACGTTCTGGCGGATTCGCTTCTTAGCGGAAAGCGTGTGTGCCACGGATCATCTCCTGTAAATCATTGCACGTACACAAGTCCATGCCGGGAAACGCAAAATTATACAGGGAATCGATCAAACAGCAAGCCAATTCTCTTCCCGGCGCATAATCTTCCTCGACGGCACGTCAATCGCTCCGTCGCAGCCGTCCGTGGCAAGAGCACACCGCTTCCAAGGCGAGCTTACTGGTTCTGTTTCTTCTCGCGAAGGCTCTCGACGCGCTGGCGGACGTCCTTGTAGTTGTAATCCAGCTGGGCCACATCGGAGAACTCTTCCAGGGCTTGGTCGGTTCGTCCAAGCTGCGCCAGTACGTCCCCGAGGTTATAACGGATTTCCTTCTCGCGCTGCTCGCCCAGTTCGTTCTCCAGACATCGCTGGAACGTCTCGGCTGCTTCGTCCAGCCAGCCCTTTTTCTTGAACGCCTGGCCGAGCAGGTTCATCGCGCTGACGCGGCGACGCGGATCCCGTTGGGCCTGCTGCAGGCTCGCGATCGCGTCGTCCAGCTTCCCCGCCATGAATTGACGGACGCCCAATTCGTACTTCAGGCCCAGGTCGGTCGGATAGTTTGCCGCGCGCTCGGTATATTCCTGCAGCTCAAACGCCAGCAACTCCCTTGCCGCTTCTTTCAGGGCTTCCCGGTCGCCGTCCAACTTGGCTTTGTGATACTTGCGCTTGATCTGCCGGATTCTGATGTCGCCGATCCGCATCTTGAACTGATATGACTTGGTATCGGCGAAAGCCTTGGTAAGCACGTCGATGGCCTGGTTCTCGTACGCGGGGTCCTCGAATTTCAGCAGGGCATCAACCAGGGCGGAAACCTTACCCGGCACGGTCGGTTCCGCCTCGTACTCCTGCTGGGCTTTCTTCACCTGCTGGACAAGATAGTCTTCGCTCTTGACCATCGAATCGCGTTGCATCAGCTCCTTCTGCTTGTCCATGTCCTTCACCGCGCGGGTGAAGTCGCCCTCCTGGCCGTACTGGCCCTTCTTCAGGGTGTACTTGGCGCCAAGTTCGCGAAGGGCTTCCTGAAGCTGATTGTCCCCCGGTTTCTCTTTGGCGGCCAGCTCGCAGGCCTGTATGGCCTTGCCGAAGTCCTCCAGATCATGGAAGGTTTCGGTCAGCACCTGGAGTATCTTGACATTCTTCTTTTCCGACCGCTTCTGCAGTTCGAGAGCGATTTCGCCGATCCAAAGCGTCACCTCGGGCAGTTCCAGCTTCTTGGCGGCCTGGAGCACCTGCAGCATGTACTGCGCCGAGCCCGGCTCCTTGGCCAGCAGGTACTCGGCATTGCAGAGGTTCTGGACGGGGTTCTTGCCGGCCCGCTTCTTGAACGTCTCCATCATGCCCGGGCCCTTGCCGCCCGAGGCCTTGCGCTTCAGCGAGACTTCACGCAGAGGCTTGTGTCCGCGCTCGAGATTGTCCGGTTCCCTCTGGATGCCCTCGAGATACAGCTCGATGGCAAAATCCCAGTTCCCCGTCTCGGCTACCTGATCGGCGCGATCGAAAAACGCTTTCCCTTTGCCGCTGCCTGCTTTCGCCTTGCTCTCGGCCATGAAAGAACCCTTTACTGCTGTCGGCGCCGTTTCGGAATGTCGAGCCGGGATGCACCGGGGTCACCCGGCCGGAAACCGCGACCGTAGAAACGAGTTACGTCTACCAATCTAGTTTACGCGACACTGTCTGGCAAGCAAAGACTGTTGCGGGCGCTGCTCAGGTTGACTCCCGCGCCGTCCGGGCCAGCGCATTGCCCAACCGTCGGAATTGCTCAGGAGAAACCTGCTCGGCACGCTGCGTGGGAGAAATGTCGGCCTCGCTGAGGGCCTCGGTGAATAGCTCCCTGCTGAAGGCCGCCCCGCGACGCTTGGCGACGGTGCCGATCTGTTTCCGCCGCTGGCCGAAGGCAAGCGAAAGGGCCTGCTGAAGTACCTGAACGTCCAGCACTTTCGCTGCTTTCTCAGGGACGAAGTCGATCCGGACGACCTGGGATTCGACCTTCGGCCGGGGCCAGAAGGCCGAGGCCGGGGCGAGGGGGCCGGGCACCGCATTCCCCAGCAGGTTCGTCAGTACGCTCACCGGACCGTAGTCGCGGGTGCCCGGGCCGGTCAGCAGTCGGTCGGCCATCTCTCTCTGGATCATCACGGTCATGCGCGTGATCCGCGGGCACTGCCGGCCCGCAACGGCAGCCTGCCACGAAAGCGTCAGGCTCTGGGCGATGAGGGGTGTGGCGATGTTGTACGGCAAATTGGCCACCATCTGGGCATCGTCGCCGATGGCGGTGAGCACCTCGGGGGCGATTTCATGCTTGCCCGCAAGAACATCCTGCTCCAGCAGCTGAAAACTCTCGCGTTCACCAAGACGTTTCCGCAGCACGCGTGCCAGACCGTGGTCGATCTCCACCGCGACTACGCGGGCCGCGTGATCCAGAAGTTCCTCGGTGAGGGAGCCCGTACCCGGGCCGACCTCCAGGACCGTCTGCTCCGGGTCGATCTCCGCGAAGCCGATGACCTTCTGCATCAGGTTCTGGTCGAACAGAAAACACTGGCCGAAACGGTGTCGCGGCTTCAGGCCGGCTTGGTCCAACATACGCCGGATGTCCTTGAGGGTCTGCATGTCAGTCTCGAACGAATTGGACTTTAACGCCGGCTACACTCCAGGGCTGAAGCTTCGCTCGGAAGCCCTCGGCTGTGGTCTCGGCGGAATTCCCGGCCGCCGGACGCTCGAGGAAGTCCACTTCCGTCGCTTCGCTGACGCTGCCGAACAGGTTCTTGTTGAGCCCGACGGTTGCGGACGTTTCCTCCCCGGCAGTTTCCAGCAGGCGGAACACCAGCGCGTCCTCGTCCTCGCATTTCTTGACGCCGGTGATGACGACGTTGTCCGGCGAGGTGGCGCTCAATGCATCGGCTCGGGCCGGCCAGTCGCCTTCATGGACGGTGGTGCCGACCGGCTGCAGCGGATGGTTGAAGGCCAGGCCGAGTTTCGTCAACTCGCCAGCCGTGCGGATTGTGCCTTCCGGCATGATGCCAAGATGGATCTTGTGGTTTCCGATTTCGGGCAGCGGGTCGGGGGAATAGCTGGACCGCAGCAGGCGGACGCGAAGTGTCGAGTTCTCCAGCGAGTATCCGTATTTGCCTTCGTTGAGCACGGCCAGACCGCTTTTGGTGTCGGACTCTTCGGTTTCGCCGATAACTTCTCCCCAGTTGATCGCGGGGACGTCCTGGCCGTCGTTCAGTTGTCGTTCGATGTGCCCGAACGGGATCTCGTAGCGGCCTGTTGCGTTGGCCAGACCGGTCGGGAATCGCATCGCCAGCGACGGGATGCCGTTATCGTCGCTGCCGATTTCGCGCCAGTCGACATCCAGATCGACGTCCAGCCATTTTCGACCGGCCCGGAGCCCGAAGCGGGTGGTGATCGTAGACTGGCCGATCTTGATGACCGTCCGGCAGGCCGCCTCGTGCGGGCCGTCGCAGGTCATCTTGAAGCTGCTGAGTTCCAGAGGGCAATCGATGCGTTGGACGTCTCCCAGAGTCCAGGCGGACATGCCTCGCGGCCTTTCCAGAATGTACTCGAGCAGTCCGATCTGTCGATGGTCGGCGGCGAGATCGGTTCCGTCGGTCTTGTCGATGAGAGAAGTCATCCCGCCGGTCATCGGGTCGAACTCGGCACGGATGTGCTCGTTCTCAATCCAGTGCCTGCCGGACGAAACTCGCGGCTGGTATCCTTCGACCTCCGGAATACTCTTCCCGGGCGAATATCCGGTGGATATCTCCTCGTGCCGTCGCCGGCCGACCGCTTCGATGGTAAAGGCAGCATACCCCAGCGGTCCGACTCGCACGGGGACCGCCAGTTCCACATTCAGATGCCCGAGTTCCTGCCCTTTGCCGATATGCTGGACCGGGATTTCCCGCCCGTCGGCGGTTCTGGCGATAAACCGGGTATGGGGAAGATTCTTCTCCGGCGGGAAGAAGCCGTTGTCCCAGAGTCGAACATGGACTGTGTCGTCCTGTTCCGTGGTGGTCGGATTGAAAACCACAAATGCCTGCGGCCAACCGGCACCCGGCGTGGCTTGAGAGATCTGGCCGTCGCTGGTGCCGAACCCGGGCCCGCCGATGTGTGCGACGCTGACCCTGTCGATCACTTTCGGATCCTCCTGCTCGGGGCCCGAGAAGCTCGTATCCACCCGCTCAGCCATTGCTCGCCAGGAATGGGTCATCGCCATGGCGGTATCGGCGGCCGTCCGCTGGAATTCGCCCATGTGCCAGTCACGCGTGCCGGGCACGCCGCTGCCGGGGAGAATATCGTGGAAGTGGCCGAAGATCGTCCGTCGCCAGCTCTCAGCCAGGGAAGCGGCCGGGTAACTCATGCCGATGGCGGCCCAAGCAAGTGCGGCAGCGCTCTCGGCCCGGCAGCAGAGATTCTCGCCCAGGCGATTCGTCCGCTTGATCTCGCTCTGGGAGGTATAACAGCCGGTGAATTCATAGTTGAGTTCCCGCTTCAGCACCGGCCAGCGGTCGCCGTTTTCCTCCAGGATGGAGTAGTAATCATCGGTCACGGCGAAGCGGAAGTTCGGGAAAAGCGGCCAACTGTCGAACTCGATGATCCGTTTCAGGTCTTTCCGCGTGGGCCCGCCGCCATGGTCGCCGATGCCATACACGAGCATCCAGTCCTCCAGACCGGTTTCCCTGCAGAACTTCGTAAATGCCGGCAGTACGTGCAGACCGACATGATCGTTGTACCAGGTCGTCTCGCGGTTGCAGAGGATGCGCGAACCGTCGGGCCCTTCCCACCAGAAGATGGGGGGCTTGTCGAATTTGCCGCCCCGGCAGAAGTAGTATCGGCTGACGCCTCCGCCGGCAAGGATGCCCGGAATGGTGGCTGCGTGTCCAAAGGTATCCGGGGCCCAGTCCAGTGAGATCTGTTCCGGGTCCCGGCCAAGTGCCTCACTGGTGAACCGGCGAGTATACAGCAGGTGACGTGTCAGCGATTCTCCGGAAGGAAGGTTCTTGTCGCCCTCAACCCACAGTGGGGCGGTCACTTCCCATCTGCCGGCGTCGATCTTTTCGCGGATCCGCTGCAGCAGATCCGGGTTGTACTGCTGCACGATTCGATAGATGGCGCCTTGTGACTGGCTGAACTTGAAATCCGGAAATTCGTCCATCAGTCGCAGGACCGTCAGGAAGTTGTCGTTCACGGCAGCGACAGTTTCCGGCCAGGACCACTGCCAGTTCATGTCGATGTGGGCATGGCCGACGCAGTGGACGGTGTAGGTTTTGGCGGTTTGGCCAATTGCCGACAGGTCGCTCTCGATCTGCTCGACGGTATCCTGCAGTTTGTCCAGCCGCCCGCTTCGTGACAGCTCTTCCAGGCGGTCCCAGGCAGCGTCAATGAGCGTCTGCCAGGCGGGCTGCTGCTGCGGATGCAGTTCAGCGAGTTGCTCACAAAAATCGAGTTCGGCAGCGATACGTTCGGCAGCGGCTGATCGCTCCAGTACCGTCCATCCCCATTGTTCTTCGATCCACTGCTTTCCGCGTCCATGCGACATCCTGTTTCTCCCGGTCTGGATATTGTGTTGGAGAGGGTTTTCTCGGGCTCGCAGGATAGCAAAGCGGCTGGGCCCACGCGAGCAGAATCGAGCGCGCCGGGGGCGGCGCGCAAAGGAAACGGCTCTCGCTGATGGTGTCAACGAGAGCCGTCTGAAATTCGATCGATCACTGCCTATCAGCGACGGCGGCGACGCAGCAGCATTCCGGCACCGACGGTGGCCAGGAGGGCCATCGTGGTCGGCTCGGGGATGGTAACGGTGCCGGTGACCTGATCATCATGGCCAAAGCCCGTGCCGTCCAACTGGCCGAAAACGGAGAGTGTGTCCCCGAACTCGCCGAGTTCAGTCTTGGGGATACGCACTTCGAGAGCATCCGCGATTTTCAGGTCGTCGCCCTCTTGAGTGCTCCAGTCAGGAGTAAAAAGGCTGCCCGGCTGGAAGAAAACGCCCATTGCAGCACTGTCGTACATGATTACCTGCATTTGGCCGAGCGGAGTATCGCTCTCTTCGTCCGACAGATTCAGGACGAAAACCGTGGATTCGCTCACGGACGTGTCTTCGCCATTGCGGTCCAGCGCCGGCTCCTTCACCGACAGGCCGACATACAGGTAATCGTCGTCCGCAGCAAAGAAGACCTGGTCAATGTCAAGGCCACCTTCGTACAGCGGCCCGGACTCGGTGGTGTCGGTAAGCACCGCATCGTATTCGTCACCGACTACGGTACCGTCGATAGTTGGGGCGGCACCGGCCGAGGCGGCCAAACCGATGATGCATGCCAGCGCAACTGTCAAACTGATCCTGTACATAAATGTACTCCTTTTCTCCTCCGTCAGGAAGCGTATTTACTTATCGTTTTGAAGTCTCTGCACACGAATTATACCACCTGTGACCGTACACAGGCAGCCTTTTCTGCGGATTCTTCGCATGCCCGCGCTCGACGAACAACCGGGTCGCGCTTGGGAAAGAGGCAACAACGGCTCCAACAACCAGCCGTCCCTATCTCCCCGAGAACACTCCGAGTTCAGCGTTCATCGAACACCCTCATTGGACATGAGTATATATAGTACTCGCGATTACGAAAGGCCGCAAGAGAAAACATCCTCAGATCCTGGCGGCTGGGCCCGGGATGCTTCCTGTTGTCGCGGTCGGATCAGCGTCGGCGACGCCGCAGCAGCAGGCCGGCACCGATCGTGCCGAGAAGGGCCATGGTCGTCGGTTCGGGCACAGCTACCGTTCCGGCCAGCACGTCGTCATTGCCCGCGCCGTTGTTGTCCAGGCGGGTCTCGATGTAGGCGCTGTTGCCGAACGACAACTTGTCAACCGGGATCCGGACCTCGAAGCCTTCACCGGTGGCGACATCGCTGCTGTCGGCGGTCCACTCCAGGTTCTGTCCGAACGGGTTGGGCGTGTCGTACAACTCACAGAGGATGTTCGAACCCATAACGTTCGCCTTCAGGTGGCCCAGCAGATTCCCGCCCTGGGCGTCAAACAGCGTGGCCGTGATGGTTGTGTACCCGTAGTCACTGCCGTCACCATCGGTGGCAAGGGGGGCGTCGCCGACCACGTCCAGGAAAAGGTAGGCATAGCTCGAATCCTGGGCTGCTCGCACCGAGTCGATGTCCAGACCTTCACCATAGCTGCTCTCTGCTGCATCGTAGAGAGGGGCCGCGTATTGGGTGGGGTCCGTAAGACCGCCGTCGATGATGGGTGCTGCAACGGCAGAACAGGTGAGCGCTGCGAGGCAAATGGCAGCTGTTTTGAGGCTAATCCAATTCATAATGTACTCCTCTTTCTCCTCCGATGGGAAGCGTATGCAGTTGTGTGCATCAGGCCTTGACCTTCGTATGATAGCACAAATCTCTGTAGGGGCAAGCAAATTTCGCAGGCTGTACGGATTTTATGTATGCTAAGCCTTAGCATTTACGTCGGGTATAGGCTGGGTGGCGCGCCGCAAGATCGGAATACTTTTGCGGCGCTGCCGGCGACCTGGCCGGCGCGATTCGAAACACCGTTTGCCGGGCCTCTCGAGAGGGACGTTTTGGGCTTGACTTGCCCGGGCGCGGTTTCTATTCTCTTCCCTCTGGGTCCGCCAGGCAGCGGGCCTTGTTTATTAGGTCGCCGTCCAGACTTGCGTCGGTCGGCCAGGAAGCCCGTGGTACAAGGGCAAGGTAGCCGGTGCGGTTCCCCCTTCTCAAAGGTCGATTGAGACAGCGTTGGGCGGGGAAACCAGCCGGCGGTTCTACCGTAGTCAGCGGACGTGCATGCGTCCAAGGCGGAACAACGGTTATTTGGGAGCAGGGACGTGGCATACAACTGCGTAGTTTGCGTGAAACAGGTTCCGGACACCAAGCGGATCACCGGTGACGCGATGAAAGAGGACGGTACGGTCAATCGTGCCGCTCTCCCGGCGATCTTCAATCCGGAAGACATGAACGCGCTGGAAGAGGCGCTGAAGATCAAGGAAACCTATGGCGGGACGGTCACGGTCGTGACCATGGGTCCGCCCAATGCGTGCGAAGTGCTGCGGGAGAGCCTCTTCCGCGGAGCCGACGACGCGGTGCTCATCACCGACCGTCGAGCGGCGGCCTCGGACACGTTGGCCACCAGCTATATTCTCTCCTGTGCGGTCAAGAAGTTCAATCCGGACATCGTCCTTTGCGGTCGGCAGGCGATCGACGGGGACACCGCGCAGGTCGGTCCGCAGATGGCTGAGAAGCTCGGCTATACGCTGATCACCTACTTGGAAGAGGTGAAGCTGGACGGAAAAGAGATCACCGTCCGCCGAAACGTCGGCAACGGCTGGGAGGTCGTCAAGGGCGAACTTCCGGTGCTGGTGACGGTGATGGAATGCAACGAGCCGCGTCCGCGAGCTGCCAAGCGGATGATGAAGTTCAAGAAGGCCAGGAGCGCTTTTGAGGTGGGCGTCGACGTCAAGAAGTCGATGAAGGACGCCACCGACGAGCAGCGCCGGGCAGAGACCGACAAGCGCATCAAGGCGCTGGAAGACAAGGGCCTGCTGCTGAAGAGCTGGAACCTTGACGACATCGAAGCCGACCTGCAGTGGTGCGGGATGAGCGGAAGCCCGACCAAGGTCCACCGCATCCAGTCGGTTGTTCTTGCCGGTGGCGAGTACCGCGAGTTCGATGCCTCCGAACGGGGCGTGGCGGAACTCATCGGCGAGTTGATTGAAGAGCATACCATCGGTTAAGGCCCCGCGAGGTCAGACCAACGAACCGATCCACACGGAGAAGCACAATGATGGAAGTGAATCGCGAAGGCGAAGTCTGGGTATTCGCGGAGCAGGAAGACGGCAAGCTCTCGGACGTCCCGCTTGAGTTGCTGAGCAAGGGACGCGAACTGGCTGAC
This sequence comes from Phycisphaerae bacterium, assembly GCA_046539045.1. Lineage (GTDB taxonomy): Bacteria > Planctomycetota > Phycisphaerae > SM23-33 > SM23-33 > JBKHHU01. Next base: position 18,926 of record JBKHHU010000016.1, read on the forward strand.
ACCCTCGGCGTGCCGCTGGGCGCGTCGCTGTTGGGCGACGACGTGGACGACCTGTCGCAGACGCTGATCGCCCACGGGGCAGACAAGGTCTACGTCGTCAACGACTCGAACCTCTCGCACTACCAGACCACCAGTTATTCCAAGGCGTTCTGCAGCCTGGCCGAGCAGTACAAACCGCAGGTCTGCCTGTTCGGCGCCACCGCCATCGGGCGGGACCTGGCCCCGACGGTTGCCAGCACGCTCAAGTGCGGCCTGACCGCAGACTGCACCGACCTGCAGGTGGGCGACCACACCGACCCGGTCAAGAAGACCGAGTACAAGAATCTGCTCCAGCAGATTCGCCCTGCCTTCGGTGGCAACATTATCGCCACCATCGTCAACCCGGAGCGTTGGCCTCAGATGGCGACCGTTCGCGAAGGCGTGATGCCCATGCCCGAACCGGACGAATCCCGCTTGGGTCAGGTCGTTCGGTGCGAGATCGGCGTCGACGGTGAGGCGCTGCCGCTGGCGATTCTCGAATCGCACCGGCGAGAGAAGAAGGTCAACCTGAAGGCAGCCCGCGTCATCGTCTGCGGCGGGGCCGGTGTCGGCAGCAAAGACAACTTCAAGCTCATCTGGGACCTGGCCCACGCGCTGGGTGCCGCTGCCGCCGGCTCGCGAGCCGCGGTGGACCTCGGGTTCATCGACCACGATCACCAGGTCGGCCAGACCGGTACGACGGTTCGCCCGGCCCTGTACATCGCCGTCGGCGTCTCCGGTGCCGTCCAGCACGTCGCGGGTATGCAGGAATCTGCCAAGATCGTTGCAATCAACAGTGACCCCGATGCCCCGATCCTGTCGATCGCCAACTACGGCATCGTCGGCGACCTCAACACGGTTGTCCCGATGATGATCAAGGCCATCCGCAGCGGTGCCTCCGTAACCGAAGCCGCACAGACCGCCAACAGCTAACAAGGACGAGCCCCATGGCGAACTTCTATAAAGACAACGACGACATCCAGTTCCTGTTCCACCACCTGGACATGGCCCGCACCGCGGAAATCATGGAAAAGGGCTTCCAGTTCAGCGACGAATACGACTACGCCCCCGATGATCTTGAGGACGCTCTGGACAACTACGAGCGCATCCTCGACAGCATGGGAGAGATATGCGGCGATCATATCGCCCCCACTGCAGAGGAGACCGACACCACCGGTAACCTCCTGCACGAAGACGGCACGGTCACCCGCGCTCCGGGCATCGCCAAGGCGATCGAGATGCTCAGCAAGGCCGACCTGATGGGCTTCACCCTGCCGTACCGCTTCGGCGGGATCAACTGCCCCCAGTGCCTGTTCACGATGACCAATGACATCGTCAGCCGGGCCGATGCCTCCCTGATGAATATCTACGGTCTGCAGGGCAACGCCGATACCCTCAACGCGTTCGCCTCCGAGGAAATCAAGCAGGAATACCTTCCCCGGATGGCCAGCGGCGAGTGGACGGGCGCGATGGTTCTCACCGAGCCCGATGCCGGGTCCGACCTCCAAGCCGTCAAGACGCGGGCCTACCAGGACGAAGACGGCAACTGGTTCATCCACGGTGTCAAGCGGTTCATCACCAACGGGTGCGGCGAAGTGCTGCTGGTTCTGGCCCGGACCGAGCCGGAAATTTCCGACGGCCGCGGGCTGAGCCTGCTGGTCTGCCGGAATGACGAAACCGTCAAGATTCGCCGCCTGGAGAACAAGCTGGGCATCCACGGCTCGCCGACGTGCGAAATCTTCTTCAACAACACCCCCGCCAAGTTGGTCGGCGAGCGGCAGCGCGGGCTGATCACCTACGTGATGAGCCTGATGAACGGCGCCCGCGTCGGTATCGCCGCCCAGTCGCTGGGCATTGGCGAAGCGGCCTACCGTGTCGCCCGCGATTACGCTCATTCCCGAAAGCAGTTCGACACCGCTATTGAGAACTTCCCTGCCATCCGCGAGGTGCTCTGCAAGGCGCACGTCGATCTGCAGGCCGCCCGCGCGATCACCTACTACGGCGCGTGGTGTGTGGACATTGAGCACGGCGCCCTGATGCGGCTGGAGACCGAGGATCTGGAGAAGGACGAGAAGACCGCTCTCCGCAAGCAGGCCCGCAGCGTCGGCCGGTGGAACAAGGTCCTCACGCCGATCAGCAAGTACTATGCTTCCGAAATGTCGATGCGGGTGTCCAATGACGCCATCGCGGTCCTCGGCGGCAGCGGATACATGAAGGATTACCCGGTCGAGCGGCACCTCCGTGACAGCCGGATCACCACCATCTACGAAGGCACCAGCCAACTGCAGGTCGTCGCCGCCATCGCCGGTGTGACTTCCGGCACGGCAAAGAGCGTGATCGAGCACCTGATCGAGAAGCCTTCCCGCGTCGATGAGTGGACCGAGGAAGTTGCCCCGCTGATCGAGAAGATCAAGAGCGGTCTGGAAGATCTCGACGAAACCGTCGCGTTCGTCAAGAGCCAGGGCAACAGCTATCGCGACCTGGTTGCCCGCAAGCTGGTCGACATGGCCACCTTCCTTCTTGCCGGGGCGCTGTTCTGCGACCACGCAACCGTCAGCGACAAGAAGCTGGCCGTCGCGAAATACTGGCTCACCTGGCGCATGCCGGAACTGCGGATGTTCAAGGAGCAGGTCCTCAGCGGCGATACCGACCCGGTCGACGAGTTCGAAACCATCGCCGGTCCGGTGCCGGTGCTCGAATAGCTCCTGGGCTGTAGTTTCGTGGAGTCAGGGCTGAAGAAGAGTCAACCGCCCGACATCACAGAAAAGCAGAGATAGAGCCAGAGGCATAATGGGAACAAGCGCGGCGGGTTTCACGGCCCGCCGCGCTTTCTATATTGGTATGAAGCCTCTCCGGAACTGGCGGCACGCTGACAGGTTTTTGCGTATCACCACGTTGTCAATGCCTACCATGTCGTGTAAGCGAATTCGCTGTAACAGGATGCATCGGAGCACGAGATGATGACAATGGACGGTAAACAGGGGCTGGTGTTCGGGGTGGCCAACGAGCGAAGCTATGCAACCCATATCGCCAAGGCGCTGGCAGATGCGGGGGCCGAAGGCGGCTTCTCGCACCTGCCCGGTGAGAAGAACGAACGTCGAACCGCCAACGCCCTCGAAAGCATCGGGGTCAGCAACCCGTGGCTCCAGCCGTGCGACGTGGCGAATGATGATGACCTCGACGCGATCTTCGAACGGTTCAGCAAAGATTTCGGCCGCCTCGATTTCGTCGTGCATTCAGTGGCGTTCGCCGACAAGAGCTTCCTGGAACTCGGGAAGTTCATCGAGACGCCTCGCGAGGTCTGGAACCAGGCGCTGGATATCAGCGCGTACAGTCTGCTGGGGATGGCGCGCCGCGCCCGGCCTCTGATGACCGACGGCGGGGCGGTCGTATCGATGAGCTATCTCGGCGGGGAGAAGGTCGTTCCCGGATACAACGTCATGGGCATCGCCAAGGCTGCATTGGAGCATGCGACGCGGTATCTGGCGATGGAGTTGGGTCGCGAGGGCATTCGCGTCAACGCCATCAGCGGCGGACCCTTGCGGACGATATCGGCGATGGGCGTCGGCGGGATCGAAGCGATTCTCGAGCACACGCGCCGCATGGCCCCGCTGAACCGGACAGTCGAAGGTGAGGAAGTGGGTTCTGTGGCGACGTTCCTGTTGAGCGACGCTGCCGGGGGCATCACCGGCGAGATCGTGCACGTCGATGTCGGCATGCACGTCTATGCCAACACGCCCGACCTGCAGTGTTACCACGAAGATCAATGCGGGCGGCTGGGCAAGGGCGGCAGGAGCGAATGTGGCGGCGGGGAACGACATCAATGCTGACCGGACGCGATACGGCCAGGCGGTGGCGTTCCGAGGCGGGATTGACAAGCGGGCGATGGCGGTAGGGGAGACGTTCTGCGGGAGGAGATGCAGCGCGTCGAGCCGGTCGTTCGGGGCGGTGGTTACATTCCCGGTTGCGACCACGGGGTACCGGCGGACGTCTCCTGGCTGGATTTCGTGAGTACGCGTTCATCCTCGCACGCGTGACCGGATGGCTTTGAAACAATTGCCGTCGGTGCTCGGACATTGACGCAACCTGCGGGCAATGCTACCGTAGCGGCCATGGAAGACCATGGAATTACGATTCTCAGCCGGTGGGTGAACTGTCGGCTTGTTGACGTCGGGGACAGGCTGCTGACGTGAGGAATTTCGAGGAAACAATTCGTCCGTCCATGGCCTCCCATCCTGCCGTGCGGGATCTGGCGGTGTCGGGGCTCATCCTGGCTCTCGGCGGGCTCTTGATCTCCGAGTGGCATCAGGGGTTCGAATCCTATTCGCTGAACATCGCCGCCCAGATGACCTCCTTCTGGTTGCTTCCCGCACTGGGCCTGTTTCTGGTGCTTCAGGAGGGCGGAATCGACTTGAGCGTGTGGGCAACTGCGGCGCTGGCTGGAGTGGTCGGCGTGGTGGTCATGGACGCGGGCGCTTCCCCAGTTTACGTGTTGCTGGCCGGGGCCGCGGTCGGGGGCGTTCTCGGGGGAGTCAACGCACTGTTGGTCTGCCGTTTCCGGCTGCCGAGCCCGGTGGTGACGCTGCTGCTGGGCGGGGCGGTGGTGATCATCATGCAGATCGCGTTGCGCGGCGAACGGGTGACAGCAGAGAGCGAGACCATGCTGACCTTGCACCAGAAGCTGATGGTCTCGCCTGTGTTCCTGCGGATGATGCTGGTTTCGCTGGCGTATCTGGCGATCGTATTCGGGATGCTGGGCGTGCGGTTCGTCCGCAGCGGGGACGTCGCTAAAAGTCGCCGGGGCCGCTTGGCGGTTTTTCTCGTGATCAGCGGTCTGGCTTCCGGGTGGGCCGGAGCGTGCTGGTTGACAGAGTGGAGTTGGACGCCGGTTCCATCTTTCCCGATCAACGACCTTCGGCCGGTCGCCGCGGCGGTGCTGGCCGGGGGGCTGGTACTCTCGGGCAGAGGGCGATGGTTGCTCGGAGCGCTGTTCCTTCCGCCGTCACTGCTGGTAGCAACGATGTGGCGTCAGTTGACATGGGACTTGCTGTACCAGGGCTTCGCGCTGCAGCTGTTGTGGTTGATTGCAGGCGCATTGCTGGTGCAGCTCTCGCTTGTCCGGGCAGGCAGGAAGGCCACCCGGCGGCGCAACTGGTTCCGGGTAGCATTCGTTCTGGCAGGGGTGGGTCTGGCTGCGATGACCATGGAAGCTCACCTGTCGGGTGCGTTGCTCAGGACAACAGTCCACTGGATCGGAGCGGCCGGCATTGCGTTGTCTGCGGCAACTGTTCTCTGCCGCTGTCTGCTTGAGCGGCGGGAATGGGATAAGCAGCGGAGCGCATAAAAATGGCGGGCCTCTCTCGACCCGCCATCCATTCCTTTTCCAGAGCCGGAATCGCCGGTGCTCAATCGCCGTTGTTGGGCTTGTACTCCATATCCGCAGCCACGAGCATGATGTTCCTCATGATCTTATAGGCGTTCTCCGGCTCGTGGCCTTCGACAGCAATGCAGTTGTACCCGACGAGACCGGCAGTGAGATCGTCCCTGCTGAAATAGACAGCCGGGCGGTTTTTCACCCTGACCGTATCCAATACCGGAAGCTGACTCGTACCACGCCCGCTACCGCGGAGCCTGCTTTTCCGGATTTCTGCCCCCTTGAGCGTGAACACCTTGTCATTCCCGCGCAGGTACCTCAGGCTCCGGCGGCCGAACATGCTCTGAATCGCATCTTCTGCCGCGCGGGAGAACTCCCTTTTGCCACCGGCGGCGTCGATGACGAGCGTTCCTCCCGCGTTGACCCACTCGGCGAGGGCCTTCTGCTCCGAGGCGGGAAGGTTGAACGAGCCTGTCCCGGTCAGCATCGCCACCTGCACCTTATCGTTCAGTTCACTTGGTGTTTTGTCGCCGACGACATCCAATCCGACGTTGCAGTCTGCTGTCATCAGGCGCGAAAGACGCTCCATCGCAAGGGGTTCGGGATCGAAGTTGCCGGCATGGCGGATCCGGGCGACCTTGATCGTTGCGCTGGGCTTCTGCTGCGGTTCTTCCGGCCAGAGGCTGGTACCGCGTGCCCGCAGGCCGCCCTTCAGGGCCTTCTTGCCGTTGGTGTACGCCAGTACGTTGGCCAGGACCTGGTAGTGAGTCTTGAACGTACCGGATCGCCTCAACTGCCATGACTGCGAGAGGTCCACGTCGGTGTGGATCACGAGCGGCCGGATGCCATTGTTGACCTGATACAGCGGCACGGCGCCCCGCAAATCGTACAGTGCCTCGCGGGAGTAGATAGCATGGTCAGCGGGGACCTTCGTCAGTTCGTATTTCTCGAACATGCGGGCGTAGGCATCGCGGATGCCTTTGCTGAAGCCCTTATCGGCGCCGATTTCTCTCCCGCCGCACTCGCTGACGGAGAAAATCGTGCCTCCCTGGAAGACGAATTCTCGGAGTCGGGCGATCTGGTCGTCGGTGAAGTTCGGTGCGCGCGAGCCGGAAATGTAAAGAATCGGCGCGTCGTGCCACTCGCGAACCGGAACCGACATGTTGATGATCTGCCAGGCGACCTCGTTCTCGAAATTCTGGAAGACCCACTTGGTATAGTTGGCGCAATCGCGGGGGCGATTGTTCCAGTCACCGTCGAATCGCAGCTTGTTCAGGATGACCGCTCGCCGGCCTCGGATGAGGAACAGCAGGGCATAGGAGGTGCTGATGACCTTACTGTATTTGCCCTTCTCGAACGAGCCGTCATCCTTCTGGTAGGCCAGGAGCATCTTCGTTCCCGTCCGATACCAGTCGACGTTTCCGAAGTACTTGTACCCGCTGGCCAAGCCGATCCGCTCGACACCGTAGAGATGGTAGTAGTGGTCGCCGTGGCCGACCCTGGTCTTGAGCGTCTTGGTGAAGTTCTTGTCGAACCATTCCAGTCCGGCTTCGATGGTTTTGGTGGTGCGGTCGTTCCTCTCCTGCACGCAGTTGGCGAACTTCTGGTAGTTGAGGTAGTCGTGGCAGACGTACATGCTGGCCAAGCCCGCAGCGGCCATGGTGGCGGTGGTTTTTTCGCCCATGCGATAGCCCCATCCACCGTCCTTGTTCTGGTTGATTTGCCAGTGCCTCAAAACGGCAGCAAGATACCGTTCGGGAACTTCCAGGTTTGCCCGCAGACCGGCCCAGGCTCCGAGCAGCCCGTACTGGCTGTTGGAGTTGTCCCAGGTCTTGTCTTTCCACTGGTCCTTGCCGCGGTTCTTCTTGTACTTCTTGATCCAGTCCGACTGGTGCTCTTTGTCGCAGTAGTAGCCGTATGCGCCGTTCAGCGAATATCTGGCAAGCTGCGCCACGTCCCGGGCAAGTAGTTGCCTATAGGCCTGGTCGGGCGAATCATGCTCTGCCGCCAGCCATACCTGGGCCCGCAGGCCCAACGTGTAGGTGCGCTTGGAATCGAACTCCTTCAGCGCTTCGATGGCCTTGGCCAGGCGGGAATCCTGGACGTTGATCCCGCTCTCCATCAGAGCGTAACAGGCTAGGGCAGTCGGTCCCATGGCGTGATAGTTCTTATCGTTGTCGTTCTTCCCGTGCGAGTGCCATGTCCCATCTTTATTCTGCTGGGAAAAGAGATACTTGATTCCCTTCTGGATGGCTTGGCGGACGTCTTCGTCGTCAAAATCTCGTACCTGCTTCGGTTTGGCCAGAGCGGTGGCGGAAAACGTCGCCAGCACCAGGGCGATGCAAACAGGCCGGTATGAAATAGGCATGGTGCGGTCTCCTCAACTGCAATAATTGCTCACTCCGTGGCGGCTCGTGGTGATCCGGATAGTATGTATGAGTTCGATAATATTGGACACCCCGACCCGTCCAAGGTTATGACATTATGCCGTTCGAATGAGCGTAACGCGGGTCACGATCCAGCGCATTTCCAATCGACCCGCTAAGGTGGGAACTACAGGTCTAAGCTACGGATGGTTTACAAGTCTGCGATCCTGCGAATCTATTCTTGCCGAAATTGCTCACCGGACAAGAGGTCGTTCAATTTTTACTGTCCGGCTTCAGCGAATACAGTGCGAAATTGCGCATCAGGGCGAAAGCGGAGCCGGGTTCATAGCCGGAAATAGTGAACGACGGATAGCCTACGAGTCCGGATGTAATGTCTTCCGGGCTGAGGAACACGCCCGCTCTCCCATCGACCTCCACCGCACGCAGATCAGGGGCAGTCTTCTTGTTTCCCCGCGAATTACGCCGATACGAAACGCCGCGTATCTCGCAATTCTCCACGTTGAGGACAGGATGGTTGTCCAGGACCGGCCGGGCCGATCGCCGGCCGAACATGCCGTCCACAAGGTCCTCGGCCGAGCGATAGGCCTTGGTGTCCCCACCGGCAGCGTCGATGATCAGCAGTCCTCCGCCCTCGATCCACTTCTTCAGTGCGGTCTTCTCGGCTGCGGTCAAGGAGATCGGTCCGGAGGAGGTAAGGGTGGCAACATCCGCACCGCTGTCGGCAAGCTTCTCGATGTCGATCGGCCCGGTAAGCTTGACGTTGGTCTGCGTCTCGTGGGCCATCTTCAGCGCGAACCGTTTGAATGCCAGCGGCTCGGGGTTGTAGTTCCCGGCGTGTTTCAACTGGGCCAGCGTCACCGACCGCTCGTATTGGCCGTCGTAGTCTGCCGGCCAGGGGTTCGTGCCACGCGACCGCAGCGAGCCCTTGTCCGTCTGCAACAGGTAGATATTTGCCGCGGCTTCGAAGGCTGCTCGTTCGCTTTGGGTCCTCCGGAGCTGCCAGGCCCTGGCCAGGTCGCCGTCACTGTGGATCACCAGCGAACGCACGCCGTTGTTGATCTCGTGCAGCTTCGGCTCGCCCTTGAGCTTGAAATGGACGTCGTAGACCGGGTGACCGTCGCCGCACTCGGTCAGCTCCAGATTCGGAAAGAGCTTTGTATACACTTCGCGGATGCCGTCCTGGAAGCCCTTGCCGTTGCACTCTGCCACGGAGAAAATCGTCCCGCCCTGGTAAACGAAGCTCCGCAGTTTCTCCAACTGCTCATCTGTGAACTTCGGGGCCTGCGAGCCGGAGATGTAGAGAATCGGGGCGTCGTGCCATTCACGCACGGGAGCCTGCAGGTTGATGATCTGCCAGTTGACGGTCCGCTCGAACGTTTCTGAGGTCCAGCGCGTCAGCATCGCCATGTCGCGCGGGCGGTTGTTCCAGTCACCGTCGAATTCCAGCTTGTTGTAAAGCACCGGGTTCCTGCCGCGGACGAGGAACAGAATCGCGAAAGCTGCGTCCGGTACGCTGATCTTATTGCGGTCCTTGCGGAGTGCGTACAGAAGCCTCCGCGTACCCATCTTGTACCAGTCGATCTTTCCGAAGTATTTATACCCGCTGGCCAGACCGATGCGCTCCACACCGTACAGGTAGTAATAGAGGCGGCTGCCCTTGTTCAGCGAGTCTTCGAAGTTCCTGTCCATCCAATCCAGCCCCGCCTGGATGGCGTCGCTGGTGGTGTCGGTCCGCTTTACCCCGCAGTCAGCGAACTGTGCGTATCGGAGATTGTCGACGCAAACATAGAGGCTCGCGATTCCTGCTGCGACCATCGTGGCGCGGGCATTGCCGTCCCCGTGGGTCTTTGTCTTACCCGAAGCGATTTTCTCCAGTATGTCCAGCCGGTTCTCGATACTCTTATACTCTTGAACCTTCTCGATCAGTTGCCCCAACTCCTCGATCAGCTCGTCAACGCGTGCGACCTTCCGCTGGTCCTGTTTGACCTTCTCCCGGACCTCACGCAGTTTCTCGACAAGATACTGAAGATACAGCTGCTTGTTGTTGGGTTTCTCAATCTTGACCCCGGCACCTCGCAGCATCGCCGTGATCTTGTGTTCTGCCTTTTTCTGCGCCGGTTCCACCCGCCGTTTCAGAACGCTTGCCTTCCGTTTCAGAACGCCAATCTGGCCGGTGAGGATGTTCTTGACCCGGTTCCTCCCGCCGCCACCTTTATAGGCCCAGCTGCCGTCCGGATTCTGCGTGCGGAGCCAGTGGTTCTCCACCAGCTGCCAGTACCTGCTGTCGATCTCGATATTTGCCAGCACGCCGGCCCAGACACCCAACAGACCGTACTGGCTGCAGGAATTGTCCCCATGGCTCTTGCCGATGCCATACACGTCATAGCCGTACGCGCCGACGGCAGTCGATTTGACCAGCGTGTCCACGTCATCGCGCAGGAACTTGATGTACTTACCCCGGCTCTGGCGATCGGCTTCCAGCCAGGCCTGTGCCCGCAGGCCCATGGAATAGGTCTTGTGGCACGGCTGTTTGCTCATCCAGTCCAGGGCCTTGGCCATCTTGGGGTTCTGGACGCTCACGCCGCTTTCGAGCAGAGCATAAGTGGCAATCGCGGTCGGTCCGACAGGGTGGTCCCCATGTCCGCCGAAACTGCCGTCTTCTTCCTGGGCCTGCCAGAGACGCTCAGCGAGGTCTTTGATGGCCTGTTCGACCTTCTCATCGGAGAAGTCGGTGCTCTTCCATTTTTCATCGGCGAACAGGCGGGGTGCCAGTGCGGAAATCGCCACCGTCAGAATCAGCAACAATCTGCCAATCTTGCCCATGCTCAGCGTACTCCAAGGTCAGGTCTGCCCGAGAGGGAGCATCCGTGCCGAATCCCGGAAGGTATGTGTGCGGTCTACAAAAACTGTGGCCATTCTTTATACCATGCCCACATTGATCGGACAAATCAAAGTCGCGAAGGTAAGGCTTTGTCGCAAGTCAATTTTGACCGGTTGGAGCGCTACCGCCTCCATGCGGCTGAGTTGTGGGTACGACGGCGCAAAACAGGTTTCGGATGCAGAGG
>JBKHHU010000128.1:0-9941 GCA_046539045.1 Phycisphaerae bacterium
CCCGCGCATACCACTTGGCCAGGTGCAACGCCTCCATGATGCCGCCGCTGAACCGTTCCCAGCCCACCGGCAGCCAGAAAAACAGCAGGAACACGGCAGCGATCAACAGCAGCTTCTTCCATTCGGTTTTCCAGTCAGCCATACTCCTGTCTTCCATTTATGAGCCCGTTACTGAATGCTCACGCAAGGCCTTAAAAAAACTCTAGCTGAGGCTCCCGAGAATCTCGCTGGTTTCCTGGGCGCGTTCCTTGAGAACACTTTTGACACAGCCGGTGATGTTGAGAATGCAAGGCGTTCGCAAAGAGTACATCATCTTCAGCCCTTCCTTGCGTTGGGCGACCAGACCGGCATTCAGCATCACCGACAGGTGCCGCGACACGTTCGACCGATTCGCCTCGACGTGCTCGGCGATATCGCAGACGCACTGCTCGCCATCCTTCAGGTAGTCCAGAATGGCCAGGCGAATCTCGTGCCCGGCGGCCGATATCACCTGCGCCATCAGCTTGTACACCCTCTTCTGCTCAGCATCCATCGACGCTTCTCCTTGTTGAGTGCGTGACTGTACACTCACATTAGCAAGAAGACTCCCTATCCTGCAAGTGTTCGCAGAAAAAAACCGGCCAGTCAATCGCCGTCCGAGTCTGCTGGAGTGCGATGGACTGAAGCATGTCCGCGCCGAGACTCCGGGCCAACGGCGTGAAGCCGATCATCGTAATGATCCGTCGCCGGCGCAGCGGATCTCCATGATCTTAATGGGGGTTGCTTTTCGGACCCTTTTCTCATTCGAACCTGCGCCGGGTAATTGATTAATGGACGAGCATCGTTCTTACTGAAAACCTGCCAGACACTCCGAGCGGCAGGCAACGGCGAGCAACGACACGAGATCCAACGGAATATTGTGCTGGCTTCAACCGGCTGGTTGTGGTTCAATGTTCTGCACGAGGTGGAGTTTATCACTCCCATCACATCGCTCACAAACGTACTGAGGGGTGTCATTCCCTCGTCTCTCGGCCTGCAACGCAGCAAGTCGAACGTCACCCAGCCTTGTACGTACCGGTAAGAATACTCTGAGCGAACTGACGTTTACGCGCTCCCTCCTTGCCACATCCCCTGCGCCTGCTTGAACGATTCCAGGATCCGCACGGATGCAAGCGGCGCTCGCTCCCGCAATTTTACAGACCGGAGACGATCTCCGGTCCGCTTTAGACATACGTTAGAAAGAAGAACCTTGAACCGAGACGATGCCACATTTGACAGCATGGGCCTCAACGAGTCCCTGCTCCGTACGATCCGCAACAAGAAGTTCACCCAGCCGACCCCCATCCAGGCCGAGACGATCCCGCAGGCTTTGGCTGGTCGCGATATTCTTGGCTGTGCCCAAACCGGTACAGGCAAGACGGCCGCGTTTGCCCTGCCGATCATCCAACGACTCCAGACCGGCAAACCTGCCAAGGGATCCCGGCCGATCCGCTCGCTGATTGTCGCCCCCACGCGTGAACTGGCTGCCCAGATAGGCCAGGCTCTCGGCGAGTTCAGCCGGAAAACCGGCCTGCGCCATACCGTCATCTTCGGCGGGGTCAACCAGCGCAAGCAATGCACGGAACTGCGTCGAGGCGTGGACATTCTCGTCGCCACCCCGGGCCGGCTTCTGGATCTGGCAAACCAGGGCAAACTGAAGCTCAGCCGGGTAGAGATCCTCGTGCTGGATGAAGCCGACCGCATGCTCGACATGGGCTTCCTGCCCGATATTCGCCGCATCATGAAGCTCGTTCCGGACCAGCGCCAGACGCTGCTGTTCTCCGCGACCATGCCCAAAGAGATCAAGAAGATGTCCGGCCAACTCCTGGACGACCCGTTCACCGTGACAATCGCCCCGGAAACCCCGGCCGCGGATACCGTCCGGCAACAGGTCCAGTTCGTCCAGAACCCGGAAAAGATGACGGCGCTCAAGGACATCCTTGCCTGCCCGAGCGTCACCAAGGCCATCGTCTTTGCCCGGACCAAGCGTCGCGCTGACAAGATCGCTCGCCAACTGGACAGGGCTTCGATCGCGGCAGCGGCAATGCATTCCAACAAGAGCCAGAACCAGCGCAGGCGAACCCTGGGCCAGTTGAAGTCCGGAGCCCTGCGGGTGCTTGTCGCCAGCGACATCGCCTCGCGCGGGATCGACGTATCGGATATTTCCCATGTGTTCAATTATGACATGCCCAATGACGCCGAGACCTATGTTCACCGGATCGGACGAACCGGGCGGGCCGGCACGGAAGGCCGGGCCGTCAGCTTCTGCTCGAGCGAAGAGGTGGCCCTGCTCAGCGACATCGAGAAACTTCTGACGCGTGAGCTGCCCATTCGGGGCAACCAACCCCGCCCGGCTGAGGGTAGCGGGACCACCGCTCGACCGGGACGTTCCCGAGGCAAACGTAGCAAGAACAGGAACTCCTCCTCCAACCGAAGCAGCAACTCCGGTGCCCGGACCGGCAGCAGACCACGCAATGGCCGCAGACGTCGTCAACTGGCGACGTCATAGACTCAAGGCGACCTGCGATGCGCAAAATCCGGCTTGTTCGCGCGACCATAGAGATATAATTCCCGTCAGGTGGCTGCTATGCGACTGTACTTGATCAACCCATTCAATCCGATGGTAAGCCTGGCGAATGTCCGGGAGAGCCGTTGGAATCGATACCGTGTCTGGAAGCCGCTGGGACTTCTCGTTCTGGCAGGGCTGACTCCAGCCGAATGGGAGATCACCGTTTTTGATGAGAATCTGGGCCTGCCCGAATACGATGCCCTGCCGCGTCCGGACCTGGTGGGGATCACCGCCTTCACCTCCCAGGCCAGTCGCGCCTATGAAGTCGCCGAGATGTTCCGGAGCATGGGCGTCCCGGTGGTGATGGGCGGCATCCACGCGACCATGTGCACCTCCGAAGCGCTGGAGTACGTGGATTCGGTCGTGACCGGCGAGGCCGAGAGCGTCTGGCCCAAGCTGCTCGAGGATCACCTTCAGGGCACCTTGCAGCAGGTCTACGAAGGCGGCCACGTTGACATGGCCGAAGTCCCCCAGGCTCGCCATGACCTTCTTGATACCGGCTATGCATTCGGATCCGTCCAGACGACAAGAGGCTGCCCGCTGGACTGCACCTTCTGCTCTGTCTCGTCTTTTAACGGCAAACGCTATCGGCATCGGCCGATCGAGAATGTCGTCCAGGAGATGCGGAGCATCCGGGAAAAGTGGATCCTGGTGGTGGACGACAACCTGATCGGTACCAGCAAAGCGCACATCGAACGGGCCAAGAGACTGTTCCAGGCCATCATCGATGCGGACTTGGGCAAGAAGTGGATATGCCAGGTAACGATCAACATGGCCGACGACCCGGAACTGTTGGACCTGGCAGCCAAAGCTGGCTGCTGCGGGGTATTCATCGGTTTTGAATCCACAACTCCGCAAGGTCTGGCGGAGGTCGGCAAGAAGTTCAATCTGCTCAACCAGCGCAACTTCCGCGCGTCGGTTCGACAGTTCCAGAAACGTCGGATCCTGGTGGTCGGATCCTTCATCATGGGTCTGGATTCCGACCTGCCGGGCATTGGCCTGCAGATTGCCGAGACCGCAGAGGCCTATGGCGTGGACATTTTGAACGCGTTGTTCCTGACACCACTGCCCGGAACGCGGCTGTGGGATTCGCTGGAAGAGCAGGATCGAATTGCCCTGCGCACGTTCCCGGCGGACTGGAAGTACTTCACCCTGGGCTTCCCGACGGCCCGCTACAGACACCTCTCTCGATCCGACATCATAGACGAGATGGAAACCTGCGAGAGTTGGTTCTATTCCCGACGACGCGTCGCCCGACGAACCATGCGTTGCCTGACACGCCTGCAACGGCCTTTGCTGTCGCTGATCAGCAACCTGTCCTATCGCAAGAACTCCCAGCTTACCCATGCGATGCACGAGGGCCTGCACGAGAGCCCGCCGGTTCCCGCTGATGCATGCTGTACAATCCAAAGCACATGAACGCGTCGTCTGAACCCCATGCGCGGGAAGCGTTATGGCCTCGGCAACCACGGGCATCTGCCGGAATAATACGACCGCCGAGGTGCCAGCGAACTGGATTTTGCCCCCTCTATCCGCGTGCGAGCAACTGCCGAAAGCTACGTAAAACTGCGGAAAAACAACTACCGCTGCCGAGACCAGGAGGAACGTCAATTCCGCAAGCTCGCTAATGCCATAGACTTGTATTTTCTTGCCCTGCTTTGCCATGTTGTCCCTTTCCGGCGACCTTGGCCCGGAACAGTCCGGGCGTCTTGTGGGCGCAGACCTCGCGCCTTCCACCCTCTCCCCCAACGGCACGGTTTGAGCGCGCGCGCCTTGCCGCCGGCAAGACAGCACATTCGCAACCCCAACGCCGCCACAGGGAAGAAAATCTGAGAATCTCACGATTCCGCCCCCGCAGGTGAGGACCGTTTCAGCGCGCGCCGTTGCAAAAGCCCGCAATACTCGGACAGCGTTGATTCACACACCCCGCCGAGATCAGCTCTCGTTCCTCTCGCTGACGAACCCGGACAGGAAGCCGTGCACACACCGGCCGAGCGTTTTGCCCCGATAGCCGCCCTCCTGACAGATCACCGTCGGCAGGCCGAGCCGCGCCAGGCGTCGGCCGATTTCCGGGTAGACTTCCATGGTCATCGCGAACCCGCCGATGGGGTCGTCCTTGTGCGTGTCGAACCCGGCAGAGACCACCAGAAAACCCGGTTTGAACCGCTTGATCGCCCTGCCGGCCCGCTCGATCGCCTTGAGATACTCTTCGTCGTCTGCACCCAGAGCCAGCGGGTAGTTGCGGTTGGAGCCCTTTCCTATCCCGACGCCCTTCTCGTTCGCATATCCCCAGAAGTACGGATACTCGACGGCTGGGTCGGCGTGGATGCTGGCGGTGAAAATCTCCGGGTTCTCCTGGAAGAACTCCTGCGTGCCGTTGCCGTGATGGAAGTCGATATCGAGCGTGGCGACGCGGCCGTGCTCGCTCAACAGGTCGGCGGCGAGAACGCAGTTGTTGAAATAGCAGTACCCGCCGAAGACTCTCGGCCCGGCGTGGTGTCCGCTGGGTCGGCAGAGGGCGTAGACCTCCCGCTGCACGCCCTTGGCGACCATCTCTGCCGCGGTCAGGGCCGCCTCGCCGGATCGCTTGGCGGTACTGTACGTGTGCATTTTGATGGGCGTGACCGCGTCGGTGCACCAGATGCCGCCCCACAGGGGGCGATTGTTATGCTTAGGCAGGTTCGCGCCCTCGCCCGGGAAGAGGTCCGGATAGATCTCGATGGTCGGATCGTTGATGCCTTCGGAGGTCTTCTTGATCCAGTCGTGGTACGGATGCAGATCGCGGAATCGCTTCTGCGGGAACTTCTTGGCGCCGACGAACTCGAAGCGACCGTCGCGGGAGAGCCGCCGCTTGATGACGTCGACCCGCGAGGGCACGTCGCGCGTTCGGTAGGTTTCGCCGCCCATGGTGTAGACCCATCGCGGATCGTGCATGAGGTAGGCGTCATGCTCAACGACTAACATGGATTTTCCTTCCGGTCTGGAGCAAGTCGAGGACTTCCGCCTGCGGTACCGGCGGGGCAAAGCGTCCTTCCCTGCCCCGCATTCCGTTGGAGCAGAAGATGGCGTTGAGAACCGCCTCCTCGGTGGTTTCGATGACGGCTTCGTAGAGGCTGTCGATGTAGGTGTCTGCCAGCAGGCGGACGTTGATCATGCGGTCGGGCTTGGGCGGTCGGCGGTTCATGCGGTTGGATGTGGAGAACGCCAGGACAATTTCCCCGCTGGAGTGGGCCGCGTAGGAGCCGACCCGTCCGAGGCCCAGTGCCGCCCGCTTGGACAATCGATTGAGCTGACTGCCCAGCAGCGGCGCGTCCGTGGCGACGATGACGATGATCGATCCGTAGTTCTCGCGACGGCGCTCGTGCTCCAGGCGCCCGTCCAGATGCCGGCCGACGACGCGACCGTCGACGGTCAGGCTGTGCATGTCACCGAAGTTGCTGAGCACCAGCACGCCAAGCGTGAATTGATGGTCGCCGACGGTCACGCCGCGAGAACTGGTGCCGATCCCGCCGGCGAAGTCGCAGGTGATCATGCCCGTACCGGCCCCAACCGAGCCCTGCTCGACCGGGCCTGCCTGTGCCGAGGCAATGGCTTTCTGGACGTCGGCGGCAGTGTTCGTGCCGACGCGGATGTCGTTGAGCCAGGAATCGTCGGTCTCGCCGACCACCGGCAGGACAACGTCGGCGGTGAGCCCCATCGGCGGGTGCCGCTCGGAAACGTAGGACACCACACCGCTATGCACCCGGCCGACCGAGAGGGAATTGGTCAGCAGGATCGGCGTTTCCATCCAGCCCCATTCCAGCACCTGCGTCAGGCCGGACATCTCGCCCCCACCGTTCAGGATGAACCCACCGGCAACCAGGCGCCGCTTGAACAGGTCGCCCGAGGCGGGGATCACCGCCGTCACGCCGGTGCAGATGCTCGTCGTGCCGGAGGCGCCGGGCACCTTCACGTCCTCCTCGATTCGCGTGACGTGGCCGACTTTCACGCCCCGGACGTCCGTGATGGCGTTGTTCAGGCCCGGCTCGTATCGCCCGATCGGCACGCCGAGTTCGCGGATGGTCGGCCGCTGGGTCGGGCGCTCTTCCAGGCTGATCCGCCGCCGCGGGGCCCGCAGGGAGAGGTTGTACCGCTTGGCCGCGGAGCGAATGATGAGCTTCAGGACGTCCCGGTAGGCGAGTTTGGCCCGGGTGGCGGCCATCATCAACGACGCCTTCGGGTGCAGGGACGGCAAGGGGTTCAACTCGATGAAGTACGGCGTGCCGTTCTCGCCGAGGCGCAGGTCGACGCGACCGAAATCGGGACAATCCATGATGGAGAAAACCTTCCGCGCCACGTCCAGCACACTCCGGCGGTCGCGGGATGTGAGTTTCGGCGGGCAGATCACTTTCACCGCGCGGGCCGACTCGCCGCCCTGCTTCATGTCGTAATCGTAGATATTGTATTTCGCGCCGATCTCTTCGAGATCGAACGTGTGCTCGACGATCTCCAGGATCTTGCCCGGGTGGCTCTCCAGCAACGGGATGCTCAGTTCCCTGCCGGAGATGAACTCCTCGACCACAACGCCGGCAGGATATTGCGCCAGCAGCGCGTTGACCTTGCGCCGACACTCCTCCGGCGTCTCCGCAACGGAATCCTGCGTGATGCCCTTGCTGGACCCTTCCGAGTTCGGCTTGAGAATCAGCGGATAGGTCAGGTCGCCGGGGATCGGCTCTGCGGGATTGCTGACCAGCACACCACGCGGAACCGGAATGCCGTGTGAGGCGGCGACGGTCTTGGCCAGGTGCTTGTCGAGATTCATGTGCAGCAACGCCGCGTTGCCGCCCGTAAACGGAAGGCGCAGCTGCTCATAGAGCCCCGGATAGAACGCCTCGCGACTCGAACCGATCGTCCCCTCGGCCACGTTGAAGATCAGGTCCGGATCGCTCTCCTGAAGCTCCTCCACCACATCCGCCAGCCGGCCGGAAACCTCCACCGGCGTGACGCGATGCTTCATGTCCTTCAGCGCCTTGACGATACGGTCCACGTCTTCCTGAAGAAGCAGCTCGGCTTCCTCTTCGTTCAACTCCGTGCGAAGGTTGTAGGCCAACGTGATATTCAATGCGACTCCTCCCTCGCTGACAGGCCGCCAAGGCGACGCCGACAGCAGATCATGGGCGTATTCATGCGGACAAATGCCGTCCGGCAATGGCTTTGCGGACCGCGCCGGCCGCACAACCATCAGGGAATCATACACATCAGCCACCCCCTCCCGCCGAAGAAGAACCTCCAGCCGCCGCAGGGGCGACTCCTGCGCCGCGCATAGAAAACCGCCGTCGCGAATCCGGACCGGTCCGCGACGGCGGCGTTGTACAGCTAACTCGTTTACTTCAACTTACTTACCCGCGCCCTCTTTGACCTCTTCCTGCTTCTCGAGTTGCTGGAGGATGAACCCGATCCGCTGGGCCAGGGCAGTGTCCGGCGCGAGCTTCCTGGCTTCCTTCAGAAGCTTCGTCGCGCCTTCCTTTTCACCGGCCTGGTGCTTGGTAGCGGCCTTGATGAACATCAGCTCCTGCTTGTCCTCGTCGGCGAACTTGTGCTCTTCCAACAACTTATCGACGATCTCCAGCACCTTCTTCGAGTCGCGGGCCCGGCTGGCTTTCTCCAGCTCGGGCTGGGCTTCGATCAGGGCGATCTTCGCGGTGTACTTGTCCTTCAGCCCGGCCTCGTTCTTCGGGTCCAGCTTGACGATCCGCTTATAGACAGCCACGTCGGCGGGGATATCATTGTCGGTCTGGTAGACGACCAGCTTGTCGAGGATCTTGGCTTTCTCTAACCCTTTGGCCTTGTCGGCTTTAGCTTCCATTTCCTCGATCTTCTTCTTCACTTCCTGCAGCTCATCCAGATGCGTCAGGTACTTCTCGGCCCCGCCGGGACGGTAGCCTGTCCGGGCGTAGGCGTCGCCGTCGGCATCGGCGAGCACGATCGTCGGAAACCCTTGTACCGCATACTTTTGCTGCAGCTTGGCGTTCTGCTGCTTGATCTCCTCCGACTGCTCCTTGGTCCGCGGAAAATCCAGCTTGACCAGCACGAAATCGTTCGGAGCTTTTTCCTTAAATTCCTTCTTGCTAAAGACTTCCTTGTCCAGTTTGATGCACCAGCCGCACCAGTCCGAACCGGTGAAATCCAGCAGCAGGTCCTTGTTTTCCTTCTGGGCCTTCTGCTGGGCCTTCTCGAAATCGGTCATCCACAGCGAGTCGTCCGCCCCAAGGGCGCTGCCGGCCGCCGTCAATATCACAAACAACGCAAGTCCCGATACCGCAAGTTTTTGTAGTGGCTTGTTCATGCTTCAGCATCCTTCCTCTTAACCAGTTTGAGTTCCACGACGGCCGGACTCTCGCCAAGCCATCTAGGTTATTCTATTGGTACTAACGCCCGCAATCCCGTTTTCGTTCCGAGTTGCCGCATCCGCGCCATGTCGGCACCCTATCGAACGGCCCGGAATTCTCCGGCCACTTGCCCAGATTCACGCGTTTTCACGCGCAACCTGCGGAAGACTACGAAAAAAAACACGGGGACCGGCCGCCTCACCGCGCCGGAAGATTGCGCGAAGAAAATCTCCCGCCGCCGCGTATACTCTTGCGGAACGTTCACCCCGGACGCCTCGTTATACCGGGTGACGCCATCTGCGCCGCGACGAAACGAGGTCTTGGAATCTCTTCGACGCGCGGTATAATAGATCGCGTTGCAAAAAGTGAATATCGATCCATCGAGATCGATACCGAACCATCCGGGGGCGATTTGGATTCGACCGGACGGGTAGAGGTGTCGGTTGCGTGCCCAGGTTCTCAGGAGGCCTGGTAAAACACCTGAGACACTACTTTTTACATGCCAACACCAATGGCTATGCAATGGCGGCTTAATTAGCCTCCCGCTCCGTCGGTCTTGCCCGCGAGACTGGCCGAGCGACAATTAGCGGGCTTACCGTGAGAGAGTCGTCCGGTTACTCTCAACGGGACATTCAGTCGGACTGGCCGAGAGGAACCGTGTCGGTGCGGGTCCGATCGGTGAGACTAAACCACCGACTATGCACGTAGAAGCCGCCGCTGAAACGTCACGGGACGCGGGTTCGATCCCCGCCGCCTCCATTGAAAAGGCCCGCCAAAAGCGGGCCTTTTCAATAGAGCAGGAGAGCAGTAGTAAGTAGAGCAGTAGAAAACAGCCAAGACGCCCATCCGTGCCGTAACATTTTGCACACCAAGAGTTAGGCTCTCCTGCGGTCTCCTTTCTCCTGCTCTACTCTCTGCCGTTCCCCCGCCCAACCACGTGACGGGGTACCTCCCGAAATCGCCGTTTCGGGGGCCGAGATCGTCTC
>JBKHHU010000129.1:0-9935 GCA_046539045.1 Phycisphaerae bacterium
ACGAGGTCATCCCACCGGCGAACTCCGGAACCACCACGACCGCGGGCGATCAATAGCCGCCGGGTGGAGCCGACTACTCCTCCGGCCGGTCCGGGTTCGAGGGATCGGTCTCGTCCTCGTCGTCTTCGGGCAGTTCGAACCTTCGCCCTGCCTCGGCCCAGGCGTCCACGTGCTGCGTGCGTTGCACGCGCTTGGAGTCGGGAATCGTCTTCCGCCCGATCAGACGGATGCCTGCCCAGGCGAGCATACCCATGGTCATCAGCAGCAGACCGCCGGAGATCATGGCCAGACTGGCAAAGCCCCGCTGCCGATTGGATTCCGCCTCGGCCGACTCCATACCGACCAGCGAGATCCAGAGCATCGCTGCCAGACCGACAGCAAGGATCAGCAGCAGGCAGATGGTCACGATACCGCTGAACAGTCGGAAGCGTTTGCGGGTCAGGATTTCCATGGTGCGTTGGCTCGTGGGTTGAAGTCCTCGGTCTGGTCGAACTTCTTGAGCAACTGCTCGCCTTCGTCGCTGAGGCTCGGCGGAGGCACGATTTTCAGCACCGCCAGCAGGTCTCCTGCCGGTCTGCCCCTGGGGGCCACGCCCTTGCCGCGCAGCCGCAACTGCCTGCCGGAAGAGCTCCCTGCGGGGATGCGGACGGTGGACACGCCGTCGAGGGTGGGCACGTCGGCCTGTCCGCCCATCGCAGCTTCGGTGATGGAGATGGGGACATCGACGTAGATGTTGTCCCCGTCGCGGCGGAAATACGGATGCGGTTTGACGCGGGTATGGATGTAGAGATCGCCCGCACCGGCCGGCCCCTGACCGCCTTTTCCACGGATGCGGACCTTCGAGCCGTCTTTGACACCGGCGGGGATTTTCACGTCAATGGTTTCGGTGTCCTCGCGGCGTTTGAGTTTCAGCGCAACCGTCGCACCGCGGCAGGCCTGCAGGAAGTCCAGCTCGATGTGGTATTCGAGGTCCTGGCCCCGAACCGGCTGGCGTCTGGTTCTGCCGCCGCGGCGCTTGCGGCCGCCGAACCCACCGAGGGCCTCGAGGATCTCGTCCAGGCCCATGTTCATGAACCCGCTGCGTCCGCCGCCACCACCTCCGAAGATGTCTTCGAAGTTGATGTTGACGCCACCGCCACCGCCCGGCCGGGGGCCGCCACCGGGTCCACCGGCGCCGGCGAAACCGCCCTGCATGCCCGCGTGGCCAAACTGATCGTACAGCTTCCGCTTCTCCGGATCGGTCAGCACCTCGTAGGCTTCGGTGGCCTCCTGGAACTTTTCCTGGGCATCCGGTTCCTTGTTGACGTCCGGGTGGAACTTCCGCGCCAGCTTGCGGTACGCGCTTTTTATGTCTTTCTCTCCGGCGCTTCGGGAAACGCCGAGAATTTCGTAATAGTCCCTCTTGCTCATGGCCGTATTCTATAGATTCCGGCCCGGGTTCGCCAGTGGGCGAATTACTTGGCGACGACTTCGGAGATGTTGAACACCGGCAGCAGCAGTGCGATGGCGATTCCACCGATGATCAGGCCCATCATGATGATCATCAGCGGCTCGATCATCTGCGTGACGGTCTTGACAGACGTCTTGAGATCGTTCTCGCAGAACCCCGCGACGCGGTTCATCACCAGGCCCAGCCGCCCCGACTTTTCGCCGGCGGAGACCATCTGTGTGACGGTCCGCGGGATCAGGTCCATCTCCATCAGCCCGTCGGTGAGGTTCCCGCCCTGCCGGACCTGCTCGGACAGATCCATCCAGATCTTCCGGTACCAGTAGTTTCCGGCAGTGCTGGCGGTGATCGCCAGCCCGTCCAGCATGCTCACGCCGCTGGTGACCATGGTGGCCATGGTGCGGAGCGAGCGGGCGAGATACGCCTTGCGGAACATCCCGCCGATGATCGGGATCTTGAGCTTCAGCCCGTCGAAAAACTGCTGACCCGATTCGGACTTGCGGAACATGATCAGCCCGATGATCGAACCGACGACTCCGACCAGCAGCAGCGGCCAGTATGTGATGATCCCTTCACTGAGTGTGATGAGGATCATCGTGGGCATGGGCAGGCTCTCGCCCTTGCCTTCGTAGATGGCCTTGAACCGGGGCAGGACGAATATCAGCAGCGCCACGACCACGATCAGGCAGAACGCCATCATGCAGATCGGGTAAGTCAAGGCGCCTTTGACCTTCTTGAGCGTGTCGCGCTCCTGCTCCATGTAGTCGCTGAGCCGCGTGAGCATCTCGCCCATCTTGCCGGTCGCTTCGGACGCGCGGACCATCGATACGAACAGGCCGCCGAACACCTTGGGATACTTTTCCAGTGCGGCGGAGAATTCCTTCCCGCCCTGGACCTGTCGACATAGATCGTCGAGGATGCCCTTCATCGTCGGGTTCTCGGTCTGGTCGGCGATGGCGGTCAGGCCTTCGCTGAGCGTCACGCCGGTATCGATCATCACCGCCAGCTGGGTGGCGAAGTAGATGATATCGTCGCGCTTGATCCGCGGCTTGAACAGCCCCGGACCCGCTTCCTGCTGGAGTTCCTGCTCGGCTTCGTACAGACCGATGATGACCTTTCCGTCCTGCCGGAGCAGTCGGGAGGCTTCCTTCATGTTCCCCGCCTGGAGCACCCCGCTGGCGGGATGGCCGGATTCGTCTCGGGCTTCGTAGGCAAATGTTGGCATGGACAGTTCTCTCCTTGGGTGCCTGCGTTATTGCGCAGTGACCCGGAAGACCTCCTCGACGGTTGTCAGCCCGGATTTGACCTTGGCCATTCCGTCGTCGCGAAGCGTGACCATTCCGCTCTCGCGGGCGATCGCCCGCAGCTCGTTGATGCTGGGAGAGCTGGTGATCCGGTCGCGAAGCGCGTCGTCGGGGATGAGCAGTTCGTAGACCCCGATCCTGCCGGAGAACCCGCTGTTCCGGCACCGCGAGCAGCCTTCGCCGCGGTAGAACGTCTCCACGTTTCCGGCACACCGCTCGACCGCCCGCCGCAGGTTGATCGGCGGTTCGTAGGGTGTCTTGCAGTGGGTGCAGATCTTCCGCACCAGCCGCTGGGCCAAAACGGCGTTGACCGACGCGGAAACCAGGTACGGCTCGATCCCCACGTTCAGCAGACGCGTGATGGCTCCGGGGGCGTCGTTGGTGTGCAGCGTGCTGAACACCAGGTGCCCCGTCAGTGCCGACTGCACGGCGATCCTGCCGGTTTCCTCATCGCGGATTTCGCCGACCATGATGATGTCCGGGTCCTGACGCAGCAGCGACCGCAACGCGCCGGAGAACGTGAACCCGACCTTCTCGTTGACCTGGAACTGGTTGACCCAGGGCAGATTGAATTCCACCGGGTCCTCGACCGTGCAGATATTGACCTCGTCGCTGTTGAGTTCTTTCAGCACACTGTAGAGGGTCGTGCTTTTTCCGCTGCCGGTCGGCCCGGTCACCAGCACGATCCCGTTGGGAGCCTTGATCGCCTTGCGCCACTCCTTGAGCATCTCGTAGTTGAAGCCGAGCTTCTCCACGTTCACCAGCACGTTCCGGTTGTCGATGATCCGGATGACGATCTTCTCGCCGTGCGGGCCGGGGAGCGTGCTGACACGAAGGTCGATCGGGCGGGAATCCATCATCACGTGGATTCCGCCGTCCTGCGGAAGTCGCCGCTCGGCAATGTCCAGACCGGCCATGATCTTGATTCGACTCGCGATGGCCGGGAGCATGCGGAACGGCGGGCGCATCTTCTCGAACAGCCGCCCGTCGACGCGGTAGCGCACCCGGAGGTTCTGATCATCCGGCTCGATGTGGATATCCGAGGCCCCTTCCCGCACCGCGTGATAGATCACGTGGTTGACGAGTTTGATGACCGGCGAGCCTTCCGCGGCCGCTTCCAGATCGGTGATGTCCTCGATCTTCTCTTCAACGAAAGACAGTTCCCCGGCCTGCTCTTCATCGAAGATCTCATCGATGATGAACACGTTGGCCGAGGGCATGTGCGTCTCGAGGGTGGCCTTGATGTCCTTGGCGGTCGCGCAGACGACCAGCACGTCGCACTCGGTGATGCGCCCGACTTCCTCCAGGAGGAAGACGTTGGTCGGTTCGTGCACTGCCAGGGTAAGCTGGTTGCGGACCTGAAACAGCGGCAGGACGGTGTGACGTTCGAGGAACTCGCGCGGGAGCAGTTCGATCACCTTCGGATCGGCGATCTTCGGGGAAATGCGGGCAAACGGAACCCCGTAGGCCCCGGCAAGGGCTTCCATGATCTCCTCTTCGCTGCAGAGATCCAGCTTGACCAGCACCTCGCCCAGAAGCAGCGTGTTCCCGGTCTGCCGCTGATAGTCCAGCGCCCGATTCAGCTGCTCGTCAGCTATCAGGCCCTTGCTGATGAGCAGTTGCCCGAGCTGAACCCGCTTGTTCGTATCCGTGTATACCATAGTGCCCGATACCCTCCCCGGTACTCCGTTTTGTACGCATGACTGATGCGACTGCCGATTCGGGCGTGGGGATCGGACCCGAAGTTCCAGTCGCTTTTGCCTACTTATCCCGACAGGTCCGTGACCGGCCGGTTCGGCTTCTTCTGTGGCCACAGCCCTGCCTCGCCAGGCGAACCTGCTATGCCTGGATCGTTTTCACCGCGTCGGCCACGTCGCTCATGACCTCGAAATCGCTGTCCAGACGCGTAACCTCGAAAATCTTCCGGATCGATTCGTCGCAGCGGACGAACTTCACCTGCCCCAGCCGCTCGGCCAGTGCATCCTGCAACTCCAGCAGGTACTCCAGGCCGGCAGAATCCACGAACGGGACCTCCTGCATGCTGAAGACCACGTCGACGATCTGTTCATCCTCGATGTGGTGGGCCACCGATTTTCGGACCGCTTCCAGCGTGTCGACGGTCAGCTCGCCTTTCAGGTAAAGGATGACCGCCCTGCCGTAGGTTTCGGCTGTGATGTTCATTCCTGCTTCTCCTTCTGCAACCGCGCGGGGAAAACAGTCCCAGCCGGATTGTTGAACTCTTCGAGGATCCGGGCCAGGTCCAGCTCCAGCACGACCTTCGCAATATTCGGGTCGAACTGGGTACCGGCACAGCGTTCGATTTCTTCTGTGATCTTCTCCAGCGGAAGAGCCCGGCGGTAAGTCCTGTCCGAACTCATCGCGTCGAAGACGTCCGCCAACCCGACGATCCGGCCTTCCAGCGGAATCTCCTGCCCGTGCAGGCCGTCGGGATAACCACGTCCGTCGTAGCGTTCGTGGTGGGACACCACGCCCGGGACAATATCTTCCAGCTGCCGGATGCCCGCGAGAATCCGCTCGCCGGTGCGCGGGTGGCGTTTGATGATTTCGTATTCCTCGTCGGTCAGCCGCCCGGGCTTGCACAGCACGGCTTCGGGCACGCCGATTTTGCCGATGTCGTGCAACAGGCCGCAAAGGTAGATTCGCTCGATCTTTGCTTCCGGAAGCCCAAGCTTCTCGGAGATCTTGCGGGACAGCTCGGCCACTCGTTGCGAATGGCCGGACGTGTACGGGTCCTTGGCGTCGATGGACGACGTCAACGCGTGCAACACGCCCATCAGCAGATCTTCCAGATCCGCATACAGGCGGTTGTTGGTCAGGAACACCGCCGACTGGTTGGCGATGGAGTTGATCAGCTTCAGGTCGACGCTGTCGAAATCGCCGTCGTGCTTGTTGAGCCCGACCAGCAGACCGATGACCTCCTTGTCCTTGGTCAGCGGCGCGGCGATCAGGTTCTGCACCTTGTTCCCGAGCCCGCTGCCTTCCGGAGCCTGGAACCCGTTGAGCAGCAGCGGCCGGTTGCGTTCGGCGATCTTCGGCGCGATCCGGGTGGCCGTCAGAAGCTTCAGTTGCTCCCGATTCAGTTCGACATCACCGGCGAGAACGATCGAATCCTCTTCCTCTGCAGGCGGATGCGAATAAATCTGGGCCACCGCACAGGAAATGTTCATGACCTCCTGCAGTTCGGCGCAGATCTGAGCGAGGAAGTCGGTGTGCTGCTGGGTGACCTTCATCGTACCGCTGATGCGGTAGAGCAGGCTCAGTTCCTCGTAGGTGGTCACCAGGTTGTTGCTCAGGGTGGACAGTTCCTGCTGATTGACCTGCTCGTTCTGGATGCTTTCCATCAACCAGTTCAGGACGTTCAGGAAATCGTGTGCCTGGTCGCGCCGGTGTCGGGGCTCGGGTCCGGAATCGGCATGGCTGGCCTCGGCAAAGGCCGGAGAGTTCATCATTTCCACCGGCACATACCCGGCGATGATGGCACCGGCGAGCCGGCGCCTTCGCCTGATGGGGATTCCGATCAGGCAGCACCCGTGAAGCGAGTCGGCCACCACGGGCTCATTGTCCGAGAGAACCGACCGGACGACCTGCTGCATGTCCTCCGGGCACCGGCTTCCGCTCGGATCGATGGACCGGCACAGCGCGCAGTCCGGGCGGAACGGGGAAATCCAGTCGCCGGAGGAATCCACCGCCGCAACGGTGATCCCCAGCGTTTGGGCCTTGTCCCGCAATTCCTCGGTGAGCCGCTCCAGTGAACGCAGCTGCGACTCCGTGTTTTTACGAGCAACCGATTTCATAACTACTCCGCGGCAGACACCTCATTTGGCGTCAGCAACTGCTCGACAGTCTGGAGAACTTCTCTTGGCGAAAATGGTTTGGCCAGCACGGCTGCGATCCCGGCCTGCTCCATCTCTTCCGGTTCCATGTCGAACCCCCGGGCGGTGAGCATGATCGCCGGGATCTTCCGGAACTGTTCGTCGGTCCGTAGTTCGTTGAGGAACTCGATACCGCTCATGTACGGCATCTGATAGTCGGTAATGACCAGGTCGGGCGATTCGGTCTGGGTCAGTTCCAGGGCCTCTTCACCGTCGACGGCAGTGATGACCTCGTACCCGGCATTCCTGAGCTTGAGCGATACGACGTGCAGGATGTGGGCCTCGTCATCCGCGACCAGAATTCTGTGCTGCATGGTTCTGCCTTCCTTCTGCTGAATGCGCCTCCGGATAGTCTATCGACCAATCCGGGGTCGGCATTCGGTTAGGACATGATCGGCAATTCGAAGCTGAAGGTGCTTCCCCTGCCTGCCTCGCTTGTGACGGACATCTTGCCGTCATGGACGCTTTCGACAATGTGCTTTACCAGCGTCAGCCCCAGACCGGTTCCCTTGGCCAGCTTGTTGTTGGCCCGGACGCGATAGAACTTGTCGAAAATATTCGGCAGGTCCTCGGCGGGGATACCCATTCCGGTATCCGTCACATCGCAGACAGCCATTCCGCGACGTTCATCCACGGCCACGCTGACGCCCACGTCGCCACCGTTGGGTGTGTACTTGATGGCGTTGGAAATCAGGTTCATCACCGCCTGGAAGACCATGTCGTGATCGGCTTCGACCTGGTAGTACACCGGTGCGAGGTTCGCGTTGAGGGTCAGGTTCTTCATCTTCGCCTGCGGGCTGCAGACGTCGACAGCCTGCTTGACCACGCTGGTGAGGCTGATCGGCTCCTTGACGACTTTGACCACGCCGGACTCGATCCGCGAGATATTCAGGATGTTTTCGATCAGGCGGTGCAGGCGGTTGGTCTCCGACTGGATGATGTCGTAGAACTCGCGCTGGGTGGTGGGATCATCGGCCTCGCCATCGATAAGCATCTCGATGTAGGCCTTGATCGACGCCAGCGGGGTCTTCAGCTCGTGGGAAACGTTCGAGACGAAGTCCGTCTTCATCCGGGCGATTTCCTTCTCGCGGGTCACGTCGTGGAGAACGGCCACGACACCGGATACCTCTCCGCTGGGAGTGACCACGCAACTGAGCGTGATGTTGTAGGTCTTCGGCTCGTTGTTGCGGTCGATGGTGTGCTCGACGACTTTCCGCGTGAAACTCTTACCGTGGTTGCGGGTTTCGCGGATCAATCGAACCAGCGTGCTGTCGGCGATGACACGGTCGATATTCTTGCGAATGCTCCCGTTGAGCTTGAAGCCCAAGACGGTCTCTGCCGCTTCGTTGGCGACGATCAACTCATCGAAGCGATTGGTCACCAGCACGGCGTCGGAAATCGAGTAGATGATCGCTTCGGTGTGATGCTTCTCTGCCGCGGCGATGCGGGACTGGATCTGCAGCTCCCGGTTCTCGCTGCGGAGCTGCTCCATGCGGGTGCGCGTGGTGGTGAGGAACTCGTTGAGCGGCTTGGTGATTTCCGACATTTCCTCGCCGTGGTCAACCATGACCAGGCCAACCTGTCCGGACTCGGTCATCTCTCCAAGCTGCCGCGCGATGCTTTGCATTCCGCGGTGAACGCTTCTCCAGAACACCACGAGAACGATGGCCGTCAGCCCGGCCAGCACGCCCAGAACCAGGTAGTTCCAGGTCGGGCTGTGGACAAAGCGGCCCTGCATCGCCATCATCGTGGCGTAGTAGGCGGCACTGGCCCCGAGGATAATCAGGGCCATCGAGGCCAGTCCCAGACGCTTGGCGGTTGTCACTCTGACTCTCCCGTTACTCTTCGGTTCCGTGTATTATTCGCCGGCGCTGGAGACCTCGTTGTCCCGCGTAACCTTCAGCAGCTGTTTGGCGACCGGGTTGTCCGGATTGATCCGCAGTGCCCGTACGTAACAGCGGGTTGCCTCGGCGTTGTTGCCGGTTCCCTCGTGGGCCCGCCCGAGCAGGCACAGGATGGTGTCGTTGCTGGGATGGGCCGCAGTGGCGCGATTCAGCACGTCCACGGCGTCGGCGTGGCGATTCTCCTGCATCAGGGCGTATCCAAGCACCAGCGTGGCGTCCAGACGGCCGGGGGTGATGTCCAGGGCCTTCTTGGCAGAGAGGATGGCTCTTCCGGTATCGTTGCAGGCCAGCGACGCCTTGGCGTGGTTGGCCCAGGCGCCGGCGTCCATGGATCGTTCCTTGGTGATCTCGTAGTAGACGTCGCGGGCCTTGCGGGACCAGCCCATGACCATGTAGCAGTCGCCGAGCATCGTCCGCACCCACACCGGAGCTTCGTAGTCCTCGTTCTGCAGCAGCGTGCGGAGGGTTTCGGAGGCAGCTACGTGCCGGCCGGCGAGGAACTGCTCCTGGCCCAGCGCCTCGCGGTAGCGGACGTTCTTGTAGTCCAGATCGCAGGCGACTTCGTAGTACTTGGCCGCCTCGGTATGGTCCTTCTGCATAGCGCAGATTCTCCCGGCCAGTTCAAAGACTGCCGGTTCGGAGCCGGCTTCGCCCATGTAGCTTTCGATGTAGTCCAGGGCGCGGTCGAGCCTGCCCTGGGCAACCATGACCTCGGTCGCGGCGATGATGGGCGAGATATTGGTGGTATCCAGCGTGTACGCTTTGCGGTAGCTCTGCAGGGCCAGGTCAAGTTCGCGACCCTTTTCCAGCGCGACGCCGAGCAGGTAGTGAGCATGGGCAAACGCCGGTTGGGCCTCGACGACGAGGCGGAGTTCCTCGATCGCGTGGGAGTACTTGCCCTGTTCGATCAGGACCTTCCCGAGAAGGAGGCGGGCTTCGACGAGTTCCGGATCCAGGGCCAAAGCCTCGGTGGATTTCTGCCGGGCCTCGTTGAGCTGACCGACCTTGAGATGCTCGCTTGCCACGCCGTACAGCACGCGGGCGCGAGCCGACTGCCAGCGGGCACGGGCATCGACCTTGGCCTCGGAGATGCTCTTGTTCTGCTGCTGACAACCAGCCAGGCAGGCAACGACTGCGATGATCAGTACTGCACGTTTCATGATCGTATTCCTCGTGGTCACTTCTGCAAGCGACATGGTTTCACTTTCCTAGCTTTCCCTTGGCGGTGCTTCCGGACCGGCCGGGGCACCTTTCGCCGAAGACGGGCCTTCTCGACCCGCCGTCGGATGCGTCGCAGTTGCGCCTCAGACACGGGACGCGGTGGACCCTCATTCGGCCCGCCGCGTCCCATGGTCAGTGGCGGATTCTATTCGTCGCTGTTTTCCTC
>JBKHHU010000130.1:0-9928 GCA_046539045.1 Phycisphaerae bacterium
GATCATGATGCTTCCGGCAATGTTCTTCCGCTGCATCGCCATCGAAGAAGGAACACTGTGGCGGAACATGTTCGATCTCGGTGTATTCGCACTGGCGACGATGTCGGCGGGCGTGTTCTACATGGCCAGCCAGGTTGAGCTGTTCAAGGACTGGCGGACCGTCTTCAAGTATATGCCGGTGCTGATGGCCATTGGCGTCGGGCTGAGCGTATCGAACTCCAAGGCGATCCTGGAAGCCTTGTTCGGCAAGCAGAGCGCCTTCGTCCGGACGCCGAAGTACGGTGACGGCACGGCTGTGAAGAAATCCTCCGGCGTGGTGAAAAAGAACAAGAGCAAGATCAAGCTCCTGCCGTACGTGGAATTCGCGTTCGGTGTGTACATGGCCGCCTGTGTGGTCTGGAGCATGCGGGACATCAACAGCGTGCTGGCCACGCCGTTCCTGCTGATCTTCACGTTCGGTTTCTTCTATGTCTCGCTGATGACCTTCCACGCACAACGCGCCAACGCCGCGGTGTCGGATCCCGCCGAAGAGAAGGAAGCCGTCGAAGCGGCCTGATCGCGCAGGTGCGGTCGAACGCGCTGATGCGCAGAGAGGCTGAGACGGGTTGATTTTCACACAGAGAGACAGAGACACAGAGAGGATTGCCGAAGTCTAGCCAATGCTTTGTGTCTGCGTATTGCCTGCCCATCCCAAGCAGCTTCCATTTACAGGACCTATAGCGAGAAGGGGGAATCCCGAATGTTTCGCGATTGACCTAGGGGGAATCCCGAATGTTTCGCGATTGACCTCCAGCGGCTGGCGGGTTTCCCCTCGGCGCCTCTGCGGCAAGTAACGAATTCACGAATTAACGACTCAACGAGTCAACGACTCACGGCCCTTCGTTCAGCATGCGGTCGACCAGCGATCGGATGCTGACGGTGGCAAAGGCGGTTCGGGAGTCGCTCATCGCGTAGGGGATCACCAGTTTGTCCTCGTGGATGATCGACCCGCAGCTGTACACGACATTGGGCACGTACCCCTCCCGTTCCTCCGGTGATGGTGTCAGCAGCGGCTCCTTGAGCCGGCCGATGACCTGGCTGGGGTCATCCAGATCCAGCAGCAGGGCTCCGATCGAATACTTCCGCACCGGGCCCACACCATGCGTCAGCACCACCCAGCCGCGGTCGGTTTCCACCGGTGAACCGCAATTGCCTACCTGCACCAGTTCCCATGTTTCGGAGGGCGTCTGGATTCTCGTGCCGCTGTTCCACTGATACAGATCCTCCGACCAGAGCACAAAAGAGCTTTCGCCGTCGTGTCGCGAGAGCATGGCGTACCGGCCGTCAATCTTGCGAGGGAACAGGGCCATGCCTTTGTTGCGGGCGTATCTTCCGGTGATCGTGTTGACATGGAAGCTCTGGAAGTTCTCGGTCTCCAGCAGCATGGGATGGATGTTCATGCCGTCAAACGCGGTATAGGTCCCGTAGTACAGGTGCTGTCCGTCGTCGTCCGTGAATCGGACCAGCCGCAGGTCCTCCATCCCGCGGGATTCGGTCTCCGTTGCGGGGAAGATCACCGTCTCAGCCGGCAAACAATCTGCCGGGAACGACAGCTGGTAGTTGGCATGCGACAACCAGACCATCTCCTTGATGGTGTTCAACGAATCGGCCGTCGGTTCGATGATCTGGATGGCTTTGTCTATGGCCGAACGCAGTTCAGAGGCGGTGAACTGGTCCCGGAGCAGGTCGAGGATCATATACGCGGTACCCTTGCAGAGTTGCGTGTCCCGCAGCTTTCGGATGAACCGCCTCTTGTAGAACTTGGAATCGGGAATGGGGCGGGTCGAATAGGCGTAGCGGGGCGGCGGGTCGAAGCTGATCTCGCCGGACGTGTGAAACACGCCGCGGCGGAAGACGATCGAGGAGATGTGGCCCTCACCGGTAGCTCGAAGGCTCATGAGAAAGCGCAGATCCCCGTCGTCCAGGTCGGACTGGTTCGGGTGGACCACGATCGACGGATTGAAGAGGGCGGCTGACTCTATCGAGTACTCCATCGTGAAATAGGCACCGATCAGCAACCGGCGGGTTTCCGAGAGCTTCTGAGGCTCCGAAATCAGACGGCGAACCACGCCGTAGTTGGCGCGGAAGTCGGCCTCGATGTCTCGATGCCGGGCGTGGAAGTCGCCCTTGATCTCTTTCAGAAGCTGCGGAATATCTTCCTCCGGCAGGCGGATGATCCGTCGGATGATTCCGCGGATCCGCTTGTCGTCATGGAAATCGAGGTAGCGGGGGATAACGCGTTTGTCGTCGGAGAGCAACTGCTCCGGGCGGCGTGTTACTTCCAGTGTCTCAGATTTCATCGGCAGCTTCCTTCCTCCGTGATTCAACGGCCATTGTGCTCGGGGAATTGTAGAAACGTGCGGCATCTCAAACGAACCGGCCCCAGAGGGGAACTGCTGCGATGGAGTTGAGAAACTGCCCGCAAACTGTGGAGAACGGGGATAAACCGCGCGGCGGTGGTCAGTTTGAGGGGTTCAGTTGTCTAGGACAGCACTTCCAGGCGCACGCGGGCGGTGCCGGACCGGATCATGCCGATCTCTTCAGCGGCAGCGCGGGACAGGTCGATGATCCTGCCCTTGACGAAAGGCCCCCGGTCATTGACCCGGACGACGACCGATTTACCGTTTGCGAGATTCGTCACGCGGACGCGCGTCCCGAAGGGGAGTGTCCGGTGCGCGGCGGTCAGGGCGGTCTGGTCGAAGACCTCGCCGCTGGCGGTCTTCTTGCCGTGAAATTTCGGCCCGTACCAGGAGGCGGTGCCTTCGTGGACGGAACTGACGTTCTCTTCCTCGGAGCAGGCGGCAGCCGGGAGGAGTCCTGCAAGGATCGCCAGACTAAGTGTCGCGAGTTTCATGAGTACCGGGAATCTGAAGAAAATCGATTGCGAGAGGCGGGACTCGAACCCGCACCCCTTACGGGACCAGGACCTAAACCTGGCGCGTCTGCCAATTCCGCCACCCTCGCAGCAGGGCAATGGCCCGGAAAGCCCTTTATAATTGCTGATCGTCCGTTTGGCCAGTGTTTTCGGTCGAGGGAGCGAAGGGCGTGAGAATGGCGACTTCGTGCCGGCCCGGAAGGGCGGTCGATCCGACGGCGGCCCGCTGCTGCGGGACAAAATGTATTAATTTTTGATTGCCAAGGCCCATCTTCCCGATTAGGATAATAGCGTGACATGGGCGAAGATGCGAAGTCCGCCCGTGCACCAGATTTGCCTCTATATCGGATACTCTCCGAACGAGGTTACTCGCCTCGTTCAAGCGGGCCCATTTCAGGGCGGCTGCGGCCGACCTTGGCCCGTCACGCCAAATGGCGATGCACTTGATGTTCAAGTTGCCATCGCGGTCGGATGCGGTAAACGCCAATGGGTTTAACCGCGTTCAGACCACTACCTTACAGGCTCGCTTTCGACGACCCGCACGCGCGGTGCTTGTCGGGCCTCCGCTTTCACAGCGAACCGTGGAAGGTTCCGCCTTTGCGGTCCGTGCAAAGCTGAAAGGAGTTGTCATGGCTGAGATCCGATTAGAGAGAGAGGAGAACGGGAACGTGCAGAGCGTGCCGCCGAAGGCGACAGGAAAATCAGGCCCGATCAAACCCACAGCGGTTTCCGACTGTGCCGATATCGTCCTGCCGACCGACGTGCCCCACCCGCAACGCTCTGATCACCCGGCCGAAAAGCCCCCCTTGCTCGAAAGAGCCTTCCCCTTTGTCATCAGCCTGTTTCTTCACCTGGCCGTCTTTGTCATTTTCGCCTTCGCGACCATGCTGATGACCTCAGGCACCCCGGATAGGGAAACGACAACCGCTGTCGTCCGGGATATTGTGATGGAAACTCCGGTTATGCTGCAAATCCCCCAGCGCCCCGAGCGCCCCGAAGAGGGCGGGTCGATGAGCGACCGACCGGCCCATCGGCGGCAGATGGACGTTATGGATGATGCCCGAAACCGGAACGAGCAGATCATTGCGGCGGCCGCCTCGGCCGAGCCGATTGACTTTACCGGCGAATCCAAAGGCAGTATCTATTTCGGTGTGGATCTCAGCGCCGATGGTGACGGAGACGGCAGTGACGGCCCCGGAGACGATCCGCAGGCCGATCCGCCGATCGGCGGGGGAATACGTGCCGATCACGTGGTGTTCCTGATCGACCGGTCCGGATCGATGGTCGACAAAATGGGCAGGGTCCGCCTGGAACTGCTCAAGGCGGTGGCTGGTATGGAAGCCAAACAGACCTTCCATGTCATTTTCTTCGGTCGGGGGAAGCTCGAGGAGAACACGCCGCGCCCGTTGGTTGCCGCCACCGATGTCAACAAATACGCACTGGCGGAATTCGCCGAAGGAATTCTCCCCCACGGCCAGACCGACCCGATTCCCGCGGTGCGACGGGCGTTTGAGGTGCTCTCCGCGGCCGATAAGAACAAGCCCGGAAAGGTCGTCTGTCTGCTGACCGACGGCGCTTTCCCCGATAATGAAAAACTACTTGTTACGGTAAAGGAACTTACAGCGGAACAAAAGGTAAGCATCTGCACGTTCCTGTACGGGGAACCCTCTGCAGAGGCCCAGCAGGTGATGAAACAGATTGCAGCCGCTACCGGTTCCCCTTACAAGTATGTTAAACTGGAACGATAGTCACCCTGTTGCCCGGATATCAAGTTTTACCGAGTCCGGCGCAGACATAGAACAGCGATAGGAGGCCGACGTATGTCCGTCGATTTCCGATGTGAAAATTGTGGCAAGCTGCTCAGCGTGGAAGCCCAACCGGGCGCCGCGGTGGCCTGCCCCCATTGTCAGAATACCGTCACCGTGCCGGAAGGGCTGGCGAATCTGCCCAAGCCCAACGTTCCCGGTGCGAAGAAAGCCGGACCGCCCCAACCACCACAGAACCCCCAGCAGCCACCGGCCCAGGAAGACCAGGAGCAGGTGGAATACGTGGAAGAGGACAGCGCGATCATGACCGTTCTCGCGGCCATCATGCCGTGGGTCATCAGCCTGTTCCTCCACATCGGTCTTGTGGTTGTGCTGGCTTTCTTCGTGATGTTGGTCAAGGTCAACTACATCCCCGAAAACGTGGTGGTCCCGGATGCGTACATGACGGATGATCCGGGCGGGGTGGTCAATCCCGGCCAGGACGACCCCAACGTCAAGGCCAAGTCGCAGCAGAAGACCCAGCAGCAGTTCAGCGATCGTGAATCGGCCATCCCCGCCGACAGCGGCGAAACCAGCGAGCAGTTGCTCATCGGTGCCGCTTCCAGCGGTGCCAGCGGCGGTGGGGCGAGCATCAGCGGCATGACGACCGGTGGGAGCGGACAGGGGCCGCAGAACAACTTCTTCGGTTCCGGCGGCGGGAACGCTCACCACGTGGTTTACGTGATCGACCGTTCCGGTTCGATGGTCGACACCTTCGAAGACGTCCGCGTCGAGATGATCCGCTCAATCGGCAAGCTTCGCAAGGTGCAGGATTTCCACATCATCCTGTTCCAGAAGGGCAAGCCCATCGAGAATACTCCGCAAGAGCTTGTTTTGGCCACCGACCCCAACAAGAACGCCGCATTGGATTTCCTCGAAGACAAGATCGCCACCGGCCAGACCGATCCGGTTCCGGCACTGGAACGGGCTTTCGAGGTTCTGGAGGACGCCGATCCGCAGCGGCCCGGGAAGTTGATCTACCTCCTGACCGACGCGGCGTTCCCGGACAACAAGGCCGTGATCAACATGGTCCGCAAGCACAACAAGAGCCAGGACGTCCTGATCAACACCTTCCTGTACGGCAACCGTCCACGGGAAGCCGAAGAAACCATGAGGACCATCGCCAAGGAAAACGGCGGAAGGTACAAGTACGTCAGCAGAGACGAATAAACGGGCAACCATGATCAAGAGAACGACACTAGCGATCCTCGTACTGGCGAGTCTTTCCGGAGTTGCCGCAGCCGACTCGATCACCTGGAAAGGCATGATCACCTACAAACCGGTGCGCATCCAGAAGCTGGAGAAGTGCACCGTCAGCTTCCGCGTGCTGGATACCGGCGTGGTCACCAGCAAGCCGGTGGAAGAGATCACCGCCGTGGAGATCGACGGGAAGACCGCCCTCAACCAGGCGGAGAAGCTGATGGCGGAGAAGAAGTACCGCCAGGCCATCGACCAGTACGACGTCGCCCGCCAAGGCGCCTCGCGGGAATGGTTCAAGCGTCTGGTGCTGCACCGGAAGCTGCAGGCTTTGAGCAAGACCGATCGCATCTATGAAGCGGTACAGCTCTGGCTGGAGCTGGTGCAGTACAACAAGAACGAACCGTGTGCCCTGGAGCTGTCGCCTCGCGACATGGTTTCCAAGGGAGCCGATCAGAACGGCCGGGCGATCCGGCTGCTCAAGTCGCGGTTCGACCGCAGTGACAGCGAACGGCTGAAAATCAGCGTGGGCAACCTGCTGATGTCCTTGTACGAAGCCGAAGGCATGGAGAAGGAAGTCGCCGAAATGAAGGAGTTCCTCGGCGCTGCGGCGACCAGGCCCTCCGGTAAAACCAACGGCAAGCAGGACAAGCCTACTCCTCGCCCCAGGCCCGTACGCGGTGGAGTGAGCGGGAAGATCGACGCAGCCGCCCGGTTGGTCGATCAGGGGCAGTTCCGCAAGGCCGAGCAGGAGCTCAAGCAGTTGCTGAAGCTCAACATCGGTCCGCTGGACCGCTCGGAAACCCTCCTGACGCTGGGCAAAGCCCAGATGGGCCTGGCTGAGAAGGCCTCGGGCTCATCCAGAGAGCAGCACCTGCTGGAGGCGGGAGTGAACCTGATGCAGGTAGTCGTGCTGCACGACGGGCAGGGCGATGAATTCGAAGCGCTGTACCTTGCCGGGGCGGTCAACCAGAAGCTCGGAAACCCCGCCGGAGCCCGCAGTGCGTGGCAGAGGCTCTCTGCCGTCGACTCGGACAACGAATTTGTGAGTAAAGCCCGGAAGGCCTTGGCCAAACTGGGAAAAGAATAGTTTAGAAGTGGCAAAACGTGCCGATGGTGTTGATCCGCGACCCGGATGCACCGCCTGACAAAACACCGAATCTGTGATAGGAGAGACGTTGATGGATTTCAGTCTTCTACTTGCCCAGGACGCCGGCGAAAAGTTCTCATGGTTCCACATTCTGGTCTGGCCCGGTGGCGGGTCCATCGGCATCCTGTTGTGGCTGATGAGCTTCGCCACGCTGGGCCTGATCATCTTCGAGTTCATCATGATCCGTCGGGAGAACGTGCTCCCGGAGATGAGCCGCCAGCAGATCCAGCAGCTGTTCGAGCAGAAGCAGTACCGCGAGGCGATCGATTACACCGGCGACAATCCGGATTTCCTCAGCTACGTCGTCCACGCGGCGCTGACCGAGGCCCCGCACGGATATACCGCCATGGAACGGGCCATGGAAGAAGCCGGTGAGGAGCGCACCACCCAACTGCTCCGGAAGATCGAATGGCTGAACCTGATCGGGAACATCGCCCCGATGTTCGGTCTGCTCGGTACCGTCTGGGGTATGATCAACGCGTTCTTCGACATCGCCGCTGCCGGCTCCACGCCCAAGCCTGCCGACCTGGCTGAGTCCATCGGCATCGCGCTGGTAACCACCATGCTCGGTCTGGTCGTGGCCATTCCGTCGCTGGCGATCTATTCGGTTCTTCGCAGCCGCATCGACGCGCTGACCAGCGAAGCGATGATGGCCAGCCAGAACCTGGTCGCGACGTTCCGTCCGGGCAAGAAGGGCTAACCGATACTGGATTCGACCCTCACGCCGCCCGTTGCGGCGGCAGAGAGGAGCAACCATGGCTAGGACAGTCATACAAGAAGATGTATCGATGAACATGACGCCGATGATCGACGTCACGTTCCAACTGATCATCTTCTTCATTCTTGTCGGACAGATGGCGTCCGACGAGTTTCTGAAACTCAGCCCTCCGCACCCGGATCGGTCCCAGGCCGAGCGGCAGGACGAGCTGGTGGTGGCCGATCGTGTCATTGTCAACGTCAGCTCTGCTGCCGAGGAAGCGATGGCCGATCCGGATACCGCCGAGGATCCCAACCGCACCATGAGTCGCGCCGAGCAGTACAAGGTCGGCACCGCCGAAGCCTTCGCTGTGTCCAACCAGGCCCAGCTGAAGACGCTTCTTCGGGAGGCGATGATGGAATGGAAGGGCAAGGGCAAGAAGAAGGAAGATCTGACGCTGCAGATCCGCGCCGACTGGCGAGTCAGTTTCCAGTATGTCCAGCCGGTTCTCACCACAGCATCGGAACTGGGGTACCGCAAGATGAACATCGCTGCGGTGGTACAAAGCGGAAAGCGAAAGAGGGACTGAAATGGCTACGACAACCAAAAAGAAGATCGAAGGCGACGAATCGGTTCATTACGAACCGCAGCGAAAGAAACGCAAGAAACGCACCAGCATGATCCAGCCGCCTCTGACGCCGATGATCGACGTCACGTTCCAGCTGCTGATCTTCTTCATTATCACCACCGATTTCCGCCCGGAAGAAGGGCTCATCCCCGGATCGCTTCCCGAGAAGGGGTCGGGGGCCTCCGTGGCTGTGGACCTCATGGATATTCGCGTGGTGGTCCGGCCGAGCGGCGCGGGCGCTCAGTATCTGATCGAACGCAGCGGGGAAAGCTTCGATACCCCCGGTCAACTGGCCGATTTTTTCGCAGCCAGGCACAAGGCGCTGGGTGCCGAGGCTGACAAGCAGGCGATTGTGATCGAGATACGAAGCGATGTGAAATGGCGGTACGTGACCGAGGCGTTTAACGCTGCGGTCAAAGCGAGGTTCAGAAACATCGGGTTTGCGGTCAAGTAGCGCCTTGTGACGGGCCGAACAGGGCGAGCCGGTAAGCAGGGCCCGAAGATGAAATACCGATTCTCGGATCAGAACCGAGGCGGGAGGTAGAGATGCGTCATACGCGATTATGGACAATTGGATGTGCGTTGCTGGTCGTGCTGACGGCGATGGTCGGGCCGGTGCAGGCCGAGCCGAGTGGGCAAGATGTTACGCAGGTCGCCAAACGCTTGGCCGAGATGCAGATGGAGGAGCTGTTGGCCGAGTGGATCAAAGAGCATCCGGAACTGAAACAGTCCAGCGATATGACGTGGATCAGGGCAATGCAGCTCTACCAGCGCGCCCAGGGCACAACCAAATGGGACCGCAAAGCCGCTCTGCTCGACCAGGCCATCGAGCTGATGCAGCAGGTGGTGGACAAGAGCAACGAGAAATTCCCGGACCTGGATCCAAAGTCGCCCGACTACGCCAAGGAAGTGATGAAGAACTGGGAGTACCGCCTGGTTCTGTTTCGGGTTCGCGGGCAGGACCGGATCCAGCCCCAGGTGGCCCGCGCCTGGCTGCTGCACGCCAGCCCGGAAGACTACGCAACCATCCGCAAACACACCAAGGGCCTGGACGACGCTATCTACAACTTCGAACGCGATATCTCCGACGTCTATCGCGATATCGGCCGCCTTGGCCTGCGTCGGATCCTGATCGAGCAGAAGCTCAATCCGCGTCGAGAGCAGGCGCAGTATCACAGCAGTTTCGTTCGACTTAACGCCGCACTAGGGTTGGACCCCGAGGATGAAAAGCAGCGGGTGGCCCGCGACCGGATTCTGGGCGACGTGCTGGCACAGCAGCACCCGTTCGTCCAGCAAGGTGACAAGAAAACCCGGCATCGGGCCCTGATTGCCTCCGGACGGGCCAGCCGGATGCGCAAACAGTACGAAATGGCCGAGACCTACCTGCAGGAGGCGTCGAAAGAGAAGTGGGAGGACACGAAGGAGGGCGTGGAAAAGGCACTGGGGGATCTGAAGGATTCCATTGGCCGAAACACCTCAGGGGACGATGAGGAGTAGATGGAGGGGGACGGCTGGTTGTTCGTTGTCGGGCAGCGGG
>JBKHHU010000131.1:0-9897 GCA_046539045.1 Phycisphaerae bacterium
CCGTCGTCGGGAGTTGGAAGGCCCGCGGAGTTTGGCTGTGAAAAGGAGACGGACCTCTCGATTCGTTCGCTCGTTTCTTGCTGAACCATCGGTGTCTGTGCAGATCCGCTATCCGGGGCAGTTCGTCTATGCGCAAGGACTGCTTCCGGCGCCCGATAAGCGAAGCTTGAGCAGAGAATCTTTTTACAGGGCAGGAGGTGAGGCCTATGGGGTAATCGCGCGATGAAGAAGGACACATCCGCCTGATTGTGCCACCAGGCGGCGACGGATAGTTGTGACCCTTTCTATCCAAAGTGTCGAACCTCAAAAGGAGGCACTGAGGTCCCAAGGACCTCCGGAATCAACCAATCGTTATTTTTTGTAGACGTACTGCTCCGTTGTGGAGCGGTCCCGGAAAGGGGACACAAAATGAATAGGAAACTAGTTTATACGATACTGGCCGGCCTGGCCGTCTGCTCGCTCATCGTGCCGGCCCAGCAAGCACTGGCAATTGGCGGGAGTTCGGCCAGCCTGCCGAGCCCGTCGTTTAGCCGCGCTCACCCGGATACCACCTTCGACCCTCCGCATTTCAATCTGTACACGGGCGATGACCTGGGCTCTGAATGGACGTTATTCGCGACGCAGAGCGCAGATTTCGATGAGCACCCCGTGGTGGGGACGCTGACCAGCCAAGTCTTCCAGCACAGTAGCGGGCGTCTGTTGTTCAGATACCAACTTTCAAATACCGGCGAAGAGGAACTTGGCCAGCCAGCAGATATTTTCCGAACTGCAAATATTGACAGCTGGTCACCGGCTGTACCGATCATCGACAGTGGCATCTGGGTTCCCGGTAGAGACCCGGAGGAGTTTGTTCAGGGCGACCCGGCTACCATCGGTAGAGCTGAGGGATCGGGAGACAACGGACAGGTGAATTTCGCCTTCGAGGCCGGCACCGGTACTCCACAGGGCTCTACCCTAGAACCGGGAGAAACTTCCGCTTGGGTCTACTACGAAACTATGGCAGCTACGTACACTGAAGCTTTCGCGACGATCCAGGACAGCGGAGATTCCGCTGATGATGTCTTGGCGTTTGCCCCGGGTCTGGAGCCTCTGATCATCCCCGAACCGCTGACCATGCTCGCGGTTGGCCTCGGGCTTGGCGGTCTCGCTCGCTACGCGAAGAAGCGTCGTCGTGGATGAGACTGGTGTTTGATTACCTGTCGCCTTTCGCCTGAAGAAAGACGGATGGGAATTTGTGGGTACGCTCTCAGTCCCGAGAACATCGGGCGGCGGAGCGATACGAAGAAGTCCCTCTCGCTTGCTCAACATCTGTTCACAGCGGTTGCGACGCTCCGAGACGAACCTCCGGACGGACAACTGCTGCAGATGGGACGGCTGAAAATGTCAGCCGAAACGCCCGGCCTGCTCAGCCGGGCGTTTCATTGCGCTGGTAGTTGAGCCGCGGGGGCCTATCCTGCGTGCCGGTCGATGAGCGACCGGATCTTGTCCGGGTCCAGTTCCCGCAGCGAATCGACGACGATGTGGGCCCGATCGCTGAGTTCCTCTCTCCGGGCGGTTCCGGTGATGGCGAGGGCGGCCATCGAACCGCGGCGGGCCGCTTCCACACCGGCAGGGGCGTCTTCGACTACCGCACACTGCGCGGGCTCCAGACCCAACTTCTTCGCGGCCGTCAGGAAGACTTCCGGGTCCGGTTTGCCGTTGGTGACGTCTTCTCCGGTGACCGTCGCGCTGACCACCCTGCCGTGCGGGAGGCAGTCAATGGCCACCTGGATGTTCTCCGGCGGGCCGGAGGAGCCGATTGCGATCAAGAACCCGGCCTCGGCGAGGGCCTTGAGCAGGTCGTCGGCTCCGTCCATTTCCGGGAAGTCCCCGGCGATGATCTGGCGGTAGGCGGCTTCCTTCTCACGATCGACTTCCGGGATTTCCTCATCGGGAATCGCATCGCCCCAGAGGTTTCTGATGATATCCCGGCTGGTCTGCCCGAATGTGTCGGCAAACTGTTCTTCGGTCATGGTCAGGCCGTGCTTCTCACCGACTTGCTTCCATGACTTGTAGTGCGCCTGATAGCTGTCGACCAGGACGCCGTCCATATCGAAAATGACGCCGTGTCCGTTCATGCAAAGCTCCTTTATCTGCCGGCAATTGTAATGGAGAACCGCCGGGCTGCCAACCTCGGCGGAGATTTCCTGTTTCCTCTTGCGTTGATGGTGAGGGCTGGTACCATTCTGACATGCCAACGATGGCATAGTCAGCGGGATAGGTCGCATGGTCACACTCAAAGACATTGCCAGAACCTCCGGGGTCTCCGTTCGGACGGTCAGCCGTGTGCTGAAGAATTCGGGATACGCTCGCCCGGATACGCGTCGACGCGTTCTTGAGGTTGCCCGGGAGATGGGTTACCGTCCGAACCGGTTCGCGCGTTCGCTTCGGACGCAGAAGAGCTACGAGGTCGCGGTAATCACCTGGAGCCTGGACGAACTGCACATGGCGAAGATTGCAGGATTCGAGCAGGCGTTGCGCCGGGCGGGTTATTCTGTGACTTTGCTGTTCGGTGCGGAATCCGAGAGCGAAGACTTTGACGAGATGCTCGAAGAACTGCTTTCCAGGCGGCCGGCGGCGGTGGCCAGCTTCAGCCCGGCCCGGGTGCCCATCCGGGA
The DNA here is from genome assembly GCA_046539045.1 of Phycisphaerae bacterium. GTDB lineage: Bacteria > Planctomycetota > Phycisphaerae > SM23-33 > SM23-33 > JBKHHU01. The sequence continues at coordinate 2,658 of JBKHHU010000131.1, forward strand.
ATGGGTGCAGGCGCTGGCGCAGGCTCAGTTGCCGTACGTGGTCTTTGATTCGTCCGAAGATGTGGATACGGTCAGAATCGACCGTCAGCAAGGGGTTTACGAAGCTGCCTTGTACTTGGCTGCCCGAGGCAAGAAGCGCATCGCCTATCTTGGGAGCAGGGAAGACAGCACCCGCATCGAGGGATACGAGCGGGCATTGAGCCAACTCGATCTGAGCCCCATCTACCTGGAGCCGGGCAAAAGTCGGATCGATTCGGCCAGAGGAGTGGGGAGTCGATGGCGGCAGATGGATCCGCGTCCCGATGCGATTCAGGCATATTCGGATGAAGTGGCGATGGCGCTGTTGATGGGGCTCCATGAGCACGGCATTTCGGTTCCGGAAGACGTCTCCGTGATCGGTTTCGACGATCTTCGAGCCGCTGCCCTGACCAGTCCGCCGCTGACGACGGTTGCCCAGCCGAGCCGGGAGGTAGGGCGTGCAGCAGCCGACGTAATCCTCCGAAAGATTGGCGAAGCAGATCCCCCAGCCGACGGCTGGTCCCGCTCGCTGCCCACGCGATTGATCATTCGCGAATCCACCTGAGTAGCTTGTCCAATTATGATGCAGTCTGCCAACGATGGCAGAGAATTCTTCAGAGATACAGGGAGCACGAACCATGGCTGAGAAAATTCGCTATGCCCATGTTGGCGTGGGTGGAAGAAGCAGAATGTACACCAAGGCGATCTACGAGAGCTTTCCGGAGATTGCCGAACTTGTCGCCATCTGCGACATCAATCACGGCAGGATGGAACTCAAGAACGAGAAGATCAAGGAACTTGGCGGCGAGCCCGTGCCGATGTACGACGCTGCCGATTTCGACAAAATGGTGGAGCAGACCAAGCCGGACCGCATCATCGTGACCACCGGCCCGGACGCCACGCACAGCGACTACATCGTGCGGGCAATGGAACTCGGCTGCGACGTCGTGACCGAAAAACCCATGACCACCGACGAAGAGAAGTGCAGGCGGATCCTGGATACGATCCAGAAGACCGGCCGCAACGTGCAGGTGACATTCAATTACCGCTATGCCCCGCACCGCAGCCAGGTCAAGGAGATCCTCGATTCCGGTGAGATCGGTGACATTCTCAGCGTCGACTTCACCTGGCCGCTCGATACCCGCCACGGTGCCGACTACTTCCGCCGCTGGCACCGCCGTCGCGAGAATTCGGGCTCGCTGCTGGTGCATAAGTCCACCCATCACTTCGATCTGGTCAACTGGTGGCTGGGGGACACACCGGCACAGGTTTTCTGTCACGCCACGAACAAATTCTACACGCCGCAAATGGGCGACGAACTCGGTCTGACCGAGCGCACCGAACGCTGCCACACCTGTCCGTACAAGAACACCGACGACTGTAAGTTCTCTCTGGATCTGGAAGGCACGGAAAACCTCAAAGCCCTCTACCTGGATAACGAGCACGAAGACGGCTACTACCGCGACCGGTGCGTCTTCTCCGAGCACATCAACATCTGGGACAACATGTCCCTCTCGGTCAAATATTCTCGCGGGGCGGTGATGAACTACTTCCTCCACGCCTATTCGCCGTGGGAGGGCTACCAGATCGCCTTTAACGGAACGAAGGGGCGGTTGGAGCACGGGTCGACGCAGTTCAGCTACATCAGCGGGGAGCAGGAATCCGCAACACCGGGCGAACTGAAGAAAGAGGGCACGTACATCATGCTGCACCCGCACTTCGGCGAGCCGAAGTCCATCCCCGTGCACAAGGGCGAAGGCGGACACGGCGGAGGCGACCCGGTGCTCCTGCGGGATATCTTCGATCCCGACGCGCCGGCGGATCCGCTGCACCGCAAGGCCAATCACGTCGACGGAAGCTGGTCCATCCTGACCGGTATCGCCGCCTATTACAGCATCGACCGCGGGGATGCCGTGGACGTTCCCAAGCTGATCGAAGGCAGCACGTTGTAAACTTCTGGACCCACCGACCGGATACGCATCGCAACGCCCCGCTGCAGACAATGGTGGGGCGTTGTCGTGCGCGTCCGAGGGAATTCCTGTCAGCCATTGCCCCGGCTGCGGTACAATTGGGTGTGGGACGGAGAAGGCCTTGTCTGAATTGCCCGCGCGGCTCGGAGTGTCGGCGGGCGAATGATTCTGTGGAAGGGGTGACCGATGGTATTAAGCCCGGACAAACTCGTGGGATGGACTCTTCTCAGTATGGCACTGCTCAGCGGGGGGCCGGTCTGGGCCGGTCCGCGCCCAGCCGAGGACGAAATACGCAGCGCCGGCACACAACCGGCCGAACGCATCAGCTTCAAACCGGTTTACAGTGCCGGCCAGGATCTTGTACTCAGCCAGGGCATTCACGTGGAGATGGACATACCGAACCCCGGCGGCAAGCAGGTGCACGCGGATACCACGATGAACTATGAGATTCCCCTTTCGGTCGGGAAGACAGAAACCGGTTTGTCTAGAATCGAAGCAGAGGTCCGCAAAGTGCACATGCGAGTGCTGGTCCGGGCCGGAGAGAAACGCACCGTCACCGACAGCAACAACCGGGGCTCACTACGGCCTGAACTGGCGATGGTGTTCAACATGATCGACGGGATGACTTTCCAAGCGACCACCACCGGTACCGGGAGGATCGTCAGCGTGGATGGTGCAGAAGACAGCATCATCGACCGACGGAAGAAGCAGGGGGAAGTCACTCCCAAGACCACCAATTTCCGTCGGTTCTGCGAGAATCTTGAGAGTGAGTTCGCCGATATTCTGCGCCAACCGTACGTGTACCTGCCGAGGGGCCAGATCGAGTTGGGGCACCGGTGGGAGGTGAAACGGGATATCGTCAGCCCGCTGATGGGCACACCCGGGGTGGCTGTCCGTGGCAAGGAGCAGACCCTGTGCAAGCTGGTGGACGTCGAGGAAACCCGGTTCGGGACGATCGCCTCCATCATGCTATCCGGTGAAATTGTGACTCCGGGCAAATCCGACAATGCCAAGCAGGCCTACCAGTTGATGGGAGAGGTCCGCTACAACCTCGACAATGGCAGACTGGTTTCCCACGAAATCGAACTGGACTCTGCAGGAAAGATCCGGGGCGTCGGAGTGACCACCATGATGCGGATCACGGTGCAGACCTCGCTGAAGACGGCCGTGGCTGACAAGGAGGAACCCGCCGCAACAGAGACTCCGTAAATCTCAATTCTGCCGGCCACGGGCTTGCGGAAGTCGGTCCTGCTCGACGTCCGGACGCGGGTCAATCTGGCGCAGGAAAGACGGATTACTGATACGGCGCACCAACTCCTCGAATGGGATCAGGTCGGCCTCATACAGTTCCTTGAGCCGCTGGTCCATAGTCATCATTCCCTCCCTTCGGGCTCCTTCCATGATGCTGCGGGTCTGGTGGGTCTTGCCCTCGCGGATGTGGTTGGCGACGGCGGAGTTCTTGACCAGGATTTCCGTGGCCAGGATCCGGCCTTTCTGCCCCTTGCGAAGCAGCAGTTGCTGGGACACAACGCCCAGCAGGCAGAACGCCAGCTGAACGCGGATCTGTTCGTGCTGGTGAGGGGGGAACACGTCGATGATTCGATCGATGCTCTGAACGGCATCGTTGGTATGGAGCGTGGCGATCACCAGGTGTCCGGTCTCCGCTGCGGTGAGAGCGGCGGCGATGGTTTCCATATCCCGCATTTCGCCCACCAGGATCACGTCGGGGTCCTGCCGCAGCACGTACTTCAGCGCGTTGGCGAAGCTGAGCGTGTCCGCGTAGACCTCACGCTGATCGATCACGCACTTCTTTGACTCGTGGATGAACTCGATGGGATCTTCGATGGTCACCACGTGACAGCGGCGGGTTTGATTGATCAGATCGATCATGGACGCCTGGGAAGTGGACTTCCCGGACCCGGTCGGGCCGGTCATCAGGATCAGCCCGTTGGGTCGAAGCGTCAGTTCCTTGACCACCTTCGGCAGTCCGAGCTCTTCCATCGAGGGGATTTTGCGGGGTATCAGTCGGAAGGCGGCTGCGACTGAACCCTTCTGGTAGTACACGTTGGCGCGAAACCGGAGGTCGCCCGTAACCGCCAGCGAGAAATCCAGCTCCCGCTTTCGCTCGAACATCTCCTGTTGCGTCTCGTTCAGCAGCGACCAGATGAGCTTCTTGGTCATCACCGACTTCAGCGGGATCTCCAGCACGGAGTGCAGATCGCCGTCGACGCGCACGATCGGTGGCGAACCGGAGGTGATCAGCAGATCGCTGGCCTCGATGGCGGCAGCGTGCTCGAAGAGCATCTTCATGCTCAACTGGGCCTCCCGGCCGAGGTCGAGAAGATACGGTGACTTCGGCGGGGTCTGCCCGGTTTCGGTTGCCTGCTGACTCTGACTCTGCGTCATTTCTCGTCTCCGTCCTCTTCATCGTCCGCTTGGAGCTGCGTGCGAAGGTCAATCGACTCGATACCAGTATACATCCCCTGGAGGTTCAAACGGAACTCATCCGGATTGGGAGCATACGGAAGTGCCTGCTCCTGGGTGACCTTTTCCTGCTCGACGAGATCTACCAGTGACTGATTCAGCGTTCGCATGCCCACATCGCGGCTGCGCTTCATGACGTCGTAGATTTCGACGGAGTTGCCTTCCTTGATCAGCCGCTTGATGGTGGGCGTTCCAATGAGCACCTCTACAGCGGGGACTCTGCCGTCACCGTCCGCTGTCGGCAGCAGGCGCATCGAGACGATGCCAATCAGCGTGGAGGCCAGGTCGGCCTGCGCCTGGCCCCGCGCTTCGGGCGGGAAGTAGTTCAGGATGCGGTCGATTGACTGAACTACGTTGGTCGTGTGCAGCGTGGAAAAAATCAGGTGTCCGGTCAATGCAGCCGAGAGGGCGGTCTGCATCGTGTCGGTGTCCCGCATCTCCCCGATGAGAATTACATCCGGGCTCTGGCGGACCACATGTCGGAGGGCGGTGGCGAAACTTTCGGTATCGAACCCGACCTGCCGCTGGTGGATCAAGGCTTTGTCTTCATCGTGAACGAACTCGATCGGGTCTTCGATGGTGACGATGTGCGCCCGGCGGACTTTGTTGACATGGTGCACCAGAGAGGCCAGGGTTGTGCTTTTTCCGCACCCGGTGGGGCCCACCACCAGCACGAGCCCCGCCTGGCGGTCGGCCATGGCTCGGATCTCTTCCGGAAGGTTCAGGTTGTCGAACTCGATGCTCCCAAGCGGAATGGCCCTCGCTGCAATACCCAGCCGCCCCTGGTGCATGAAGATGTTCACCCGGAAGCGGGCCTTTCTGTTCATGGTGTAGGCAATATCGAGGTCGGGGGACTCTTCAAACCGCTGCCTGGCGACCGGAGTGAGCATCCTGTCCAGGTAGCGACGCATGTCCTCCTGCGTCGGGGCGGGCAGTTGCGTGCGGAGCAGTTCGCCGTTAACCCGCAGCGACGGAGGAGAGTCGGCGCGAAGGAACAGGTCCGACGCATTCCGGTCCAGCATCTCCTGAAGGTGTCGATCCAGGGAGGTCTCCGAAGTGGGCTCTTGAGTCATGCGATTCTCCTGACGTGAAAGACTGCGACAACGGGTAGCATCACTTGTAGATGCCGCCCAGTCAAGTACGTTCAAAAGCTGCTTCAACCGGCGCTGCCCGAGGCTTGATTTCCCAGCCGGCGCTTCAGTCCCAAGGGCGGTTCGGCCGATGTTGATTGCGGGAAACAAATGCTGCCGTGACGCAACATCCTCATCTTTGGGTAGGTACAGATTCAGCGAGACAGACATGGCTGGTGGCGACAACGTTCATCTTACCGAAACGGCTGCGAACATCCTGCTGGTCGACGACGATCAGATCATCCTCGATAGTTTGAGCGTGTTCTTGGAAGGCGAAGGGTTTGAGGTCACGCCGGTCGAGACGGTGGCCCGCGCGACGGATCTGCTGAGCAGCGGGCACTACGATCTCGTGATCACCGACGTCAACACGCCCGAAGCCGATGGAATGAAGCTTCTGCGCCATATCCGGACGCGCCACTCAGAGACGGCCGTGATCGTCATTACAGGTTACGGGACGATCGAGTCTGCCGTCGAGGCTATCAGGAACGGGGCCTACGATTACCTCACCAAGCCCATCATGGACGAGGACGTGAAACTTTCGGTCCGGCGGGCTCTCCAGCAGCAGAACCTGCAGGCGGAGAATACGCGTCTGAAGCATACGCTGGCCGACCGGTACAGCTTCGGGAACATCGTCGGTCAGGACTACCGCATGTCCAAGGTGTTCGAACTGATCACAGCCGTCGCCGACAGTAACACCACGGTCCTGATCACGGGCGAGTCCGGAACAGGCAAAAGCATGATTGCCCGGGCGATCCACACCCACTCACCGCGGGCCGACCAGGCGTTCGTGGAGGTCTCCTGCGGGGCTTTGCCGGACACGCTTCTGGAAAGCGAACTGTTTGGGCATGTCCGGGGCGCATTCACCCACGCGGTTACGGACAAGGAGGGCAAATTCGCCGCAGCCGACGGAGGTACGATCTTCCTGGATGAAATCGCCACGGCCAGCCCGCAACTGCAGATCAAGCTGCTGCGCGTGCTTCAGGAGCGGACCTTCGAGCCGCTCGGAAGCAACGAGACGCGGCGGGTGGATGTGCGAGTACTCATCGCCAGCAACCGGGACCTCTGGGAAGAGGTCAAAGCCGACAATTTCCGGCAGGACCTGTTCTACCGCATCAATGTAGTCAATATCGATCTGCCGCCGCTGCGGGACAGACTCGGGGACATCCCGTTGCTGGCGGAGCATTTCCTCCGGCGCTTCGTGCGGCAAACCGGGCGGACCGTGGAGAGATTCGATCCGGAAACCATCGAACTGATGCGACAGTATCATTGGCCGGGCAACATTCGCGAGCTTGAGAACTGCGTGGAACGGGCGGTGGTGCTCTGCAGGGACGGCGTCGTCACTCCGGACGGGCTGCCTCCGGCGGTGCTGACTGGGGCGTCTGAGGTGCAGACCAGGCGGGGGTATGTGGATGTCGAGGGACGCACGCTGGCGGAGGCCTTGGAAACATCCGAACGGGAGATCATCCGGGCCGCGTTGAAGTCTCACGAAGGAAGCAGGCAAACCACCGCCGCCCAGTTGGGAATCGACCGGACTACGCTCTACAAAAAGATGAAGAAGTACGATCTGATGGACCTGTGAGCCGGTAGATCACTCGTCTGCTGGGGCGGAGTCGGTTTGCGGCTGGGTTTGCGTGGTCT
>JBKHHU010000132.1:0-9809 GCA_046539045.1 Phycisphaerae bacterium
ACCGCCCTGCTGTTCCGGCACGATGTACCCGCCCGAATTCGCCCGACAACGCTCGTTGATCACCGCCGGCCAGACAGAGTCCTCCGGCTTGCGGACGCCAAAGCCCGGATAGACATCCACAGCCAGGAAATCCAGGTCTTCGGTGAACTTCCAGTAGTCGATCACGTCGAACAGGCCGTTGTGCTGGATCCACCAGCCGGGGTTCGCCTCGCGAAGGATCTCCACCTGCCGGCGCTGGAACTCCGTCACGGCATCGGAAAGGAAGCGGTAGTAGTCCAGTTCGTGGGTGGGGTTCGGATAGGCCGGCCGATTGTTCGGATACGGCAGCGGAACCTGGGAAAAGTCGTCGAATTTCAGCGCCCAGAAGTCGGTCCCCCATGCCCGGTTGACCGATGCGATGTCGCCATACCGCTCGCGGAGCCACGCCTGGAACCCCTCCACGCACGCATCGCAGAAGCATAGCGAGAAATGGCAGTACAACTCGTTGTCGGTCTGCCAGCCGATGACATTCGGGTTGTCGGCATAGTGCTCGGCCATCGCGCGGGTGATGCGGTCCGACTCGGAACGGAACCCCTCTGCCGTGGTGCAACAGTGCTGGCGCGTGCCGTGCTCCATCACGTTGCCCTGCTCGTCCACGCGCATCCATTCAGGATGATCCTGGGTCAGCCATCGCGGAGGCGTGGCCGTGGGCGTGCACATCATGGTCGCAATTCCATGCTCAGCCAGGCTGTCGATGGTCTCGTCAAACAGGCCCCAATCATACTTCTCGCGGGCCGGTTCGATTACATGCCAGGCGAACTCCGCCATCCGCACCACGTTGACCCCCGCCTCGGCCATGCGCTTGGCATCGTCGGCTCGCTGCTTAGCGGTCCAGTGTTCAGGATAATAAGGAGCCCCGAACAGAAATCTGTCGAGGCTCTTGATCGGTCGCTGATGACGCGGGGACATCTCAGAATTCATCGGGAGGGTACCTTTCAAGCGGTTTGGTGTCAGCGCTGCTCTTGCTCGGCCCGGTTGTGCAGACATCCTCGCCGCATTCCTTGCACCGAAGCGGGCCGGAACTGTATGTAGACGGTACCTCTACCAGACTGCCGCAGGTACTGCAATTGTCTTTTGGCAACCATTCCAGTTCCCGGAGCTCTTGCGGGGCCAACTCTTCCACATGACCGTCGACAAAGGCGACCAGGCAGGTTTCTCCGGTAGGCTTTCTCGGCACATCGGCGGGGCCCCCCGCCTTGGGCGCACCGAACCGGCACTCGAAGAGCAGCACCGTCGTGCCCGGGCTTTCCACCTCGCTGACCTTTGCACCGGCCAGGAGAGAGTTCATGCTCATGGCCCGGCCGGACTTATCGGGCAGAGAAAACGTCCCGGGCGTGGCAAAACCTGCATTTCGCAACTGCCTGTCGAAGTTGTCCGGCGGAGGAAACTCGCCATACTGGTTGGTGTACATCAGCACGGCACTGGCGGCACTCATTGTCTGGGCCTGTCCCTGGGCCTTCTGGGCCATCGGCACCGTCTGTGTGAAAACCCACGCCACCATCCCGATATACGCGGTAAGCACGAGCGTCACCACGCTTCCGATGACGATTCCCGCCACCGCGAAGCCCGTCCCGGTCAGCCTGCCCTCACTACGCCTGATGGACACCAACGCGGCGATACCCAGACCCAGAGCGACCACACCGGTGACCCCAGCGGTGAACAGCCCCACCAGCGCCAGGATGAAACTGACCAGCGCCATGGTGGAGGTCTTCTGCTGCACCACGTAATACCGGTTGCCGTACCCGTCATTGGGGTGCTGCCCGTAGGACCCTGTTGTCTGGTCCGGGTGCATCTTCACCTCCCGCTAACGCGAGATAGTCCACGTCAGGTCTCTACCAGCCGTAGCGACGGTTTTGACGGAACCATCGGCAAACACGACAACCGGAGAGCTTCCCACCGGTTCGTCGGCCAGGTCGCCCGGGCCACCGAGCGGACCGGTTCCCGGTTTGCATTCGAAGAACAGAACCAGCTTTTCCGTGTCGCCAAGCTCTGCCCTCTTCTTACCGGCAAGGTTCTGATTCATGGCAAACCGGGCTTTGCCTTCCCGTCCCCAACTGGACATCGGGTCGCCGACATCCTGGGTATCCTGCAGTTGCTCCTGCCAGTTCCGGCCGGGCATATTGCCGTCGTTCTCTTGCGCGTAGATCTGCGCTGCCGTTCCCAGCGAATTCCCGTGAGCCATCGCCTGGACTTCCTCGGCCTTGGACTTGCCCCACCTGGCCCCCATGTATCCGCCTGCGAGCAGCAGAACCATCAGCACGACGACCAGGAGTCCGATGATGATGCCCGCAATGGCCAGGCCTTTCCCGCCGACGACTCCCCCGGATTTCTTGATCCGGCCCAGTGCGACGAAACCGAGAATCGCACCGATAAGTGCTGTAATACCGAAGGTACACGGACCAACCAGGCTGAAAATGAGGCTCGCGATCGCCCAACCGGAAGTTTTCGGCTTTCCTGCGGGCATCCCCGGTTGGGGTGCCGACTGCGGAGGCGTCTCTTGATATTGCATACATTGCTCCTTATGAGGTGAACTATCCCGCTTCGTCGGAATTCTCCCACCCGGGCGGCTGCGGGTCAAGTTGAAAGCCACTTTGCGGGCTTGCCCGCACTCGCCGACGGACCTATATTCGTATGTCACCTCACCTGGATAAAATACAAACGCCAGAAGGAGCAACAGATGGCTCGCAAGCAAATCAACGTCGGCCTGATCGGACAGGCGTTCATGGGCAAAGCCCACTCCAATGCATGGACGCAGGTCATGCGGTTCTTCGACCCTCCGGCAGAGGCAGTCATGCACACCGTGGCTGCGACCAACGAGGAAACTCTACCGGAATTTGCGGAGCGGTTCGGCTGGCAGAACTGGGTCATCGGATACGAGAAGCTCCTGGAGATCGACGAGATCGATCTGATCGACGTCGGCTCGCCCAGTAACCTTCACAGGAAGATGGCCGTCGATGCCATGGAAGCAGGCAAGGCCGTCGCCTGCGAGAAACCGATGGCAGGATCCTTCAGCGATGCCAAAGAGATGCTCAAGGCCGCCAAGCAGTACAAGGTGCCGACTTACGTCTGGTACAGCTATCGCCGGTGCCCGGCTGTTTCGTTTGCATATCAGCTGGTGAAAGATGGAGCATTGGGGCAGTTGCGCCACGTCCGCGGGTATTACCTGCAGGACTGGGCGATGGACCCGAACATCCCGCTGGCGTGGCGGTTCCGGAAAGACGTTGCCGGTTCCGGTTCGCACGGCGACCTGGGAGCCCACGTGATCGACATGGTCCGATTCGTCACCGGCGAGGAAATCACCGAAATCGACGGGGCCATCCAGGAGACGTTCATCAAGGAGCGCCCGCTGATGAGCGGCAGCGCGTCCGGCGGCCTGAGCCAGGGCTTCCAGAGCAGCGGCGAGAAGGGCGATGTGGCTGTCGACGACGCCACGCTCTTTCTGGCACGGATGGAAGGCGGAGCGGTCGCCCAGTTCGAGGCAACCCGTTTCGCCACCGGTAGCCAGAATCTCAACGGGTTCGAGATCAACGGCTCGAAAGGGGCCGTCCGGTTCAACTTCGAGCGGATGAACGAGTTGGAGTACTACGACGCGACCGGCCCGCGAGCCACGCAGGGCTGGCGGACGATCATCTGCACCCACGGCGGCGACCACCCTTACGCGGACGCCTGGTGGCCCGACGCGCACGTGATCGGCTACGAACACGCCTTTACCAATATGGCTTATGACATTCTTCGTTCGCTGGCCGGCGAGGACCCTATCATCCCGTTGCCGGATTTCGAGGACGCCTTCCAGGTACAGCGCGTGCTGGAGGCTGTGGAAATCGCCGCCCGAGAAAAACGCCACGTCGAGCTGTCCGAGGTCCGGTAGACACTCTGCCAGGCCGGGGCTGCAACAGTTCAGGAAAGCTTGTTGACCGCCGGCCGGCACAGTAGAATGAAGGAACCTGATCGGGATCGGAGAAGTGGAATGCGGCCGGTAAGAATCGCCATTTTCGCCTTTTGTGCACTTCTCGGGGGGTTGTCGCTCGCCCAGGACACCCAGCCGCGAGAACAGCGCCCACGAACTGCGCCGTCTACGCGCCGCTCTGCCGACCCGGCGCGAGACCAGAACGTCATACGAACCGAGCAGGGCTGGTTTCCCCGCAACGGACCCGGGCCACTGCACACCCCCCTGCCCGAGAAGGTCGTCAAGCCGTATATCATCCCGATCCGCGAATCTATCACGCAAAAGACGTTCGACGCATTCAGCCGCAAGGTGGACGAAGCTCTGGATGCAGGGACGAACCTGATCATCCTCGACATGGACACCTGGGGCGGCGCGGTGAACGCGGCCATGGACATCACCCGCCTGATCAAGACGGATCTGACGGATATCCACACCGTCTGCTACGTCCGCACCCGGGCCATCTCTGCCGGGGCGATGATCGCCACCGCCTGCGATGCGATCTACATCTCGCCCGGGGGCAAGTACGGCGACTCGGCTCCGATCATGATGGCCGGGCAGTTGACCGGCGTGGAGCGGGAGAAGATAGAGACCGTCCTGCGAAACGAGTTCCGAAATTCGGCCAATCGCAACGGCTATCCCGCCGACCTGGCCGTGAGTATGGTATCGGCCCATCTGGAGGTGTGGCTGGTCCGCCACAGGCAGACGCGCGAACTGCGGTACGTGCTGGCCAACAAGTGGCGGACGAAAGTGTATGAGCTTCCCTACCGCGGTACGACCCGCCCTCAAGGCGAACCGGACCCGGCGGCCGAGTGGGAAATCCTCGACGTAGTGGTTCCCGAAGGCGGCCTGCTGACGATGGAGCCGGTTGAAGCCGTGGGCTATGGATTCGCCAAAAAGGAGGTATCCTTCAGCCGCGCGGCCCCCTACCGGAAACTTCTGGACGAACTGGGGATCCAGCAGACGCCACCGGTTCTGGAGGATACCTGGTCGGAAGTGATGGTGGAGTATCTTTCCTCACCGGGCGTACTGCTGATTCTCCTGCTGGTCGGGCTGCTCGGGATTTACGTCGAGTTCACTACGCCCGGGTTCGGACTGCCCGGCACGGTGGGCGTGATCTGCTTCGCGCTGCTTTTCGGCAGCCGCTTCCTGACCGGTCTGGCGACCTGGTGGGAGATCGCGGTGTTCATTCTGGGTCTGCTGCTGATTGCGTTGGAAATCTTCGTGATCCCCGGTTTCGGTGTCGCGGGCATCAGTGGTATCATCTGCTGCATCATCGCGCTGCTTGCCATCGCCATCCCCAATGCGCCGGACAAGCTTCCGCTGCCGCACACGGGTGCCGACTGGGACATTTTCACCGACTCCCTGATCGCGATGGTGATCGCATTGGTGGGCGCGTTGATCGCCATGCCGATCCTGAGCCACTATCTGCCGAAAATCCCGGTGGCTGGAAGGCTGGTGCTGGTCAACACGCCGCATGTGTCCTCGCCTGGATCCGCCGCCACGGAAGATGCGCCGATCCGGCGCGTCGAGGCCGGGCAGACCGGCAAGACCCGCAGCACGCTCCGTCCGGTCGGTGTGGTCCAGATCGGCAGCGATCTGATGGACGCGGTCGCCGACGGCGGATTTATCGATCGGAGTGTTCAGGTGCGCGTGATCCGCAATGAAGGCAACCGGCTGGTCGTCGAGCCGACCGACCCGGAGGAAATGGCCCCGGGCCCTGCCGACGAGCAGAAGGCATGAGCAAATGATCATCGACACTCTCATACTGATTCTCATCCTGGTGGCCGCCTCGCTGGCGTTGGCAATCATCGAGATCTGCACGCCGGCTTTCGGCATCCTCGGGGCCCTGTCGCTGATTGCGATGATCGTCGCGATCTGGCTGGTTTATACCATCAACGGGTTGGCGGGCGTGGTCGCGACCGGCGCGGCGGTGGTCGCTTACCCGGCGTTCCTTATTGTCGCGATGAAAAAACTACCGCAGACAGCCTTCGGTCGGCGACTTTTCCTGGCAGCCAAGCCGGCCGAAGCGGGCGAAGGCACGCCGGACGCACCGTCACTGAAAGAGTTGATCGGCAGGGAGACGGAGACCATCACCGTCCTCCGGCCGGCCGGAATGGTCCGGATCGACGGCAGGCGCGTTCCCGCGCAGGCCGAGCATGGGATGATCGAAAAAGGCGTGAAAGTGGTCATCACCGCCGCGACCGGGACCGACCTGATCGTGCGAGAAAAAGAAGAATAACTCTCAATCAATTTGAGTAGAGAAAGGAACTCCTATGATTTTGGCTCTACCGACGTGGGGATGGGTGCTGATTGGCATCCTTGGCCTTCTCGGTTTTATCGTCCTGCTTATCATCGGCCGGTACTTCAAGCTATGGATCCAGGCGAAGTTTGCCGGTGCGGGCGTGAGCATGCTCGACCTGATCGGCATGAGCCTGCGGAAGGTCAATCCGCAGGTGATCGTGCTGAGCAAGGTGCGGGCCGTGCAGGCCGGCTTGGCCCTTCAGACACGTGAGATGGAATCCCACTATCTTGCCGGTGGACGCGTGCCGAATGTGATCACCGCCCTGATCGCTGCCAACCGCGCGAACATTGCCCTGACTTGGAAGACAGCCACCGCAATCGACCTTGCGGGCAGAGATGTGCTGGAAGCCGTCCAGACGTCTGTTCACCCGAAAGTCATTGATTGCCCGAACCCCGCCAGCGGCAAGACCACCGTCGATGCCGTCGCCAAGGACGGTATCCAGGTCAAGGCGAGGGCACGGGTGACGGTGCGAGCGAACATCGACCGCCTCGTCGGTGGCGCGACCGAGGAGACCATCATCGCCCGCGTCGGCGAAGGCATTGTCACGACCATCGGCTCGGCCGGTTCATATAAAGAGGTACTGGAGAACCCGGACCAGATCTCCAAGCGCGTGCTGGACAAAGGGCTGGACGCGGGAACCGCTTTCGAGATCCTCTCCATCGACATCGCCGACGTCGACGTCGGGAGCAATGTCGGTGCCGCACTGCAGGCAGACCAGGCCGAGGCCGACAAGCGACGGTTCCAGGCCGAAGCAGAGAAACGTCGCGCTATGGCACAGGCCCGCGAACAGGAAATGAAAGCAGCCACCCAGGAAAACCGGGCCAAAGTCGTGCTGGCAGAAGCAGAAATTCCGATGGCCATCGCCGAATCGTTCCGCAAGGGCAACCTCGGCATCATGGATTACTACCGCCTGCAGAACATCCAGGCCGATACCAAGATGCGGGACAACATCGGCGGATCCAACAAAGGCGGAGAAGGGAAACCTTCCTAAACCATGGCATTGAAAGAATACATGCCGATCGCCGAGGACGGCGATGTCCAGTGGCTGAAAATCCTTCTGATGCTCGGGATCGTCGGCATCGCCGCGATCGTGGGGCTGATCCAGAAGGGCTTGGAGAAGGTCGCGGAGATGAAAGAGAAAGGTCAGGCTCAACAGGCCCGCCCCCAAGGCCCGGACTACAGCCAGTCCTCGATCTACAGGCAGCCGTCCCGAAAAACCACCGCTCCACCGCCTCCCCCGACCAAGCAGCGGCAACGTCGTGAAGAATACCAGCAGTTGATGGAAAGCCGGCGCCGGGCTGCCGAGGAGAAGATGGAGCGGGAACGTCGGCGGAAGGAAGACCTTGCCACGGCCAAGAAGCTCACCGGTGCCGTAACGGATGAGTCGCCCCGACGGGACGCCGCCCGAAAAGGCGTCACCGTGGACCTGTCTGAACCGGAACAACTCAGGAAGGCCATCGTCATGCAGGAGATCCTCGGACCTCCGAAATGCCTGCAGCAGACCAAGCCGTTGTGGGAGTTGTAATACAGTCCGGCGGCAGAATATTCGGCAGACGACACGCGACGCGGCGGGCTTCAGTCCGTCGCGTCGGTCGTATCTGGAGCCCGCACAATCGTGCAACACAAGCCCGACACCACCGACCAGACCATTCTGGACCGGATCCAGCAATCCGTTCCGCTGACGGCCGAGCCTTACGGGCAGATCGCAGCGTCCATCGGCATAGCGACCGCCGACCTCGTGCGGCGGCTTGATCGGCTCCGCCGGCCGGGCGGGCTGATTCGCCAGATCAGCGCCATCTTCGACGCCCGCATGCTGGGCTATCAGCAGACGCTTTGCGCATTGGCTGTCCCTCCCGAGCGGTTGAGTGAGGTGGGGGCGTTCATCGCAAGCCACCCGGGCGTTTCACATTGCTACTCGCGCCGGCACGAGGTCAATCTCTGGTTCACGCTGGCGGTGTCTCCGGATTCGACGCTGGGCCTCGAGGGCACCGTTCGCGCCATGGCCGACCGCGTTGAGCCGACCCGGCAGTACATTCTGCCGACGCTGGAACGCTACAAGCTCCGCGTGAACTTTCCCCAACGCCGAACGCCGCGGCAGGACCAATCGGCATCGGCCGGCAACCGTCCGAAACCCGCCGAGGACGGGGAGCCGACGCCCCTGCAGGTTCGCTGCATCCGGGCGCTGCAGCAGGATCTGCCGACCCAGCCGCAGCCATTCGACAAGCTGGCGGAATCTGCCGGCGTGCCCTTGTCACGTCTGTTGCGGGAGGCAGCGGATTTCCTCCGGCGGGGATGGATGCGACGGTACGCGGCTGTGCTGTACCACCGGAGAGCGGGGGCCAGGGCCAACGTGCTGGTGGCGTGGCGGGTTGCCGACGGGTGGGAGGATCAGGCAGGGAAATGGCTGGCACGTTCTCCGCACGTCAGTCACTGCTATCGCCGGCCGGCGGCAGAGGACTGGCCCCGGACGGTCTATACGATGGTTCACGCACTGTCGGCCGAGCAGGCCCGCCAGGAGGTAGCTCGCTTGGCGCAGAACGAATTGCTGCTGGATCACGTCCAACTCTGGACGCAGGAAGAATACAAGAAGCAGCGAATAAAGCTGTTTACGCCGGATGAAGCCGAGTGGGAGCACGCCCTGCTCGCCTGATCAGTCGTCGCCGGAACCTTCCTCGTCATCCTCACCATCGTCGGACATCTCGCTGATGGCCCGCAGATACGATTCCACGCCCTTCCGATACTCGGGCGAAACGCGCCTCTTCCGGTTCTCCAGCAACTCCCGCATCTGGTCGGGCGTCAGGTCCTCTCCGCCGCTGACATCCGTGATCTCGCGGTCCGTGCCGGTGCCCTCGCGGACCTCCCCGGGCTCATCCAGCGTGTATTCCCTGCGCACCACAGTGGGGGCGTCCGGATCCTTCTCGACGCTGTCCCGGACGCGGTTGTAGAGCTGGGAGTACTTGCCCACGAAACGCCGATACTCGTCGGACGTCATGTCCAGTTTCTTCAGCAGCTCCGCATCAACCGTGCCGTCCCGGACCTGCTTCTGGGCCTCGTCCAGAACCCGGCCGGTCGTCATCAACCTTTGCTTCTGCTCGGGGGTCAGTTCCAGTTGTTCGCGTTCGGCGTCGACATCTCCGCGCTCGTCGGTCGTTCCTGTCCCACCGGAACTGCTGCCTCCACCGTGGGGGCTGGTCGCACCTTCGCCCGATCCGGACCCGGAGCCCGTACCGGTGCCTTGGCCACTACCGCTGCCGCTACCGGAACCCTCGCCGCTACCCGAACCCGACCCTTCCCCGCTACCACTGCCGGATCCTTCACCGCTACCGGACCCCTCACCAGTGCCGGATCCCTCTCCGCTGCCTTCTCCTGAGCCTTCGCCGCTTCCGGATCCCTCGCCGGCACCTTCGCCACTACCGGACCCTTCACCCGAACCTTCGCCGGCGCCTTCGCCTTGACCTTCTCCAGCACCTTCACCTTCGCCAGCGCCCTCTCCGGCACCTTCGCCTTGACCTTCTCCAGCAC
>JBKHHU010000133.1:0-9783 GCA_046539045.1 Phycisphaerae bacterium
ACCATTCGCGATACGCTGAATGTCGACGCGGTGCTGATCGGGAAGGTGCGGGATTTCCAGCAAATGCCTCGCATGCATGCGAGTTTGTATCTTAGTTTGGTCGATGTGAACCAGGGCCGAGTCGTGTGGGGCGTGGACCACTACTGGGACACCACCGACCGGTTCGTGGAGAAGCGGATCAAGACCTTCTACGACCTCCGGATGCGTTCGGGATACGACCCGATGCAGCACGAGATCGCGATGGCGAGCCCGCGGACGTTCGCGAAGTTCGTGGCGTTCGAGGCCGCCCAGACACTTACGCCCCCGCCTCCGGTGCCGGACATCCCGCCCGGTCGAGGCGGAGACGGGCCGTAAGGTGTTGTCGTAGACAGGTTTGAGTTTGACAGGGTATTTTTCACGGAATTCGCTAAAGTTCTGGCTCTCCCCAGCGAGAATACAGGTAGCGTAATGCGGTGAAAGGAGAGTGTACAGTGCGCATCAACGGAACATTCGGATTCGAGACGCAGGGCTTGCCGGACCGGCCTGACCGGTCTGCCAGGTCGGGCAAGACCGACTCTGGCGGCAAGACCCGCGAATCGTCCGGAGGGGCGCTGATCCACGCCGCTCATAACTCCTTCGTCTCTCTTGCTATGCAGAGCGAAGAAGTGAATCTCCGCGCCGTCGAGGAAGCTCGACGGCTCCTGGAGAATGGGCAGTTGGATACGCCCGAGGCCGTGCGCAGGACCGCAGAAGCGATTCTCGACCTGGGCTTCTAGCCTCTCCGATTGTACTTGGTTCCAAAGGCCGATGGCTCTGACGAGTCGTCGGCCTTTTTCTTTGGTGCGCAAGGCCGGGGATGACCCCTGCCAGGACCTGCGCCACTTCCAGCCCCTCCGGATTCTGCCAGACGTCACCGGGTGGCCTTGGCGTTCAGCGCTATTGGATGGGGTGGGGCGCATGCGACGTTTGCGGCACCGCGCCCCCAGCGCCGCGGCGAGGTCCAGTACGAAACATCGCGCGTCGGTAGGGGGTTTGACTTGCTCATCCATTGTCGCGTTCTGCCACCGACGGCCCGTGGCGTCGGGGCGACGTGTAGAATGGCCTCGTTTTCCGGGGGTTGCGCTTCGCTCCACCCCCGGCCATTTTCTGCCGGCCCGTTGGGCCTCGGGCTGCAGACGACGCGCGAAAGGCAGGATAACGAGCCGTCTTCTCTGCTTACAAGGGCGCCGCTCGTCTGTTATTCGGCTGCAACGGCGGGCAGCAGAGCTGCGCCGCCCTACGTGACGGTTCCCCGCTGTTGAGGCAGCACGGGCGTGCGGAGACGCCTGTGGCGTCGGGCTGGTTGCTGTTGTCCCGCCCTGAAAGGGCGGTGGAAAATGGCCGGGGGCGTGAGCCCCCGGAAGCAGTCGCCCCCAAAGTGCGAGCCCCGAAGGGGCGCCACGAGTTCGCGGCAACGAGACAGCATGCTTCTCCGCTTCACGTAGAAACATGGCACCCGGCGAGCGCGGAGAAGCAGGGCACCCGGCGACACGAGACCCCGGTCCCACGTTCCCACGCCAATTCCGGCCCCCTTTCGAATTCTGTCAGAAGCCACCGGGTGGCCTTGGCGTTCAGCGCTGTTCGATGACGCACGGGTATGGCAGACACCCGTGGCACCGGGCAATTCCCCCAAAGCGGGGGAAGGGTTTTGCCCGGTGGGCTATGGAAGTGTCGTCCCAAAGCTGTATGGAAGTCGTGAGACCAGATAGAGTTACGTCGCAGCAACGCTTTTTCTGAGATTTGTGCCTCGATTCGCTAAAGCCCCCGGTGCCCTTCACGATAATGGCAGGTGAAAGCGAGCAGTACCCACCGGCCCACAAGGGTCAACGGTCAGCGGGCGGCGGGAGTTGGAACGGGTCGGGGCCTCTAGAAGCCGAAAGCAATTTCGGCCACTCCGGAAGCCCCCTGAAACAGAGGCGACAGGACGTGCCGGGCTAACCCTTTACCCTTTAGCCCTTTCGGTCCGGCGAAGTCCTTAGCAGTCGAGTATCAGGTGCGGCGCAGCCCCAAAAGGGTCGGGGCAATCACGATCGAAATCCGCGTGCGATATCGGTCCGCGCCCACATGTCAAACGGAAAGCGTTTGAAGAAGGAGAGTTGACATGCTGGCGATCAAGAACAATCTGATGGCCGAACAGGCAGCCCGACAGTTGGGCATTAACTACAACCATCTCAGTAAGTCGGTCAAGCGGCTGTCGTCCGGTCTTCGCATCAACACCGCCAGTGACGATGCAGCCGGTCTTGCTGTCCGCGAGCTGATTCGTGCGGACGTGGCTGTGCTGAAGCAGGGTGCCCGCAACGGCCGCGACGCCATCTCCATGCTGCAGACCGCTGAAGGCGCCATGGGCGTGATCGACAGTGTGCTCATCCGCATGCGAGAGTTGGCCGAGCAGAGTTCGACCGAGTCGTACTCCTCCGCCCAGCGAAGCATCATGAACGACGAGTTCAGCCAGTTGATGGACGAGATCGACCGCATCTCCAACAACACCGAGTTCAACGGGCTGAACCTGCTGAACCTCGACAGCTACGATTCCTCCGATCATGCCGACCTGAAGATCCACCTCGGCACCTCCGAGATGATCCAGGTCGATCGGGCGGACATGACCTCCACCGGTCTGAGCCTCACCGAGAGCACTACGCAGGTAACCCTGGACGGAATCACCGCCACCGAAACGACCGCGACCGGGTACTCGGCCAACATCCACATCGTTTCGAGCACCACCTCCTACAACGTGTCGGTCGACAGTGCCCAGACCCTGACGCAGATCGCCAGCGCGATCAATGCCGAGACCTCGGCCGAGTTCACCGCTTCCACCGGGACCGACGCCGACGGAAACGTGACGATCGTCCTGACGGCCGTCAATGCCGGAAGTGCCTCCAGCGTGACCGACATCTCGATCACGTCGGCCGGTCTCAGCGGCGGGGAACTCAGCGCGTTTTCCACCGTGGAGGGCAACGACGGCGTCGTCATCGGCAGCGCCGCATCGGCTCGAGTCGCACTGGGGACGATTCTCGAGGCGATCAAGACCAAGGACCAGTACCGCGCCAAGTTGGGCTACCTGATGAACCGTCTGGAATCGGCCACCAGCGTGATCGACATCCAGGCCGAGAACCTGCTGGCTGCGGAATCCCGCATCAGCGACGTGGACGTGGCAAGCGAGATGGCCGCCATGACCCGTCACCAGGTACTGGCCCAGGCCGGTATCTCCATGCTGTCGCAGGCGAATTCCATGCCTCAGATGGCGCTTTCGCTGCTGCAGGGGTAAAAGGGACCCCTTCGGCAGTAAGGTAGCCGTAAGGCGAACCCGCAGAATGCATCCGTGAGGAGCCCCGACCCCGGGCTCGCCTGGCGGACCTCATACCGGCGGGTCGATCGAGCGAAACTCGGTTGACCCGCCCCTTTTTTTGCCGAATCCCGGACCCTCGGCGTGGTATTCCCGGCCGTTCTGTCTGTCGTGTTCGTCGCAAACGCATGGATGTCAGGGGGTAAGAAGTGTCAAGGGGGATTCCGGCCACCGACCGGTTTTTTTGGCCTAATCGCTAAAGGGTTCCGGGGGGCACTCGATAATGATCGTTGGCTGGGCAGGTCTCACCTACCTGCAGGCCGAGCATCCGGAAGATGCCTTAAGGAAAAACAGGTGAGGGGACAGGCGGCGTACGTCTGTCCGTTGCGACCACTTTTAAAGGGAGAATGTAGATGCTGGCAATCAAGAACAACCTTATGGCCGAACAGGCCGCCCGGCAGTTGGGCAACAGCTACGATCACCTGACCAAGTCGGTGGCGAGGCTGTCGTCCGGTCTTCGCATCAACACCGCCAGTGACGATGCGGCCGGTCTTGCTGTCCGCGAGCTGATCCGTGCGGACGTGGCTGTGCTGAAGCAGGGAGCCCGCAATGGTCGGGACGCGATCTCCATGCTGCAGACGGCCGAAGGTGCGATGGGTGTCACCGACGACATCCTCGTTCGTATGCGCGAGCTGGCCGAGCAGAGTTCGACCGAGTCCTACTCGTCCGCCCAGCGTAGCATCATGCACGCCGAGTTCTCGCAGTTGATCGACGAAATCGATCGCATCGCCAACAACACCGAGTTCAACGAGTTGAACCTGTTGAACGACGAAACCGGCGGCGCCTACCAGATCCACCTCGGCTCGGCCGAGATGATCCAGGTCGACCGCGCGGACATGACCTCCTCCGGTCTGTCCCTCGCCGAGTCCTCCACCGAGGTCACGCTGGACGGAATCACCGCCACCGAAACGACCGCGACCGGGTACTCGGCCAACATCCACATCGTTTCGAGCACCACCTCCTACAACGTGTCGGTCGACAGTGCCCAGACCCTGACGCAGATCGCCAGCGCGATCAATGCCGAGACCTCGGCCGAGTTCACCGCTTCCACCGGGACCGACGCCGACGGAAACGTGACGATCGTCCTGACGGCCGTCAATGCCGGCAGCAGCTCGAACATCACCGACATCTCCATTGCGTCGGCGGGCAGCCTCAGCGGTGGCGAACTCAGTGCCTACACCGCCGTGCAGGGCAGCGACGGTGTGAGCATCAACTCCGCCGCTTCGGCCCGGATCGCCTTGAACTCGATCGAAAGCGCGATCAAGACCAAGGACCAGTACCGTGCCAAGCTCGGTTACCTGATGAACCGCCTCGAATCCGCCACCAGCGTTATCGACATCCAGGCTGAGAACCTCCTGGCTGCCGAGTCGCGCATCAGTGACGTGGACGTGGCGAGCGAAATGGCTGCGATGACGCGGCACCAGGTGCTGGCCCAGGCCGGTATCTCCATGCTGTCGCAGGCAAACACCATGCCGCAGATGGCCCTGTCTCTGCTTGGGTAACAGGGCCTGACGACGTTTGGAAGGCGGTCCCGAACTTGTGACTGACCGCACCCAAGCCCCGACCCGCGGGGCCGTCTTCCGAGCCTTACAGACCGCAGAGGGTGGACGAGCGATAAAGGGCGTTCGATCCAGTCTCTGCGGTCGTTTTTCATGCGCGGGTATTATCCCCTCAAGTCCTGCCGGTCAGACGCGATAATCAGGTATGGAGCAGGAGGGATGTGCGCAGAACAACCCCTGCGCGCGGGAAGGAGATGGTAGCATGAGCATGGCATTGTCTGGCGTTTTCAGCGGCATGGACACCGACTCCCTCGTCGAAGGGCTCATGGCCGCAGAGGGACATACGCTCAAACGTCTCGACCGCACCAAGGAAGAGTGGCAGGCCAAAACCGAGGCCGTCAAGGCCATCGAGAGCCGTCTCCAGCAGCTCAAGGACATCTCCTTTGACCTGATGGACTCCAGCAAGTTGCTGGCGGTCGAGGCCACCAGCAGCGACACCGCCGTGTTCTCGGTGACCTCCAGCGACGGCGCCCTGGAAGGGTCGCACACCGTGGAAGTCAATCAGCTCGCCTCGGCCGCCCGGATGGTCCAGGACGTCGGCGTCACCGCCATCGACGACCCGACCGAAATCGGTGCCGGTACCTTCGAGTACACCTACAACGGCGTCACCCGGACCCTCTACACCACCGACGAAACCGACCTGGAAGGCCTTCAGAAGCTCATCAACAAGGACGGCGACAATCCCGGCGTCAGCGCCTCGATCCTGGAGCATAACGGCCAGTTCCACCTGGTGCTGGCGGGCGAGGACGCCGGCAGCGACTACGGAATCACCGTCACCGCCAATACCGATCTGGCGGCGCTCCAGCCGGCCAACTTCCTGGAAACCCAGACCGCCAAGAACTCCCAGATCAAGGTGGACGGATACCCCGTCGACGGGACATGGATCGAGAGAAGCAGCAACAGCATCACCGACGTGATCCCCGGCGTGACGCTGAACCTTACCGGCACCGGGACCGCCAACGTCTCCGCCAGCCGCGACACCAGCTCGCTGAATATGAAGATGGAGACGTTCGTGACCACCTTCAACGCCGCGATGGGCACCATCGACGGGTTCACCGGCTACGACGAAGAGACCGAAAAGGCCGGTCTGCTGCAGGGCGACTCGGTCTTCACGACGATGGTCTCCCGGATGCAGGAGAGCCTCATCTCCTCGCTGCCGGGCTTCGAGGATGTCGAGGATCCCTTCACCCTGGCTTCGCAGATTGGTCTGGAATTCGACAAGGAAGGCGTGCTGAGCCTGGATGCCCAGACGCTTAACGACGCGATCAACGAGGACTACCACGGCGTGTTGGACGTGATCGGAGCCCTTAACAAAGGCGAGTCGGACAACCCCCACGTGCAGTTCACCGGTGCCGGCAGCATGACCGTTGCGGGCGCCTACGACGTGGAAGTGGACTTCGACGCCGGCAACGTCACCTCCGCGCGCATCCGCACTTCCGGGGAAACCACCTGGACCGACATGGACGTCAGCGGAAGCCAGATCAGCGGCCCGGAAGACACCGATTTCGAGGGTCTGCAACTCACGGCCGTCTGGGACGGGGGCACCGGTACCCAGAGCACCGAGGTCCGTGTTCAGCGTGGGTTCACGGGCATGCTTCACAGCAGCCTCGATGACATTCTCAACTACAGCGATGGTACGATCACCATCAAGAAGAACCAGTACGAAAGTGCGATCGACCGGGTCGATGACAAGATCGACCAGCAGGTGGACCGCCTGGCGAGAAAAGAGAAACAGTTGCGGGCGCGGTTCTCCCGCCTGGAGGCGACCCTGGCGGAACTGGACTCGTTCCGCGGTGCCTTCGATGCGATGGTCAACTCGCTCCAGCCGATCAAATCTTCCGGCAGCAAGTAACAGTTCGGGTAATCAGGACGGAGGTTGTGTTCCATGTCAGCGGACGGGATTGCAGCATACAAGCAGAATTCGGTAACCACGCAGTCGCGGGGCAGGATTGTCGTGATGCTCTACGAGGGAGCGGTCCGCTTCCTGAAGAAGACCATCGAGGCGATGGAGGCCGGCGACGTCGAGCAGCGGGTGTTGTACCTCAACAAGGCCTGCGACATCATTCTGGAACTGAACGTGTCGCTGGACATGGAGGTCGGCGGTGAGATCGCCGAGAACCTCCGCAACCTCTACATGTTCATGATCCGCCACCTCAACACCGCCCACGCCAAGAACGACACGGCGAAGGTACGGGAAGTCATCGGGCTCATGGAAGAGCTGAACGAGGGCTGGAAGGCGATCACCGCCTGATACGGCGGGGCCGACACCACCACAACCGCAGCAGCCCCCGCCGCGACCGGGGTTCGACCGGCCGATGCGGGGGTTGCTTTGCGCGCCGCGGGGCGCAGGCTCGCAGGTGCCGCCCCGGCAGTAATGCAGGGGTTTCCTGCCGAAGTCGGGGGCGTTTCGGTCCGATGGATATTGCGTCATGTCGCTTGCGATGGCGACTGTTCACTGCCCCCCCGAACTGTTTTGTGCCACCGGATTTTGCGTGGTCCGAAAAGCGACGAATTACCCAACTCGCCTGTCGGATCGACCGATGTAGCCAATGGCGGGCCTCGCCGCGCCGTCCGGCGCCGGACGGACAACCGGGTCCGGGACAAGTAGCTGTGGGGAAATGAGAAAGCGCCCGTCTCCGGCGGGAGGCCGGGCGGCCCGGTTGGCCGAGGGTTGCCAGGCGGGTGCAGGCACTGCCGTCGACGGCAGAGACAGGCAAGGGATTCCAGACAATGAACATTCATGCACTGGTAGTCGACGATTCGGGCATCATGCGGAAGATGGTCATGCGCTCGCTTCGGGAAACCGAACTGGCAGACTTTGTCTTCACCGAGGCGGGGGACGGCGTGGAGGCGCTGGACGCCTTCGACGAGGACAAGATCAACATCTGCTTCGTGGACTGGAACATGCCCAACATGTCCGGCATCGAGTTCGCCAAGAAGGTCCGCGAGCAGCAGAAGCGCCATGTCCCCATCGTCATGATCACCACCGAAAGTACGGTGGCGAAAGTGGAAGAAGCCCTCGACGAGGCCGGCGTGGACTGCTTCATCGTCAAGCCCTTCACCGTGGAAGTGCTGTCGAAGAAACTCTCGCCGCTGTTCGAGAAGGCCACCGCCAAGGGCGAGGGGTTCTTCGGCAAGCTCGCCGGTAAGCTCGCCTAAGGTAACTAGCAGAAGGGATCGCCCCCGTGCCGAACGACACCGTTGCAGAACACGGAAACGCCGTCACTGAAGGTGTGTCGCAGATATTCTCCACCATGTGTGGAGTGCAGCTTGAGCCCACCGACCGGGATCCGACCGAAGGTGAAACCGGCGGGATGATCCTCGCCGTGATCTCGCTGGTGGGGGACCTGGAGTGGGCCGTGTTTCTCGGCTTGCCCAGGGAGACCGCCGAAGCCTCCGCGGCGAAATTCGCCGGCTTCGAAATCGCCTTCGACAGCCCCGACATGGGCGACGCGATGGGCGAACTGACCAATATCATCGTCGGACAGGTCAAGAGCCTGCTGGACGCCAGGGGGATCAACGTGGAAATCTCCCTGCCGTCGGTCATGCGGGCCGAGTCGCTGGAAGTGCTCGTGCAAAGAGAAATGTTCCAGCAGAAACAGTGCTTCACCTCGTCGCTGGGAGGGCTTTGGACCGGAGTGATCTCCGGAATGATGCCCTTCGGCGGCTGAGCAGCGGGGGAGCAGCGTCAGTCACAGGTACCCAGGCTCGAGGAAGCCAACTATGCCTTGGAAAGAACCAGTTCTCAACGCAATCAAGGGTCTACGGGGGTGGATGCAGGTCGCCGACGCCGGCGACAAAGACGTCATCGTCGGCATCGGAACCAGCCTGGAATCGGGGTTCTCCAAAGTCCCCGACGGAGAAACCCTCCAGCAGGTCGCACACCAGATGCTCCTGAGACTCCAGGCCATCTACCAGGACCAGGTCGACAACCCCGCCGAGGCGATGCAGCAACTCGCCAAGGCCGTCGAGATCGCACAGAGCTACCTCGAAGAGAAGGTCCCCGAGGAAAAGCTCTCCGAGGCGATGAGCCTCGTCCGGGGCGAGGCCGACGCCGCGACCCCGACCGAGACCGACCAACTCGCCGGCACCGATGACGCCAAAGGCAATGCGTCCACCACGCCCGACGGCGAACAGCCCGCCCCGGCCTCGGCCGGTGCGCTCAGCGCCACCCAACTGGAGCAGCTTGCCGGGAAGCTCGTCGCCCTTGACGCCGAGGACACCGACCAGCTCAGCGAGGTCCACCAGACGCTGGTGAGCCTGGCGGCTGTCGAAGGCGTTGCCCTGGAAGTGACCGAACACGTCGGCATTGCCGCCGCCCAGTTGGACCTGGTCCTGCAGGGACTGGCGCCCGACGCCGGTGAGGCGCTGTCGCTGGCTGCCACCGAAATCCAGGCGGCCGCCGAAGCCACGCCCATCGAGGAAGATCCCGCCGAGCCCGAGCCCACCGCCGAGTCGGTCGAGCCCGAGCCGCAGGCAGAGGAACCGGCCCAGACGCCCCAAGCCATCGAAATGGGGCAGGAACCGGAGCCGGCCGAGACCGGGCAGCAGCCCAGCGCCCCGCCGGAGCCTGAAGAGCAGCCAGAACCGCAGCCGGCAAAGTCGGCCGCTCCTGCTGTCCAGCAGGGCCCCGACGTCGACGACGCCCCGCGATTCGACAAAGCGGCGATCCTCTCGCCCGATACCGACCTGGACCTGCTGAAGGATTTCATCACCGAGTGCATGGACCACATCAACATGGCCGAGGCGGCCTTGCTTGAGCTGGAGTCCAACCCCGACGACATGGAGCAGGTGAACGTCGTTTTCCGGGCGTTCCACACCATCAAGGGCACCAGCGGGTTCTTCGGGCTGGATCGCAACCAG
>JBKHHU010000134.1:0-9778 GCA_046539045.1 Phycisphaerae bacterium
TCGTCCTTCGATACCTCAATCGTCTGAGCGATCTGCTGTTCGCCATGGCCAGGCAAGCCAACGCCAGTTCCGGCGCGGAAGAGCAGCTCTGGTTGCCGTAGACGCCGCCGGCAGGATCAGTGTTCCACCTCTGCCACCGGCTGGGTCGTTACCTGCACCTCCTCTGCCACCGGCTGGGCGGAAATGTTCCCGAAAACTGCGGGGGGACCTCCGTTTGTCGATCTGCCGGAAGCGGGTGCCGCGCCGGTTTTGTCGCGGTGGTTGGCGAGCACGCCCGGCGGCGCATATAACTCCACGAGGCCGGTATGACCCGGCCTGCACCTTGCCTCCGCATTCGAAAAGGAGCACAAACCGATGAACACGAAGCTGACACGACGCGGCGCGCTGCGCCTGGGTGGAATGGCGGCAGTGGCTGTTGCCGGGGCCAAAGCAGGGCTCGCCTTCGGCGACCGTCACACGCCCAAAGAAGGCCAACAGGCCAAGAGCATCTTCGACACCGCCTTCAAGGACGGCAAGTACGTCCTGCCGGACCTGCCGTACAAGACCGACGCGTTGGCACCGCATTATGACGCCCGCACGCTGCAGATCCATCACGATCGGCACCATGCCGGATACGTCAAGGGCCTCAACACCGTTCTGGACAAGCTCTCCGACGCCCGGACGCGCGGCAACTTTGCCCAGGTTCAGGCGTACTCGCGCGCCCTTGCCTTTCACGGGAGCGGGCACATGCTGCACACGCTGTTCTGGAACTCGATGAAGCCCCCGGAACGCGGTTCGGTCGAGCGGGCGATGATCCCCAGTCCGCTCGATGGCGCGATGAAGAAGAGCTTCGGCTCGGTGAAAACGGGCATGGACCAGTTCGCCGCAGCCACCAAGGCCGTCGAAGGCAGCGGGTGGGGCATCCTCGCCTATGAACCGGTCGGCGACCGGATTGTGGTGCTGCAATGCGAGAACCATCAGAACCTGACGATCTGGGGCGTCCAGCCGCTGCTGTGTTGCGACGTGTGGGAGCACGCCTACTACCTGGAATACCAGAACAAGCGCAGCCAGTGGGTCGACGCGTTCATGAACATCGCCAACTGGGACACCGCCAACGATCTGTACAAGATGGCGCGACAGGCCTAGCAGGCCTTCCGGTTGCTGCCGGGATCCGTGCACAGTGCGCGCAAAAAAAAGCGGCGGGTCGGTCATCGGCCCGCCGCGAGTACTGCCTTACTGCGTGGTTACTGCCGGTCGCTCTTGCCGGACGGCGTGTAGTACTTCGACCGTCGAGGTCTGAGAAGCATCAGAACCACACCGATGAGGACAACGCCCGCCACGGCCCATCCGGCGCCGAATGCCATCGAACCCGCCTGCGAAGGTTCAGATGAACCTCCCGCCAACGCAGTACCGGCAACCATGGCCACAACGGCACCGATTCCGGACACAGCGATGGCGTAACGCACAACATGTTTCATTAACAATCCTCCGGTCCTCCGAGAGACTGAGCGGCCTTGGCTAAGCCCTTTGAGGTGCGACTTTCCCGGCTGACACCGAAAGGACGCTCCCATCTGAAAGGACCTGCCATCGACCGCTGGAGTTCAGGAGCCTCCACTCCAGACAGCGGCGAATACCTGTTGCAGGTGCCGGCTGATCCCTTCCATGCAGCCGATCTCCCCGCAGGCAGTAGTGTACACGAAATAGCGTATTTGACAACCCCGTACCGCCTCGCTGGTTGCGTAAATCCCAGAAGTGAGGTGCGGTTAACCGGAATTGGTATCCCCGGTCACGGGATTCCCGCGGTGTTCGTAGAACAGCTTGGAGATCCTGTCGGCCATCTGGGCGGCGAGTTCCTTGGTCAGCTTCGAGCCGTAAGAGGGGGAATCCTCTTGCGTTTCGGGCGTTTCGATCGGCTCGACCCGATGCCCGCGGAGCGTATCGACCGGCCAGAGACGTCCCTCTTCCACGTCCACCAGTCGCACCTCGGTTTCCAGGGTGCCTTTCCAGAGGGGCGTGTATCGGCGGTCGCGGACACTGAAATCGGTGATCTCGACGACCAGCACCATGTCCGCGCCGCATTTCCTGCCGATCTCACTGACCGACAACTGCTGGAATTCGGGATGGCTGAGCATTACGTCCATCAGGCGGTCGTACGGCACTGTCGAGGCGACGACATCCTCCGACACCAAGCGACGGCTGATCTCCTCGCTGAGTTGACGCTTGAGCAGTTCGCTGGTCGCTCGCTGGTAGGGATCGTCCACCATGACAAGCAGTTGTTTGTCCTTGGGCGGGTCATAGGCGGCAGGTACTTTGGGCGGCGGGGCCAGCCGGGCGACAGTATAGCCCAGAAGTGTCGCACACCCGCTCAGCAGAAACGAGGTCGTCAACATAAGCGCGGCAACGGCGGGGCGTTTCACAGCTCTTCCCCTTCCTTGACCAGGTCGACCTTGTGGTCGTAAAACTTCTTCGTCAGCCGATCGCTGAAAATCCGTTCGGCGATGACGCGCACGCGATACTGGTTCTCCGTAGGCAGTCCGACCGGCGCGTGTTCCGGGTAGAGCACCCGGAAGGTCTCGGTGCGATATTGCCTTGCCTCGCGTTCGGGCAGACCCGCCTTCCAGACCGTCGCCTCTGCCACCAGCCGGGCCCGCACCAGGTTCACGCTGCCGGGCTCGAGCGTGGAGAACTCGATGATGGTTACGTACAACAGGTTGTCGGCTTCGAGATCGCGGGCGATCTTCGTGCGGTCCTCCCCGCGCCATTCCGGGTAGGCTGCCTGGTAGGCGATTACCCTGGCCGGCTCCACGGTGGTCACACCCTTGACGTTCCGCGTCAGGTCGCGGTTGATGATCTGGATCAGCTCCCGGGGCAGGCCTTCGTGGCCGAACAGCGTCTTCTGCTCGATGTCCACAATGACCGCCACCTTCGAATTCTCCAGCCCCTCGTACTCTGCCGGAACCTTCTTTGTGTTGCTGGACGGTGCGAACACATAGCCCAGCCATCTGCCCGCAACGCACCCGGGCAGCACTGCCGTTGCCGACAGCACAATTGCGATAAGAACCGTTCGTTTGATCAACGCGTTCACCTGTTCACCTGTATCTACTGCCTAGTGCAGCGGGTATTTGCCCGAAGCAAGTCCCGCGATTACTTTCACGCCCCATCCGAGCAGGAGCCCGCTCAGGACCGCATAGGCGAGCCACGGCCCCGGACGGAAGTACCGGTAGAGGTTCCTGCCCGTCGCCAGCTCCGCCAGACCGACCAGCCCGAAAAACGCCGCACCCACCGTCACGACCAGTCCGAACGGGTGGGCCAGCAGCGCCTGGATAAACTGCCCGTGTGCGCTGGCCGTCACCGACGTGGTCATCCCGCAACTCGGGCAAGGCCACCCGGTCTGCTGAAGAAAAGCGCACGCCGGCAGGCCCAGTTGCTGATGCGTACCGTGCCCTGCCGGGCTGGCTGAGAGCATCAATGCCACGCCAATCACACCCAGCAGCGGCAGGGCGATCAGCCCGCCGCGGAGCCGGCAGCGCCGGACAGAGACCTTCCGTTGCTCAGGATGATCCAAACCAGCGCGATCCTCGCCGGACGCCTCTTCAGTTTTCGTGCACTCTGCCCTGGACAAGCCGGTCCTCTCGTAAAGACCCATATCCTACTTCCCCGCCCCTGCGCAGGCAAATCGATCTGACAAATGCCCGGCAAGGTAAACTTGCGAATTGCGTCAACCCAGCGGATCGGGAAGCCCCCCGGAGAGCGCATGTGGTGCGATTAAGAGAGGGAGAAATCGTTTTTTCGTTCCATAATTGGCCGGGTCTCACCCGAATTCATTGCACATTTAGTGAGAGATAGGTATATTTTCCCTTGGTGCGAACCACGCCTGTCCCCCCAGCAAAGGCTCATTGGCCGGGTTCATATGGTGACGCTTGTCTAGATCATGGTGTTTTCCTTGTTTGTATGCTTTGGGGGGATACAGACTAAGAACGAGGAACGAAGATCATGGATAGACATGCCTTGAACTACTTCAAGAAGCGCGCCAAGCATTTCGTCGAAATGGCTAGCGGGGGGGACTCTCGTGCTCTCCAACGATTTCGGCAGTACTACAGGGATGGGGCCGTGACGAGGATGCGTGCTCAACATATTCTGGCGCGCGAGGCCGGTTTCTGCAGTTGGAAAGCATTCTTGGAAGCATCTGATACGGAGATGCAGTTGGCTGCCGTCATGGACTGCCATCCGCTTCTATGTGACCATGGGATGGGTGTCTTCAATCATTGGACCTTTCCCCCAGATGATCGACAGACGAGACTGGTTGAGGAAAGAAGGATCCTTCGTGCTAGTGTCGATGCAGTTCAAAAGACACGCCGTTGGTTACGGGCAAACGTTGTGGAGATCAAGACCATCAACCCGGGGGCAGATTCCTATCATCTGAAGCACCTCGCGGAGAAAGAAATCGATCACACAGTTGTCAACGGGTCCTACGAGAGCAACTACATAAGCAATGGTGTCTTAATTGCCGCTGCTCTGTCGGAGGGATACGGTCACCGTGATTTGGTTTCCGAGGGTTCGCCAAACGTAGAGTTTGCGATGAGCGAACGGTCTCTGAAAGCAATCCGAAAACGGCAAGGTCGCTACTGATATTGCATTTGATTCGGTCTGCAGATTATCAGGGCGGGCTTGAGCTTAGTGGCGGGCCAATGATGCGAAAAGACCCGGAGCGGAGTCTCGATTTTTTATCGATGCCGCTCCGGGGCTTTTTTCGTTGGGTCAATGCCGGGTTTCGCATGGAAACCCTCAAGTCGTTCCATCGGTTACTCAGCCGCGTTGACGCTGATCTCCAGATTCTTGGTGACGGAGAGTTCGCCGGCGGTGGCGGTGACCTTGACCATGTGGCCGGAGACCATCTCCGCATCGGCGGCGGCTCTGAAGGTGTAATCGATATCGTCGTCGATCACTTCCTTATCCATGTCGGTGACGGTCACGCCATTGGGCAGGTTCTCGAATGTGACCTTGATGGTATCCTCGACTTCCTTGCTCTTTTCGACATCAATCTCGACGGTCTTGGTCTCGCCGCGGGCGATGATCAGTGGTTCGGGTTTTTCCAGCTCAAGGCTCCTTCCGCCTTTGCCCCTGACGGTAGTTTCGTCGTCGGTGTCACAAGCTGTCAGCAGCCCGACGGATACGATCAGCAGTGCGATCAATGCAATTCTGGTTCTCATGAAAGGTCTCCCTCAAAGAAAAATGTGAAATCGTCTGACTAGTTCTGGACGTTCAGGTTCATCAGGTTCATGAAGACGCGTGTCGACGTGCCGCTGGGGCGGTCGGCTTCCATTTCCTGACGCGGATTGCCGACAGTCTCCGGGCCGGCAGGCAAGTGACCTTCCTCATGGCCGCGTCTCCTTCATGGAACAACTGGTTGAGCTGAGCGTGAACTGAATGCAGCGCTCCCCTGCGTCTCGCCGGTATTGTATACACCCCAACGCTTTGAACCCGCAGAAGTTTGCCGTTTTGGTGCGGAAGCAGCCGAACTGCCCTGCGCAACGCAGGTCGCCAACAGGGTTACTCAGCCAGCAGCAGAGGCAGCGTCCCTCGCCGGGGCCAGGGAACGCACGTATAGCCGACGTAATCCAGCAGACGTCGCTTCGCAGAGCCCGTAACATATGGGATCACAGCGGTTTGCAGCTTGGAACCCCTGGTGCGGTATTTGCGGTGATGTGCGGCGATCAACTCCGCCCGCTGGTCCCACAGGCCGGTGGGCGTCAGCAGCTTCCTGCCCTGCTCAATCACCTTAAGGCGGTCGGGGTTGTCAATCATCGCATTGAAATTACGGGCCACTCTGTCATACAAGTCTGTTTCCTGAAACGCCTTCCGGGGAAGCGGCCCGTCTGAGGGCAGCACGCCCGGCCGGGCCACCTGCACGCGGAAATCCTTATCCTCGGCCAGGATGACGTCGATCTGCTCCAGCGTCATGGACCTGCCGTCGACGCGGAAGGGGCGGCGCAGAATCATGGCAGCTTCCACTTCTTCTGTAAGTCCGGAGAGGGCGGCGAGTTTCATCGACCATGCGGCTCTGGCGTTCAACCAGTATGCCATGCGCGCCGAATCGCTTGCGTACAATTCTGGCGTGGATGCCGGGCCGGCGATCTCCATCCGCCGCAGTTCGGCGTCCAGGAGTTGGATGTGCTCCTGCAAGGCGAACGGCCTGACGCGGCCGTCTTTGCTGACCGTTTTCCTCATCAGCCGGGACAGACGTTCGGTGTCCGCGGAAATCGTTGTGGGAGCATCGGTTAGCACCACCGGAGACGCAGTCGGCTCCCCGCACGCCGCCACGGCGAGCAAAAGAACAAGCAGCCAGAGGTTGCAGAAAGAGCGAAGCATTGTGACTATTGTATCGGCACGATGCAAGCAACATCATTATTGCGGGGGGAGAAACCAGTGGCCGAGGACAGCAACAGCAGCATGATGGGGCGAGTGATGAAATGGGTCGGCGGAATCATCCTGATCCTGCTCATTCTGGCAGCGATAGGGTTCTGGTACGTCAATACATACGTCGTGCCTGATAGGGTCGAGGAGGAAGTCCGAGCCCGCCTGGGGGAAACGTGGCAGGGCGAGGT
Organism: Phycisphaerae bacterium; assembly: GCA_046539045.1. Lineage (GTDB taxonomy): Bacteria > Planctomycetota > Phycisphaerae > SM23-33 > SM23-33 > JBKHHU01. The sequence goes on from JBKHHU010000134.1 coordinate 6,585, forward strand.
CGAGATCGGACAAGTCGACGCGGGCATATTCCAGCCGGTCACTATTTCCAGCCTGCGTCTTCTGGGGCCGGATGGAAACCAGTGGGTTCGGATGGACCAACTGCGGGCCGAGGTGGATATATGGGAGCAGAAGGCCAAGTCGGTTAATATCAAGACGCTGGACGTGACACTGTACGCGGAGGACGGGCAGGTGAACCTGCCGATCAAGCCCGCAGAAGACATCGAAACCCAACCATCGGAGCCGGTCGATATTCCCCCGGTTTTCGCTGAATCCTTTCAGTGTCAGGTGGTTACGGAGAAGGGGCAATCCGATCCGATCGCCTTGCCGAAGGGGAGCATGTCCCTCAGCAGCGAGCAGCAGCTTCTGAAGCTCGATATGGATCTGGGCGGGGAATCGATAGCCAAGGATGTCTTGAAGATTTCCGGCACGGTTGATCCGGGCACGGCCGAGGTCGACATCGCGATCACGGGCGATTACTGGGTCTCCAAGCGTCTCGCCGACCGGTTGGGCAAAACCATGGGCGCGCCAAAGCAACTGCAGGCCCAGTCGCGGGTCGTTATCGATTTGGACATTAACGGTAAGCTGAACGATTTCAAGGCCATACGCCCGGAAGGAGACGTGCGGCTGCGGCAGCTGACGCTCGCCACGGACAACGGGATCCTGGTGGACGACGTGAGCATGCTGGTTCATTTTACCAAGGATTCGGCCCAGATCACACCCGACAGTGCGTCCGTCGAGTTCGCCGGCGGCCGAATGGCGTTTATGGGCCGACTCGTCATGGAGGTGGACAAACCGTTCCAGGCGTCCCTGTTCCTCAACGGCTCGCGGATCTCGATGCGGAAGCTGACCACTACTCTGGGTTGGTCCGACCCGGTTAAGCGGGGAAGCATGTCCTTCCGTTACTCGTGCAATATTAAAAACTTCGATGCGAATACCGCCGACGGGGAAGCGGTCGTGTTCATGGAAGAGGTGGATACCGTTTCCGTGCCGCTGCTGAAGGAACTCTTCCAGTTCGTAGGCGTCCCGGTCAAGGAACTGACGCTGTCGGACGTGCACGTCGCGGCGAAACAGTCCGGAAGCGTGCTGACCATTCAAGAGGGCAAGGCGGCCAATACGCTCTCGGCCCTGTATGTGGAAAAGGGCGGAACGGTCGACGTAAACTCCCAAGTGCTGAACTTTTACGTAGTCGGCGTTCCGCTGAAGGATACCCGGGATCTGCTCCTGCGAATTCCACTGGTGAACCTGCTGGTGCAGTTGAAGGACCGGTTGGTCCGGCTGCGGGTCAAGGGCGAATGGAGCAAGCCGCCGGCGCAGTTGATCTCCAAGCAGCCGGTCGAGGACGTGGCCACCGGGGCGCTGAATTTCCTCAAGGGCGTAGCAAAGACCGGTGGCGACATCGTTGCTCCGGCGATGAATTTGCTGTCCGGGAATGGCAAGGCCGAGAGCAATGTCCCGCCGGAGAACAATACGCCACCGGCCGAGAGCAATGTCCCTTCTGAGGGCGATACCGCGCCGGCCGAGAGCAATGTCCCCCCGGAATGACCCCGCCGGGGCGGTCGACAACTGCGGAAAACTGCGGAAAAACGTTCCGAGGCTGCCTGCGGTGCGGACGGCAAACCGGTCGTCGGATCGCCCTGCAAGGCACTTTCGCCGCCGTCTGACGCAAAATCAATCGTTCTTCATCATTTCGCGCAATGCGACGGTCGCATAGCAGCCGGACTCGGCGCCGAATCGGACCTCGAAGAACTCGCCGTGCTCGTCCGATCCCGACTCGATGGCTGGGCGTTCCAGCAGAAACCGGGTCGCCCGGCGCGAGCCGCGACACTTCATCGGGCGAAGGTTGCCGAACTGCTCCAGCTCGATATCGTGAGCAGCCAGCACCGCCCGCTCGACTTTGCCCCACTCCCCGCCGGCGAATTTGCTCTTGCTGCCGAAAATCGGACCGGTCGGGCTGATCTCCCCCGCCTCCGCTCGCGGCTGCTCTACCGACGCATCCTCCACCTTGAACACCGCTCCATTGGCGTGCTTGACCGCCCAGTCGCCGTCGGCCAGCACGTCCATCTGCTCGAGCCGGCGGGCCAGCACCTCGTTGAACAGCAGGCTCTGGAAGGCAGAGACGTAAAGCCGCCGCATCCGCTTGTCCACGGCCCTGAACGCCGCCTTCGGGTCGCCTCGTCGCTTGTAGGCGATCAGGGCCTTCCGCTGGTCGACGAACGGCCTGGGCCATTTCTTCAGCGCCCGGGCGAAATACCCGCCGTCAAAGGCGTCCCGCGCCGCACGGACGGCCGGGTGGTCGTCCGGACTCGGTCTGCCCAGCAGCAACTCGACGAACCGCTGCAGGTCACCGCGGACGATCGTTTCGCCTAGTTGCGCCGTGTCGCCCCGCCGGCCGAACCGCTGCTGGCCGAAATAGTTCGGTACGCCCCGCCGGGCGAGGATGTCCAGAATCTCCCGGGCCCTGCCCAGGTCGGCCGGGTTGATATCGCGGATACGAATGCGGAACAGGTTCCCCGCCAGGTGCCCGGTCTTGAGCTTGTTGCCGTGTCGCCCCGTCCAGATCACCTGCACCTGCGAGTCGGAATATTCGCCGAGCCGCTCCGGGTCGGCATGTTCGAGGCTCATCATCTGCGTGGTGACTGCCTGGGCGTCTTTCAGCCCGGCCACGCCGATGTCGATCCGCCGCACGCCCATGTGCCGGGCGATGCGCGTGACCGCCACCGGGGTCGGCACGCCGGTCTTCCGCACCTTGAAATAGACGTGATCGCCCTGGCCGGACGGCTCGTACAGCGGGACCTCATCGACCCGGAAATCATCAGGCCGCTGCTTGATCGCCCCGCCCACACCGCCAATCGACCGTGTCAGATACGGCAACTTGCTCGCGTCGGTACTCATACACTCCTCGCCTGGGAAAATTCGTCGACGAGGCATTGTAAGCCAGCCGGGCTGAACAGGAAACCCCGGACCGGCGACACGAAGAGGAGCAGAGGGTGAATCGGAAGGCGGCAGGTAGGGCGTCAAATGCGGTGACCGCCAAGAGAGCCGATGACAGGGAGGCCGTTCCAGGCCAACGCATCTGTTTAGCAGTGATGCAGGAGATGCAGGGGGTGCGTGAGAAGGGTCGTTCCAGATGAACTCGGATTATCCGGCGCGAGCCTTTGCGTTGTACAGGCCAACGGCCTGGAATCACTGGAGC
>JBKHHU010000135.1:0-9722 GCA_046539045.1 Phycisphaerae bacterium
GTCGAACCCCTGATGCTGCGGCCAATATTTCTCCGGCCCCAGGTGCCACTTGCCCACGTGCCAGGTGCAGTACCCGCCGTCGCGCAAGGCGCCGGCGACCGTCTTGTTTTCCAGGGGCAGGTGCTTGATATAGGGGGCGCTGATGAGTTTGCCGGTTTCCACCCCGGCGATGAAGTTGGTCAGCCCGATGCGAGCGGGATAACGCCCGGTCATGACGCTCGCTCGGGTGGGGCTGCAGACGGGGCAGGACGCATAGGCGTTGGTGAACTTCATGCCCTCGGCCCGGAGCCGGTCGATATTCGGCGTCTCGTAAAACTCGCTTCCGGTGCAGGCCAGATCCTTCCAGCCCATGTCATCCATCAGGATGAACAGAATGTTCGGCTTCTCCGCTCCGTCGGTCACTTTTCGCCTCCCAACAATGGGCCTATCCGAGTCATCATCATGCCCTGCAGTTGCTGGCTTAGCTCGCCACCGATGGTGGCTGAGAGTGTAAACCGGTCTCCCGTCCGGGTCCATTTGAAGGGCATGTTCTCTTTGGACTCTTTCAGCGCGTTTTGCAGGTCGTCGGCATCGTCATCTTCCTCGAACGCCAGAACCACCGAGGAATCTTTTTCCCCTTCGGGATAAAAAGCACCCCAAGCGGCTTCGGGCAGCATTTTCGCCTGCTCATGCATATCTCCCTCGAATCGCATGTCTTCGATATTGGCGCCGAACCAGATGGGGGCATCGGCAGGGACGTTGCCCAGCAGGGAGATGACTTCGTCCGGCTGGCGGCTGCCAAAGCGTTGGATATCCTTGGGTTCCACGGTCTGGGGGCTGGCCCAGATGGTCACGCCGTCGGGCAGGTCGGGGTGCTGATCGCCGATGAACAGCCAGTTTGTGGACCGCTCTCCCTGTTTCTCATTCCGGACCCGGTACTCCCCATTTCCTGTCTCTTCGATTTCCACCGTCTCGTTCTCACCGGTTTCCCGGGCCGCTTCCAGTATCTCCTCGGGCGAAAGCGAACTGCGAACCACGATCATCGGGTAAACCGTCTTCTCGCCCTGTTCGAGGTAGAAGTGGAGCATGTCGACCTTTTTCAGCGTCGCCAGCGTCTTCTTCTTGTCCTGTTGCGGCTCTTCAGAAGATTTGATTAATCGCTCGAGGATCTTGTAGGATTTCTTGACGTTGACGTGTCCGACGAAAGAGGCGTTGCCGGGCACATATTCCATGGCGGCTTTGTAGTCTTCGGACTCGAACAGGTTCCCGCTGGTGTCTTCGGCGACATCCACGACCTTCAGCGGTTCGGTGCGGTCGGTCAAAGCCGTCGCCGCAGAGCCTGACGCCCCTGCAATGACAGTGACCAACGCCAGAGCAAGAGCCAATCCCGCGCCTCCGAATGCCAGTGCCATGGCCAGACCCTTGGGGCCCTCCCGCTGCATGTCCACGCCGATGGCTTCACCGGGCCCTGCCTGCGGGCCGGCGTCCTGACTGAACAGGCCCGGGATGCGTCCTGCCGGGGTCCATCGCTGCTGGTCGGGGCTGACCAGGTCGTCGGGTTTGAGCATTCCGCTGGAGGCGAACTGCGTCAGTTGGGCTTTGGTGAACGGGCCGGTGACGTTCCCGGCATGTTGAATCCAGTACTGTTCCATGATGTCGCTCCCGTGACCGCTCGTGATTGGCGGAGAAGGCAGATGCCGACAGTGAGGCCGCCGGACCTTGGGCGTTGAGTGGAGTATATCCCATCGCCAGTGCGTTTGCCAGTGGGCGCGCGGAGTTCAGACCGCTCTTCAACCATCGGTGGGCTTCCGGTCCGGGGCCGGCACCCGAAATGGGATGACGGCGCCTATTCCATGTCGCAGATGACGGTGAAGTCGTTGGGAAGATAGTCGTCGATGATGGTGGCCCGGCAGGGCATCTCAGCCAATACGGCCAGGACGTGCTCCGGGCTGAATGAGTAGTATTTGGGGTCGTCATACCGGACCCGGTGGTGCAGCAGGTTGAACACGACCTTCTCCCGCGCCAGCCGGAACAGGCTCCGCAGGGCGACGGAGAGGAACTCCAGGTTGTTGCCCAGGTTCAGGTTGAACGTTCCGCTGCAGAAAGTCACGTCGAAGCTGCCCGGCTCGAAGAGGCAGTTGTCGCCGAAGATGTCGCCGGTGATGATGGTCGCTTCCGGTTGGCGGCGCCTGGCCACGGCGGCCATTGGTTCCAGCAGGTCCACCCCGGTATAGTCGACTTCCACGTTGTGCTCCTGCAGGTATCCCAGCAGGTCGGCCAGGCCGCATCCGACATCCAGCAGCCGCTTGCCGTGCAGGTCGACATTCTCCATCAGCACACGGAACCGGGTTCGCTGCGACTGCGGGTCGGCCCAGTCGAGGATGTCGAAACTTTCCCGTTCCGGGTTGATGCGGGGCTCATAGTGCCCGCTGATGTGCTTTCGGCGGCTCACCTAAAGCGAATGCTCCTCGTAAATCTCTGCCTTGTCGACGACGCGGTCGTAGAAGTCCATCCCGCCCAACCCGACGCACCACGGCAGCAGCCCGCCACGGGAGTCCCAGTAGTCGATCTGCGAGACGTGGATGTCCCGGACGATCTGCTCGACCGTCCCATCCAGCATCTCGTTCTCCAACTCCCGGACGCGGTGGGAGGCTTCGCGAATCTCTTCGGATTTTGGATCGATCTGCGCCAGCTCGCGACGTCTGTCGTTCAAGCGATCGATTTCGTCCATTGTGTCAGGAAACGCCTGGCGTTGCCACTGCTTCCGCGCCGACTCGTCGGAGAAACTCGCCAATCGCTGCTTTGCTTCCTCTGCAAGGGGCTGCCACCGCCGGGCGATTTCGTCAGCGGGGACGATTTCTTCTCCAAAGGCAGCCTGCAGATACTCCGGCAGGCGGATGCGGGTATTAAGCCCGGACATGCGGTCCAGCAGATGGAACCTGACGCGCAGAACCGGCTGGGGCTTGCCTGGCAGGAGATTCTGCTCTGTCAGCTTGGCGGCGAGATGATGGGCGGTCGGCATGTAGAGCGAGCCGTTCTCGGGCAGGGCAAGCGGTCCGCCCCGGTCGCCGATGCGCACCTGCGTGACCAGCAGGGCGGCCTTGCCTGTGATGCTGCAGATGCCCGCCTCCTGCAGAAGCCCAAACGGTATGGCATTCCCGTCGCCCAGGGGGAAGGTCTCCCGGCCGATCACCAGCGTCTTGTCTTGCAGGTGCATGACCGTCCGCGCCAGATGTTCCTCGTGGTGCAGCGTCGCGAAGAACGGTAACTCACCTTCCTTGCGCCGCAGCGGCCGGAGGTCCGAACCCGTCTCCTCAAGCGACGCGTTGTAGATCTTGCTCAGGCGGGTATAGTCCCGACAGAATTCCTCCAGCAGGATCAGCCGCCCGTTTTCGGGATCGACGGGAAAACCGTCGCTGGTCAGCCCCAGTTGCACGGATTCTCCGAGGTACTGGCCCAGCCATTGGCGGTACAACTCGACCAGCCTCCCATCGGCGCGGGCCTCGACCAGCCCGTCCAGCCGTTCCCTCTCGGCAGTTAACCAGTTGGTGACGCGCTGACGGGCATCGTCGTCCACGAAGGTCCGCGTAAGATCAGCCTCGGCCTTGTCAAAAAGCTGTGGCAGGAACGGAGCGGTTTCCGCGACCGACAGGTCGCCAATGACCCGGTGGTACTGTTTGTCACCGGCGTAGCTTGGGGCGATCAACTGCCAGTTGTCGCTCGGGGAGTAGCGGTCGTACAGCTCATCCACGCTCAGGCCGAGCTTTTTTGCCAGCGCGGGCAGCTTCATGCCTACATAGTTCTCCAGGCAACGGATGTCCAGCGGCAGGCGGCTGAGGAACTCCGAGTAGAACAGGGCTGCACCCCAATCGGCCCCACCGCTTCGGTAGTACCGTTCTCGAGCCAGACGGGGCCGGCCGGACTCCACACCGGAGCCCATCTCCGTGAACGCCACGTCGACGTCCTCGACATAGTGCAGCACGTTCTTCTGCCTCCGGGCCAGCGCCTGGAGTTTAGGCAGCACGTCCCAGAGGCTGTGACAGTTCTGATCGATACTGAAAATCATGAATTCAGACGTTCTCCACTGAGGTGCGTATCTCCGGCAGGGCGCGTTCGGCCAAGTCCGGATGCAGCGAGCCGACGTAAGCAAACCGTACCCGCGTTTCCAGGCAGAAGTTCACTAACGCGCCTTCTTCCATGGTGAAGATGACCTTGAGCACATCGCCGCTGCGGGCGTGCATGAGCACGGGTTTTTCGCCTTTTGTGTACTCCTCGGACCATCCGAATCGCTGGGCGGCCATGAAGGCCGCGGTGGCTGAGCCGGTCCCGCAGGCGAGGGTTTCTCCCTCCACGCCGAACTCGAAGGTCCGGATCATCAGCTCGCCTTCGTCCAGCGGCTCTACGAAGTTGGCGTTGACGCCACGCGGCTGGAATTTCGGGTGGTGTCGCAGTGCGGGCCCCCAGCGTTCCATGTCCAGGTTCTCCAGGTCCTTCACATACGTCACCAGGTGCGGCACGCCGGTCACGGCGAAGTCATACGTCCAGTTTTTGCCTTCAACATTGACCGACTCGCCCCTGCGGATGTCCTCCGGCAGGGGGATGCACACCTGGATGTACTTATCTTCCTTGGTTTTTCCCAGTACGACGCCTGCCGGCGTGAGAATCCGCACCTCGCTGGTCTTCACCCATTCGTTCTCGCACACCCACCGGACGAAGCAGGCGGTGCCGTTCCCGCACAGTTCAGCTTCCGTTCCGTCGGCTTCCAGGAACCGGGCGGAGATGTCCGCGGCTTCCGGAATTTCCGGTTGAGACGCTACGATCACGCCGTCGGCACCCACGCCCGTTCCGCGATGGCAGAGGGTTTGAGCAAACCTGCTGATTTTCTCCGGGTCGTCCAGCAGGGCGTCCAGACTCCCGTCGAGATTGGCGATACAGATAAAATCGTTTCCGCTGCCGGATAGCTTCGATAGCGCGATCGGTTTGTTCTCGGCCATGTTCTTTCCTGCAAAGAGGCTGGTGCTTGACGGTTGAACTATACTCCCCCTGTAGGCGGGATTCAAAGGAGCTGCCGCAACCGCCTTGTGCGTGAAGATAGCGATGGAGCGGACGATGATACCGACCGTCAACTCGGCCGCGGCGTGAGAATGCGGAACAGCCATACCTGCTTGTCGCGCACCGTCTGAGGCAGGGATTCTGCCGGTACGTCCAGCGGTCTGGTCCCGCCGACGACTTCGATCAGTTCGAACCGTGGGTCCTCCATCAACTCCGCGAGAATGCTCCGGTTCGGCCCCTCCTCCACGTCGTCGCTATGGACGACCAGTACCTCGTAGGCCGTCGTTCGGGACGTGGCGAGCCGGTAAAGTTGATCGGTCGAGATCAGGTGTTTCTTCCAGTACTCGTTGGGCATCCCGCCGTTTTCGCGGAACTGCCGCCCGGGCGCCCGGGCGAAAAAAGCGACCCGTCCATCGGGGTCCAGTACATACCGGTTTGGCCCCGCAGCCGCCAGCACCTCCCGCCCGGCCCGGCGGAGATACCGCTTGCCCTCGTGGACGGCCGGGAATGCAGCGATCAGGGCCAATGTCACGTAAATCAGCGCGGCGATGGAAAGGCCGCGACGCTGCCGCATGGTCTTGCCATACCGACGTACGATAATCGTCAGCCATTGGCCGAGGATGACCAGTCCCGCACCTGCCGTCGAAGCCAGCAGCAGCCCCGGGATAAGCATATGCCTGCTGGAAATGTACGGGCCGCGATTGTACTCCAGGGCGGTGACGATGACGAACAACGCCCCGAACACCAGCCAGATGACAAGGGCTCCCCGTCGCCGGGGCATCACGAGGACTTTCTTCGGAAGACGCATTCGCAGCAGGTACCGTCCGAACCAGGTCAGTACCCAGATTATGATCAGAAACGCCATCGGGCTGCCGATCGCTGCGCGGGTGCGGTCCAGCGTCTTGACCATGGCATTGAGCAGACGCATCGGCCGTGCCGCTTCTGCCAGCAGGACCGACTGTTCCACGCCGACGAAGTCCGAAACGCCTTTTTTTGCCGTCAGTCCGCCGACGGTTGTCGCGTACGGAACCACGCACACCAGGAGCACCGCCAGCATGATCAGCGTCGCGGCGAGGCTCAGCTTCCAATGGATGCGCCGCTTGCCCAGCCACGCCAGCACGCCGAACCCGACGGCTGCGGAAATCAACGCCTCCGGGCGAGTCAGGTACGCCAGCCCCGCCAGCAGACCCACGAAGGCCGCGTGGATCAGCATCGTCCGCTTACCGAGAATGCCCGCGGCGCGCATTCGCAGCGCAAGGGCTATGGCCCCCAGAGCGCAGGCGGCTGCGGTCACATCGCTGAGTACCTCCACGCTCAATTCGATGAATGGGCCGGATATGGCCGCAGCCAGTGTGGCGAACACCGCCGCCAGCGGTCCGAACGTATCTCGGGAGATGTCAAAGATCGCCACCAGACATGCCAGGCTCATCACCAGCGAAATCAGGCTGCCGTCGTCGATCCACTCCTCCAGATTCTTCTGCCGTTGCGGCGTGGCCAGCACAGCCAGCAGCCCGGAGTACCCCGGGTGGTAGTGATAGCTGCGGGCAATCTCCCGAGGAGGCTGACGCGTGAAGTCCATCGCCATGTGCAGGTAGACCGTCGACTCCTTGGCGATGTTGTGCGAACGCTGCAACGCGACCATGCGGAGCATCATCGCGATCAACAGGATCGCCAGAAGCGCGATCATCATCGAACGGATTTTCGATGCCGGAGTCGGTTGTATGGCTATCTCGTTCGGCACGAGCATCTTCCTCCTGACCCAGAGCAGATCGGACACCAAGCAGCGGCCTGAGGCACCTGGTTGCGGCAGGGGCCGTCAGTGAGTACGATTCTACACGTCTCGTAAGCTGTTTCTATATCTTATCCGATGATACGGGGATACGAAATGAAGCTTCTGGTTGAAGGTCGCCCGCTCGTGCAGAAACACGTCTCGGGAGTGCAGCGATATACCGCCGATCTTCTGGAAGCTATGCGCGCACTCAACGCCGAATTTGACGTCCTCATCCCGCAGAGCCGATCCCGCATGAAGATGCAACTCTGGGAGCATTTCGTTCTCCCGCGAGAAGCGCTCCGGGCCGATGTGCTGTTCTGTCCGGGTAATGTCGCGCCCGTCCGGCTCAGCCGCAGCGTCCGGCTGGTTGTGACGCTGCATTGTCTGCGGTTTCTCCGGTTCCCGGAAACGTACCACCCGATGTTCCGGTTGTACTATCGTCGGCTGATTCCGAAGGTTCTCCACCGGGCGGATGCAGTGCTCACTGTCTCGCAAGCGGCAGCGGATGAAATCGCGACTATCTACCCGCAAGCGGCCGCCAAGCTCCGCGTGACGCCGCTGGGAGTGTCCGGGCACTTCCAGCCGGATCCGCAGCATCCCCGGGAAAAGCGGATCCTCTACGTCGGTTCGCTGGCACCGGGCAAAAACATCGGGAATATCATAGAAGCATTCAGTCAAGTCGCCGAAGACATGCCGCATGAACTGTGCATCGTCGGTTCGCCGTCGCCGGCAATGCGGTCGCTCGGGAAAGCATCCAATGCCGCCAAACGGCTCGGCCAACGCGTGCGGTGGACGGGACAGGTGACCGACCGGAAGGAACTGGTCGATATCTATCGCAGTGCGCAGATGCTGGCGTTCCCGTCTCAGTACGAGAGTTTTGGTCTGCCGGTGCTGGAGGCGATGGCCTGCGGTACGCCGGTTGTTGCCTCGGATATCCCCGCACTGCGGGAAACCGCCGGGACGGCTGCGGAGTTCGTGGCTGCCGATGACGTGGACGCGCTGGCAGAACGCTTCCGAACTCTTGCCGCGGATGAAGGTCGGCGGGAAGCCATGTCCGCCGCGGGGCTCGAACGGGCGAAGGAGTTTTCATGGCAGCGATGTGCTGAACGCACGCTGGCGGCCATCGCGGCTGTCGGAGGGAGCGAGTAATGGACGCACAGCGGATCACGGTAATTGTTTGTACGGTCGGAGGACGAGCCGAGGCACTGAAGCGATGTTTTGAGTCGCTGGTCAAACAATCTCGCCGTCCGGATGAGGTGGTGCTGGTAAAAGGCCCAGGGGCTGAGAACGCCGACGATGCGATTGAATATGAGGGGCTGGTCGTTACCGGTGTGGAGCAGCTGAATATCTCTGCCGCCCGGAATGCCGGGGTGGATGCAGCCGGGGGCGATATCCTCGCGTTCATTGACGATGATGCGTGGGCCGAGGCCGACTGGCTGGACAAGCTCATCGGTCCATTGGAGCAGGAGAAGATAGCCGCTGTTGGCGGCAAGGTACTTGACGGGCGGTGTGGCGACAGGCCGGTGGCGTTCCTGAACGGGATCGTCCGCCTCAGTGGCAGGCAGCACGACGTCGAACCAGAGCCGCAGGAGCGTAACGCTCCCGCCGGGCCCTGGTACAACCGTGTGCTGGGATGCAACTTCGCCGTGCGACGCGGCCCGCTGGAAGAAGTGGGGCGGTTCGACGAGTACATCGAGTTCGCCTATGACGAGACGGACCTGGCCGTGCGACTGATCCAGGGAGGATGGGAGGTTGCCCACGCACCGGAGGCGGTGGTGGTTCACGGCTGGGCCTCCGGGACACACCGCAGCAGTGATCTGGATCGGAACTGGTATGCCGAGATGAAAAACCAGATGTACTTCGGCCTGAAGAACCGCACCGGTTTCCTCTCCGCCTGTCGTACGATCGGACGGGGGTTCTTCCGCGCGATCGGCCTGCAACTGCGGTTCCGCTCGGCGTGCAAGCGTTCGCTCATCTCGGAGCGTCAGCGGGATCGTTTCCGGGAAGATGCGATTGAGGGGTACCGCGTAGGCGTGCGGGCCGGATGGAGAGCAGGCAAGCGGCGCTAGCCAGGAACCAACGGCCGATCGCCGCTCACGGTTTCTCGGCCAGGTGGCTGCGGATTTTCTTCAGGCCGCTCCCGGCCACTTCGGCCAGCATGGTGATATCCAAGCTGTAAGCGATGAAGCGGTAGCCTTCGTCGATGCGCTGGTTGACTGCATTGGGGTGAGGCGGGACGACGTGAATCCCCGGAATGATGTTCTTCTCTTTGCAGGCTTTCAGAATCCGCCCGGTCGCGGCGATCATGTCCGGGTGGTCGAACTGCTTGACGATCCCCATCGATGCAGAAAGATCGTACGGACCGATGAACACCGCGTCGACCCCGGGTACGTCAAGAATCTCGTGGATATTCTCCACGCCCTCGATGTGCTCGATCTGGACCGCAGCCAAGGTCCGATCGTTGGCTGAGCCGACGGCCTGGTCGAAGTTCGCTCCATAGAGATTGTCTCGACAGAAACCAACCCCTCGCATCCCCTCCGGGGGGTACTTCACCGCGGAAACGACCTCCCGTGCCTGCTCGGCGGTGTTGATGAGCGGAGCGACCACCCCATCGGCTCCGGCGTCCATGTACCGCTTGATCGTTTGGTAATCGTGACCGGGCAGGCGGACCAGGGCAGCGCAGTCGGGGTTGCCGGCTCGCATCGCCTGGAAAAGCATCTGGGCCTGTGGCTCGTTGACGGCGGAGTGTTCGGCATCGACGCAGAGAAAGTCGAAGCCCAACCCTGCCAGCAACTCTGCCACGATCGGGCTGGCGGTGTTGATCCAACTGCCCACGACGACTTCGCCGGAGCGGAGTGCTTTTCGAACATTCCTCACTCGTTGTCCCTCTTTTGTGCTGCGGACGGACGACCCGCACTGC
>JBKHHU010000136.1:0-9704 GCA_046539045.1 Phycisphaerae bacterium
CACGCCTGGAGGGACTCGAACCCCCAACCCTCGGTTCCGAAGACCGATGCTCTATCCAATTGAGCTACAGGCGCAGGTTATTTGCTGGAAGCATACACCCACTGCACGGCTGGGTTCAAGCGCTTTCATCCCGAGTTTTCCGAGCTGTCCCGGCTGATGGTCTGCTTGCCGGACCATCATTCGCTCGTGCGTGGGTTGATGCGGAAGCTGATGAAACCGGTGCGCAAGAAGATCGGCAGCAACTCCCCCTGCCCCTGCCCCTGCGGGAGCGGCGAGAAATACAAACGGTGCTGCGGGTTCTGATCGCCCGGCCGCCAGCGGGCGTGAGAAAAAACCCCAATTTCCCGGGAATTGCCCTGCAGGGGGTTGCGATGCAGAGTGGGCAAATTAGTATGGACGGATAGTTGCGGGTTGTGGAAGCCCGTCGCAGCAACTTGCCGTTCATTCCCTAACGGGTATTTGGAGCGAACGCCTGTCACCGGGATCGAAATCCCGCCGGCGTACGCCCCCTGTCACAGAGACTGACCCATGGAGCGGACAGCCTGCACCCGCCGGGAGGCGACCGCGGGCATGCTATGAATTCTCTCCGACGTGTTTTCTCATTCCTGCTACCGTACCGCAAGTGGTTGGCTCTGGCCCTTCTGGCAACGGTCCTGTTCACCGGTCTGAATCTGCTGTCGCCCCTGCTGATGCAGAAGCTTATGGACGACGTGGTTGGCCCGGAGAGGTGGGGTCTGCTATTGCCGATCACCGTTGCCATTTTTCTGGCGCCCGCCCTGGCGGCCGTTGTGCGGTTGGTGAACGTCTGGATGGCCATGCGCGTAGGCCAGCGGACCATCGCCGATATTCGAATGGCGATGTATGAAAAGATCATGTCGCTGCAGATGCAGTATCACAGCGAACATAGTTCCGGTGCCGTGGTCGCTCGGCTGATGGACGACGTCAACCGGATCCAGCGTCTGCTGACGGCCGAGACGGTACGAATCATCGTAGACGCGATCGTATTCTTCTTCAGCTTCGGCTATGTTTTCTACATCTCCTGGCGGCTGGGGCTGGCGATGGTGGTGTTCGTGACACTCTATGTGCTGGGATACCGATTCTTCTCCCGCCGGATCCATTCTGCCACGACCGAGTTTCGCGACATGTACGACCAGATCGCCGGTCGCCTGAGCGAGACTATCGCCGGCGTGCGGCAGGTGCGGATCTTCAATCAGGAAACGCGGGAGACCGAGGTCTTTCTCGACCGGACTCAGCAGAGCCTGGACAGCGAACTGGCAAGCAAAATGGGTTCGGTGAGCCTGGGAGTGTTCTGCCACGGAGTCAGCGGGATCGGTTCGACGGTCATCGTGACGATCGCCGCGATCCTCGTGATCCAGGAGCAGTTGACCCTGGGTCAATTGCTGGCAGTCAACATGTACATCTGGATGGCGATGAAGCCGGCCCTGAGTCTGACGCAGATTGTCGGGGAACTGACCGAAACCAGCGTGTCGGTGGAGCGCATCGCGGAGGTTCTGGAAGAGGACGTGAAGGTCGCCTCGGAACCGGAAGCCCCGCTGCTCAAGCGGAGGCAGGGCGCGGTGGAATTCCGCGAGGTCTGTTTCCGCTATGAACCGGACACGCCGTTGTACGAGGGACTGTCGCTCAAGATCGAGCCCGGGCAGATGGTCGCGCTGGTGGGCCCGACCGGCTGCGGAAAAACGACCTTTACCGCCCTGCTGATGCGGGACTGGGACGTGGACGAGGGCGCGATTCTCATCGACGGTGTCGACATCCGTTCGGTGGACCTGAAAAGTCTCCGTAAGCAGTTCGGTGTGGTTCTCCAGAAGCCGGTCCTTTTCGAGGGTACGCTCGCCGAGAACATCGCCTACGGCAGGACGGATGCGACGCGGGAGCAGGTCATCGAGGCAGCCAAGGTCGCGGAGATCTACGAATTGGCGATGGACATGCCCGACGGGTTCGATACGGTGCTCGGGACCGAAGGCGTGCAACTGTCGGTCGGGGAGCGGCAGCGAGTGAGTATCGCCCGGGCCGTGCTGAAAGACCCGATGATCCTCATTATGGACGAAGCAACCAGTAGTCTGGACAGCCGCTCGGAGATGCTGATCCAGCGGGCGTTGCACCGCGTACTGGAGGGACGCACGAGCATCGTGGTGGCTCACCGCCTGTCGACCATCGTCCGGGCGGACAAGATCGTTGCCATGCGGGACGGGACGGTCATCGAGGAGGGAACGCACGAGCAACTGCTGAAAATCGAAAACGGGCTGTACCGCCGCCTGTATGAGGAGATGCTTGGGCGCGAGGAAGGGGGCCGGGCATGAGGCGAGATACCGACCGTGTCCATCGCATCATCTACGACCTGATCGGCGAGGCGCCCAGCCGCCCCGGCGAGGCCGGCAGGGACATTCGCCGCATGTGGCGCACGCACTTGTGTGACGCCCGGCACCTGGTGGTTTGGGCGCTGCTGTGCACGATTGTCTGGAGCATAATTCCGGGCATTTTTTCGCTGACGTGGAAGTTCCTGATTGACTCGGTCCTGCTGGGCGGCAGGGACCCGATCCCGGACGACCGCAAGCAGCATTACACCAACCTGGCGATCCTCTTCTTCACGATAAACAGTTCCCTCTGGATCGTCCGTCTGACGACGCACTGGCTCCGTCAGCGGTTGATGATCGGGGCGGGACAGAGCCTGGTCTACCAACTGAGGAAAGACCTGCACACGAAGATCCAGAGCCTGCACGTGGGTTTCTTCGAGAAGACGCCGGTGGGCGTGATCGTCTCCCGCGTGATGGATGATGTCAATCGCATTCATCGCTGGACGACACACATCGGGCCGCGAGGGCTCAGCAGCGTGATTCAGTTGCTCGTGGGCCTGGCGGTCATGTTCTACTTCAACTGGATGCTGGGCGGGCTGGTGCTGATCTCACTTCCGCTCTACGCGTACACCTACTACCGCCTCCGGCCTCTTGTGCGTCGTTGCCACCGCGCAATGCGTCGACTGGTGGCAAAAATGTATGCCCGCAGCAGCGAGCGAATCGGCGGCATCAAGGTCGTCAAGAGCTTCGCCCGCGAACAGACGGAAAACCGCAAATTTGCCCGTCTGATCCATAACTACCTGCGCCTGTCGATGCGGATGGTGAAGTACAACCAGGGTTTGGCTCTGGTGGCGGGGCTGCTGACCGCAACGAACAAGGCCGTCGTCATCTACATCGGCGTACGGATGGTGCAGAACGGCACGATGGAAGTCGGCTCGTTGCTGGGCTTCATCAGCGCCATGACGCACACGTTCATGGCCGTCGGTCACATAACGATCATCGCCACGGCGGTGCAGGGTGCCCTGGTGGTGCTGCGGCGGGTCTATCACCTGCTGGATGAAGAGGAACAGGTCCCTCCGGGCAACATCAGCATGGACGGGATGGTCGGGAAGATCCACTTCGACCATGTTTCGTATCAGTATCATCAGCAGGACAAACACGCGGTCCGCGATATCGATCTGCGAATCGAGACCGGAGAGAAGGTTGCGATCATGGGCCCTTCGGGTTCGGGTAAGAGCACGCTGTTCCAGTTGCTGCTGCGGTTCTACGATCCGATCGAGGGGGCCGTGCGAGTCGGCGGTGTTGATCTGCGGGATGCCGACCCGTCCAGCGTGCGGCATCACATCTGCATGGTGCAGCAGGAGCCGACGGTCTTCAGCGGATCGATCGCCGAAAACATCCGTTACGGGCACATCGAGGCCGATTTGGACGACATCGAGCTCGCAGCCAAGCGGGCCGAGTTGCATGATTTCATCAAGTCGCTCCCGCGTGGGTACGACAGCGAAGTCGGAGAGAACGGGATCAGCCTCTCCGGCGGGCAGAAACAGCGACTGGCCCTCGCAGCCGCCCTTCTGAGCGATCCGGAAGTGCTGCTTCTGGACGACACCACCAGTGCGCTGGATGCCGCAACCGAAGCGAAGATTCGAAAGACGCTGGATCACGTGCTCGAAGGCAGGACCAGCCTGATCATCACCCAGCGGATCGCGACCGCCCGCACCTGCGATCGGATCATCGTGCTGGAAAAAGGGAAGGTCAGCCAGAAAGGCACCCACGAGGAACTGCGCGATACCGACGGGTTCTACCGCGACGTGTGCATCGAACAGGACGAGGTGTGATACGTTACTTCGTTGGTTCGTTGATTCGCGGACTCGTGAATTCGTTGAATCGTCAATTCGTTAATGCGAACGAAACGACAGGCGTGGTGGGTCTCCCGACCCACCACGTTGCGGGTTGTCATCGCGGACTGTTCTGCCCCGTTGGCGGGTCAGGAGACCCGCCAACCTTCACGAAGTAATGAATCAACGAACCAACGAATCAACGATCCACGACCCGCACCTTGATCTCGTCAGAGTTGGCCCGCAGTTCCGGAGCGTACATGGCGCCGGCCTGTGTCGGCAGGGCGCTGAACTTGCCCGGAATCTCCGCCCGCATCCGGTAGCTGACCGAATGCTTCCCGCGGGCGAGCTTCCGTACGAAGAACGCCACCTTCTCATCGCGGAACTCCACGTACGCGCCCATCTCGTTGCCGGTGTACCCACTGCGGACCTGCACCGGCTCAAAGCCTGCCGGTTTCATGTCTTCGAAGATGATGTACTCGTAATCGTTCTTCGATTCGATCACCAGTTCGATTTCCACCAGGTCGCCGCTGGTAACCTGCGAGAGATTCTTCAGCGGGATCCGCTTGTACTTCTCCACCTTCTTGTCCCACACCCCGCCGGAATGGCTCTCGGCCTTGACGGTCTTGTCCACTTTCTCAAGCCGGTAGTAGTCCCGTCGGACCTTGATCTCCAGCCCGGAGTGGGTGATGAAATCCTCCAGCGTGAAGTAGCTGGCGTAGAAGTTGTGGTACAGCGGGCCGGTGCCCTTCTTGACGATCTCCAGTTTGTGCTTCCCACCGGTAACATCCTTGCCGGTCAGCACGAACTTGTTGTCGAAGGTGAACAGGTTGTTCTTGTCGATGCGCACCTTCTTGACTTCCTTCCCGTCCAGCAACACGCTGACGGTCATGTCCGGCTGGCCTTCCTCGGAGGCCCGGATATACTCGCCCAGCGCCTCGATCACGTAGGCTGTGTCGCGCGTGGAGTTCCAGTACGTCGCGTGCCGTCGGTTGTTGATGAGGTACTTCACCAGCCGGGACGCTTTCTTGCTCTTCGGATCGGTCCGGGCCAGCAGCTTCAGATACCATGCGTGGGCTTCCATCTCGCTGCCATACCAGTACCACCAGTACCCGCCATTGGGCATCTTGAGATAGGCGGTCTGGTTCTCGTTGTCCTGCACGAGATACTGCTCGACGTTCCGCCGGACCATGTCCCGCCGCTCGTCGTGGTTCGTCTCGTGGTAAGCGACGCCGATCATCGCAAGCGCGTAGACGCTCAGCTTCGTCCGGTCACGGTAGAGGAACCGGGCCATCTCGTTCATGTCCTCGTCGGCCGTGTCCGCCTCCGCCAGCACGGTGTAGACCAAGGCGTCCAGGTTGTGGGCGTATCGTTTCTTCTCGGCCTTCTCCGCCTCCTGCAGGCGGTCGACCCCGGCGGCCTGGTACTGCTTCAGCCAGTCGATCCCGCGTTGCAGCATCTGCGGATCGACCGGCCGATCGCTGTTCTTGGCCAGCAGCAGCCCGTGCACGACCACCGCGGTCGTGTGCGGGTAGGATCGTTCCTGCCATCCGCTGAACCAGCCCCACCCGCCGTCGGCGTTCTGCATCTTCCTCAGGCGTTCCAGGCCGGCGGTGACCATCCGTTTGACTTCTTCCTTGTCGAACACCGGGTTCCGCGGGACCCAGTTCTCGCCGTCCCATCGTTTCTTGCCGATCAAACGCTTCCAATCGTGGGCCCGCTTGACATCCTCGCCGATTTCCTGGGCGTTGAGGTTGGTCCGCTTCTTGCGGATCTCGTCCAGATCCAGCCCGAGGTCCAGCAGCAGCTTGTGCGTCACAACCGTCGAAATGAACCGGTTGAGCGTCTGTTCGGTGCAGCCGTAGGGGTACTCGGCCAGGTACGGCAGCGCGTCGACCATCGCACCGGCCAGCGTCGGACTGTACCGCAATTCCAGCCGGCTCTCGGTGGGCTTCCGCTTTTCCGGAATCCTGAACGCGATCACGTCGCCGGTCTCCTTCGGCCGGATGACCCCGCTGAAGCTGTCCATCTTCGGCGCCCCGTGGACCAGCACGGGGAAGTTCATCTGCATCGCATCCGATTCTTCGTCAGTCAGGGCCTTGACGGTAAGCGTCGCCGTTCCCGGCTGGATTACTCTCAGCCGCCAGTCGACGCGGGTTTCCCCGTCGGCCTTGACGAGCACTTCACGCGTCATCGCGGGCTGGAATTCGCCTGTGATGCCCTTCTCGGCTGCTTGGCGGATCGTGTGGGCCTCGGATTCGGAGCGCATCGGTTCCAGCGTATCACCGTTCAGTTCGAGCGAGACGCGGACCTTCTTGGCCTGCTTGAGATAGTTGTGGACGTTGGCGCTGATGACGACCTCGTCGGCCTGCACGAAGAATCGCGGGGCCTGCAGGCGGACGATCAGGTTCTTGGTGGTGATGATCTCCGCGGTGCCTTCGCCGACGCGGGTGCCGTGACCCATTGCCCAGACGCGGGCTTTCCAGGTCGTCAGGTTCTCGGGCATGACGACCCGGACCTCGGCCGTGCCGTCCTTTCCGGTCTGAAGCTCGGCCTTCCAGAGGGCGGTATCGGCAAACCGGGTTCGCACCGTCGCTTCCTGCATCTGCTTGCCGTTATCAGCGTTTTGTTGTCCTTTCTGCTTCGCTCCGCCGGGCTCTGCGGAGGGCATGGGGGAATCGGGTTGGACTTCTTCCAATTCCTTGACAAACCCGCCGGCGGACGTCCTGAACCGCCCCTTTTGACTCTGAATGAGTCCCACATCTCCATCTACCGGATTGGCCCCAGCGGTTATGTCATCGGCGAGGGTGGCGCCGAAGGCGCCGATCCACTGCATGCCGGTCTGCCGTTTCTTCAGCAGATTTGAACTGGATTTGCTCAGGCTGGACTGGGTATTGGGGTAGTGACGTCGGCGCCACTTCCAGAAGAACTCCTTGATCGGCTGGACGTTGGACCCGCCGGAGATGTACTCGACGGCCTTGTCGTACAGCGTCAGGACAGTCGAGCCCTGGAACGGTTCGCCGGTGTGGTCGGTGACTTTGACCTTCAGCGTCGCTTCCTCACCGGGCTTGTAATCCTTGCTGGGCGAGGTGACTTCCACGTTCAGCACGCGTTTTTCGGGCGGAACGTGGATCTCGCGGATCTTGTTGTAAACCTGCGCGTCATGGACGGTCACCGCCTCCACATAGCAGTTGGGCATGTCGCGCTTGGCGATCTCCATCTGCTCCACGGTGCTCCTGCCGTCCAGCTTCAGCAGTCGAGGCATCTTGTACACGCCGTTGACCGGTTTCTCGAACAGCAGGACCGTACTGCCCGGGCGGTTGGTGTTGATCTGCAGTTCGACGGTTTCTCCAGGCTCGTAATTGCGCTTCTGCGGGATCAGTTCCAGATCGGTGAACCGGAAGTCCTCCGCTTTGGCAGTTTCGCCCATGACGGTAAAGATGTAGGCACCTTCTTCGGTATGCCCCTTCCGATCGGTGATCCTGAAGCTCATGCGGTACTGGCCGGGTTTGGCTGCCTTCGCCTTGACCTTGGCGATTCCATCAGCGTCGGTTTCGACATCCCAGCTCTCCACCTTTTTCTCGACGGGTTTGGCATCCTTGTAGGTGATGCTGTAGAGCGTGACCGTGCCCTCGCCTTCGACGGGCTTGTCGTCCGGGGTCCGGGCAGAAGCGCTGGCCTGGATTACGTCGCCCACGCGGTAGTACCCGCGGTGGATCCAACTGTAGACCTTGAAAGGCCGGCGCGCGACGATGATCTCTCCGGTCCCGACAATCGTCCGCCGGGACTCGTCGGTCACCTCCGCTTCGATGCGGTACTTGTGGTCGCGGTCGGCTAGGACCGCCTTGGCCAGCGATGTATCGATCTCGAACTCGACCGTCCCGTCCGGGCCGATGGCCCCTTCCACCTCGGCGACCAGTTCCGGCTGCGGTTGGGGCCGCCATCCCCAGTGATACCACCACCATGGAGCAGGCGCTTTGCAGCCCCAGTTGTCCCAACCGGGATACCAGTGATACTCGTAGGCGAACCACCAGTACCCGCGTCCGTAATACCAGTCCCACGGGTCCCACGGGTACCAGACATTCTCGAACTCGGTGCGGGTGATCTTGTACGTCACCTGCGCATTGACCACCGGCGCCCCGAAGTAGTAGTCGGCTTTGACCTTGCCCTTGATGGTCTCTCCGAGCATGACCGGCTCTTCGGGGGCCTCGATGGTGACCTCGTACTCGGGCTTCTTGTATTCTTCCACGCGGAACGTGCTGCCCCCGTGCGGCGCGTGGGCGAGCGAGAGCGAATAAACGCCCAGCGTCGCTTCCTCGCCGAGTTCGATCTCGCCGTGGACGCCTCCGAATTCATCGGCGACGAACTGCTTGCTCAACAGCTCCTGGCCCCTCGGATCCGTACAGCGGACGGTCAGGCTCTGGCCGGCGTATTCGCTCTTGCCCTCACGGTCGTACTTTGCGGTGTTGACCCAGAACTTGAACTTGACCGTCTGCCCGGGCCGGTAGACCGGACGATCGGTCATGACGAACGTCTTGCCCTGGTTGTATTCCCGATCGTACCAGTTGGAACCCCACAGACCGGTATAGCCGACGTAGGTGGGTTTGCCCCCGCGACGGGCGGTGATGATCCACTGGTATTCGTTGTTCCCGTCTGCCCGATCGACGACGATTTGCCCGTTCTGGTCGGTTGTGCGGGCAAAACGGCGGGTATCGACATCGTACACGGCTTCCTTGTTCAGCCATTTCTGCCGGAACCCGAAGAAATCCACGTCGACCTTTGCCAGTGGCTCACCCGTTTGGGAGTCGGCAAGGAAGATGTAGCTCTTGCCGTCCAGCGGCTTTTTGACGATGGCGGTGTCCGCCAGCCACAGAAGAACACGCGTGGTGTTCCCGCCGGGCATCTTCGCTACCAGCAGATACGCACCGGCGTCCTTCAAGGGTGTCTGGACGGTGACGCGTTTGTCCCAGTGATGCGGAAGCGGCTCGAGTGGCTTTGACCACTCTGCGGCCTTCTTCCCGATGTATTGATCCTGATCCCTGTAGACCAGCCGGTAGCCGGTCTGGTTGAGCCGGATCAGGTCGTAGTCCAGTTCCTTGGGCTCAGAGCGCAGATAGTTTTTCACGTCGTCCAGCAGCTTATCGACTTTGACGTGATAGGCCTCGAAGGTCACCTTCTCGGCGTTGCGGAAGCGGAATTCGACCGTCGCGCCCTTACCCGCCTGCTGCGTGCCGATCGACTCGAAATGGCCCCAGTTTCCGGTCAGCTGCTCCAGCTTTCGCTGGACCGATTCATCATTCGGGCGCAGTTCCCGGCATTCCTTCCAGTGCTTTACAGCCTCTGGGTACTGGCGACGGTTCTCATAGATGTTCGCGAGATGGGCATGGCCGGAGAACTGCTCAGACGTAGAATTGCCCTTCTCGGCCATTTCCCGATAAAGTTTGATGAAGTTGTGCTCGTCGGGCAGTTTGAACCGCTTGATGCCATTGGCCAGCCGGGCGATGGTTTCGTTGTCCTTGAGGGTATGAATCGCCCACACACCGGATTCGTCCTTGCG